>NZ_JBBEYH010000005.1:0-303521 GCF_050172695.1 Shinella sp. G-2 | reverse complement strand
AAGGAAAATACGGCGCGATCCGCGCCATCTGCTGTTCGCTCAGCAAAAACAAATCACTCATAACAGCCTCCTACAGAGGCCATGAATCACAACTCATTCCAAATTAATAGGTCCTGAGCCTAGAGAGGGCGGAAGGTGCATGTTGGCCGCGATCGTCATGAATGATCGCAGTGCGCTGGAAACTGCCATTTAGATAATATTCATTAAAACAGTCGCGGGTGGGCTGTGTTTCAGGGGCTGAGCTTGTTTAGCTCCTGCGTTGGGGTAGTGCAGCTAAGTCTTTCGCTCATTCTATGACCTCCGCATCATCTCCAGCGCCCTTTGCGGATCGTTTAGCTTTCGCTTTCGCGCGAGACTTTGGCTTCTCGATCCAGGCGAAAGCCCATTTGTAGCCGAGAGCATGTAATTCGCGCGCAGCCTGACGGAACGACACCAAGCTGAAGAATGGGAGTTTCGGCTTATCAGATGCAGCAATGACGCTGTAGACGACGGTGAAATCACCACGGGTGAAGTCATTCCCGGAATTCGGGATGATGTCCTCGTAGCCGGTCTGTCCGGTTTCAGCCTGGACTGCGATCACTTCGTCCCGAACGCTGTCGCGCGACGGCGGGTCGGTCGCGAGGACACGTGCGGAGACGGTCCCCTGGCTGAAAAGGTGACTGAGTCGAGACGAGGACGTCTTGTCCTTAACGTGGATCAGTTGGCGCTCACGGCCGAGAAAGTCGCACGCCTCGATCTTGCTAGCAGCACCGGTCGGCTTGATGAGCCGACGGTCTAAGCAGATCATGTCCGCATCCATACCGGCGACGCGCTTGTTGTAGGTTTCTTCTGTCTCGTCAGCCTCAGCGGCGGGCATACCGACCTTGCTTGTCGCGTCGAAAAATTCCTGTACCTCTTTGGCGAGGTTCTGGTCGATCTGGTACCAGCGGCCTCCAGAGAAGACGTAGGTCGAGCCATCGAGTTCTGTCTCGAACACAATGCACTCCCGCAACTTCCACTTCCCACCACAGTCATGGCCATCATCATCGACTTCGTGGACAGTGTGATTGCGGAGGTCTTCGTCCGAGTAGCCTGACTTCTCGCGCTCCTTCAGTGCGTCGAGGTACCCGGGCAAGTCGAGGTCGGCATAAAGCTGCCAGCTACGAAAACCTTTGTAGCGGATGAGGCTTGATTTCTCAGGGTCGTAAATGACCGGAAATGCTAGGTGAATTCCCTCAGTCTCACCTTCGTCGACCGCCTTCGCCAAAGCTTCGATCAGCTTGGCGTCCAGCTTGTCGATCAATTCTTGCTCACGGATGTGGCGAATCTGATCGATCCAGCCGAAGTCGGTCTTGTAGTCGGTCTTCTGATAGATCGCATACGCATCCGCACAGGCTTGGGCGAGCTCCGCGATCTCAAGCTTTCGGTTGAGCGTGAGGCCGTCGGTCCCCGCCACATAGGAGCCGAAGCCTGCATCTTTGGGCGTCCCCGCCAGACCACGGACAAGGTCACGCTCGATGTCGATGGCGAAGGCAGTCTGATCGGAGCCCCGGCTGGTCTGCGTACGGCGGGATAGGGTATTCTCATCCGGTGTCCGAACGTCCGCGCTCTTCAACTGCTTCGGGTCAACGGCGTTGAGGACGACCCGCAGCCCAAAATCTTGCTCGAACGCCGCAGGATCAAGCTTGACGTGACCCATGCCAAAGGACACGGCGAACCAGCGCCCTGATGCCTGGAAGAACACGAGTCCGAAGGCTGTGTGATTGAAGACCTTCTTCTTCTCGGCTTCCGACAGTTCGAGGAATCGCGCCCATTTCGGCGCGCCGCCGCCGAGCGTTGCCAATGAAATCAGTGCGCCTTCCAGCTTGTCCCATGGTGTTATGTCTACACCGTCGCGAACTGCGTCAGCTGGGGTGAGGCCATCTCGCAAGAGGCGAACGGAAAGCTTCTGGGTATTGCTCATTCAACGGCCTCCATTTCAGACGCATGAGGAAGCGGAGTGTGCTTGATGGCTATCGTGACGGTCTTCCCGTTTTCCAGCACCTGCCGGACAATCTCGCTAAGTACAGCGGATTGCTCTATCGACGTGCCTACCCACGATCCGGCCACGAGCCCGACAAACTCCGAATTATTGATTCGACGACCGACGTTCTTGAAGGTCAGAACCTTGCCGCCGCGTGGCCCCGTGAATAAACCAGCGGCATCCGCCCGCTTCCATAAATCGAGGGGCAGATAGATGCCCTTGAAGAGCCCTTTGTCGTCGGGGTTGAAGACAACGCGCGGACAGAACTTCAGGAAAAACGGGTTGTCCGAGAAACGGAACCCGTCAGGGTGCTCGCCGCTTGGGAGCTTCCTGAGCTCCTCCAGCAGGGTCTCCATCCGCTCAACCTCGTCGCAGAACTGATCCTTCGCCTGCCAACGAAACTCCACCTCGTCTTCGCGTTTCTCCATTGCCTTGTATTGGACCATCACGAAGCTGCGGTAAGCTTCGTTGAAGTAGATAAGGTCGGCACCGGTCTGTTGTTCGAGGGGTAGACGGTTGGCCATGATCACCGTCAATCGTTTCGACGAATCCTCTTCGCTCGCGAAAACCTTCGAGCCGTAGTGGGTGGTTTCGCCCACAGCTTCAAAGCCCGGCACGGTCGAGAAGTCGGACAAAAGCATAGCGTCTTCCCGAACCTGTGCACCCGGCAGCCCGTCGAGGAACGACTGCTGGGAAGCGTCCGTCGGGACCCAGGCCAACAGGTCCTCCCGCGAGATGCCGGCGATCTCGAGCGCGAGGCCAAGCGTCTCCTTCTGATAGGCTAGGTTTTCGCGGGCACGCGGCTGGAGCCGCCGCACCGCCTCGGCCCGACGCTCGGAATAGCGTGCAAGACGTGGGCCGACGGTCTGGTCGAGTTCTGCGATGCGATCAACAAAAGCTCGGAGCGACTTCGGCGGGAGCAAGCCACCTGTTTCCATGCGCTGCTGGACGTGCCGGACAACGCGTATGTCGATACCAGCAAGGATCTCATCGAAGCTCACGGGTCGCTTCAGTGGTTGGAGTTCTTCGAGATTCAAGCGGACGAGGCCTGTGCCCGCTGAGTGTCCTTTTCGTCCGCTCGCGATGTGGGTGATGAAGCCATCCTCGAAGGACGCGAAGACGGCAAGCGGCGCGCGACGGCTGTGGTCGAAGCGCGGAACAGGTTCCGAGACAAAGGGTTTCGGCGAATAGAACGAACCTCCATGTTTGGCTTCGTCGAGAAGCAACTCTCTCCTTTGCTTGGGCACCCGCAAAATGTAACCACCAGCCGCCACCATTATGATACGTCCTTCTTCGTGGAGGGGGTGTCAGAGCGATAAATCCAAAGCATCCGGGCGCGCGTGTAACCTGAAAATTTGCAGAACAGTTCTAATGTGAGTTTGATCTTCAAAATTCTCGCCTGAATTTCATTCTGATCTTTGTCTCTCATCAGCATACATTGGAGGTATCCAATACTCTCCGGAAAAATCAACCGGAGAGTGTTTCCCACCTTATGTCGTTATCTTAAGGTGTTAGACCTATCTATTCAATCTCGTTCCTAGTTGGCGCGGTGTCGTCGCGAGTGCCGTGGACGGAGGCTAGTTGCATCACGCCCTGCTGCGGCTCCTCCTCGCTGCAGCACCAGTCGAACGTCGGCTTCTGGGGATGCAGCTACTCAGCATTGATCGAGGCCGCTTGGCCGCTTTGTGCCGAGAGTGACTACGCGCCTACTAAGTGCGAAAGTCCGCTTCGTTATTCGACGGGCTGAAAGCCGACGGTCCCCTCTCGGTCCCATAACGGACATCGCCTGCGGGCCTCAGCTAAGCTCATGCCAGGCTTGGAAACCGGAGACTGAGTAGTAACCGCGGTCACTATGTCGGGGCGGTTTGAAGCGAGAGTGTCACTTTCAGTGAATGCAGCCCACCCATACAGTTGATAGGCGCTTCTCAACCGCGCTTTTCACCGCATCTGAGCAAGCGTCCGATACCAATAGGCCGAATGGTTTCATGATTGGCTCCGGAAACCCAAATTCGTCATTGCCTCCGACGGGAGTGCCGCCTGAGAGCGCGTAACGCACGGTGGCCCACAGGGTCCAGGCGAGCTCGATTTCGCCCGACCGACCTTCGTATACGCTGCTTGCCGGGACGGTTTTCGAAACGAACCCCAATTCCTCAAGAATCATCGTCGCGATAAGATGGGCTGCGCAGTCCGCCAACTGGATCCCGGCCACTAATCTTGAATCGCACCCATATCGGACTGAAGCGCTAGGCGGCATCGAAGCTTTGCTGGGCCTAATGCCCTCGTCCAGATCAATCGTGACAATTTTGCCCCCGGAGGGTAATTGAAGGGTCGATAGCAATTCGGCTACGTGCGTGGCTATGCTCGCGCGCTCTGAAATCGGGCAGATGGCCATCGCGATCTTGCAATCATTCAGCAGGATCTGCAGACGTCGGCGCAGGTCCTGCGCTGACGGGTTGCCACTCATTCTCATGCTGCTCTTAAACTCGTCTCGAACCGGATCGAATCCGCAGTCGCTCAATGCCCGATAGACGTTTTGCTGGACGTCAGAGTAGCAACATACAGCCGCGATGACGATGAAGTCACCACGAACGTGAATGCTCTCGTCAACATAGACTTGTAGCTCGAAGTTCACGCCACCCTCTGCGCTCATGTTGGCTCTCGACTGGAAACACAGGAGAGCGTGCCGGTGCGGAAATTATTTCCGCGCATGTTAGGCGGACTGTGGAAACATATTGATTTCACCGATCCTCCCATCCCGTACCCATTTCAGACTGACCTGACGAAGACACCCTGTATCAGGCCCGAAGGTCACCCCGTGCCGATTTCGGGTTGGGCATCACCTTTGGGCATCAGGTCGCCAATGATGCCAAAACGGGATTCGGCACGACGGAAAACTTAGGAATAAGGCATTTTAGGGAGAATTGGCTGGGGAACCTGGATTCGAACCAAGATTAACGGAGTCAGAGTCCGTCGTTCTACCGTTGAACTATTCCCCAGCAGGGGCGAAACCGGCTTGGCCGGTGCCTGTGAGGCGGGCTTATAAACAAAAGGCGACGAGATGCAAATGGTTTTTTTGGGAAAAATGCATCCGGCAATTTGTCCCCGTCGCTGTCGCCCTTCCGTCACAAAAAGAATTTGGCGAACGGGCCGGGCGCTGGTAATGTCGCCCCAACGAAGATCGAGAGAGCGCCTGCTTGCAGCTTTTCAGCTTTGCGCGGCGCCATAGGCAGTAACGTGAACGACCCCGACCACGGCGAAAAGCCGTCTGCTTCCGGGGCGCGAGATGCGGGCGATGCGGCGCGACCGAAGCGGTCGCGCCGTCGCAAGGGCAAGCAGAAGGGCGCAGGTCCCTCTGCCGTTTCCCCGTCCGCAGGCCAGGCGGCCGGTTCGTCCGCGCCCGCCGAGCGCCCCCAGGCCGCCGCAAGCGGCGATACCGCGCGCAAGAACAAGCGCCGCCGGCGTGGCAAAGGCGCCGGGCAGGAAAACGTGCGTCCGCTGGCGCCCGTCGGCCAGCGCGAAGCCGCGCGGGACGACCAGCGCCAGGGCGAAGGCCGCCGCAACCGGCGCAAGCACCGCGGCAAGAAGCCCGGCGCGCATCCCGCCCATCCCCTTGCGGATATCACGATCATCCAGCAGGCGGTCGAGATCGTCGAGGCGCGGCCTCAACCGCAGGCGAGCGAACCCCGCCGCGAGCCCGCCTCCATGCCCCGCGCCGCTGAGCGCGACGGCTATGACGCGCCGCTCTATGCGGCGCTCGATCTCGGCACCAACAATTGCCGCCTGCTCATCGCCCAGCCGACCCGGCCGGGCCAGTTCCGCGTCGTCGATGCCTTTTCGCGCATCGTGCGCCTAGGCGAGGGGCTTGCGGCCAGCGGGCGCCTTTCCGACGAGGCGATGGATCGTTCCGTCGAGGCGCTGAAGATCTGCGCCGCCAAACTGAAGAACCGCAACATCCGCCGCAGCCGCCTCATCGCCACCGAGGCCTGCCGCGCGGCGGAAAACGGCGAGGCCTTCCTGGAGCGCGTGCGGGAGGAAACGGGTCTCGACCTCGAAATCATCAACAGGGAGACCGAAGCGCGGCTTGCGGTGTCCGGTTGCTCCTCGCTGGTCGGGCGCGAGGCGAAGTCCGTCGTGCTCTTCGACATCGGCGGCGGCTCCTCGGAAATCGCGGTCATCCGCATCGGCGACAACCGCTCCAGCCGGCTTGCCAACCACATCACCCACTGGACCTCGCTGCCGGTCGGCGTCGTCACGCTCTCCGAGCGCCATGGCGGGCGCGATGTGACGCCGGAAAGCTTCGCGGGCATGGTCTCGGAAGTCGAGGGCATGCTGGCCGCCTTCGATTGCCCCGGCGAACTCGTTCATGCGCCGGAGGATTTCCACCTCATCGGCACATCCGGCACCGTGACGACGCTCGCCGGCGTGCATCTCGACCTGCCGCGTTATGACCGCCGCCGCGTCGATGGCGTCTGGCTGTCGGACGACGAGGTGACGGCCATGCAGGCGCGGCTTCTCTCCTGGGATTTTTCGGCCCGCGCGGCCAATCCCTGCATCGGGCCTGACAGGGCGGATCTCGTGCTTGCCGGCTGCGCCATCCTGGAGGCGATCCGCAAGCGCTGGCCGTCGCGCCGCATGCGCGTCGCCGACCGCGGCTTGCGCGAGGGCCTGCTCACCGACATGATGGCCGACGACGGCGTCTGGCGCCGCGGCCGCCACCGCCGCAACCAGCGCGGCGGCCACCGCAATCCGGTCAAATCCGAAGGACAGGCGTGATGACCAAGCCCCCCATCGGCGGCAACCGCAGCGGCCGCAAGCTCGGCCAGAAGGTCAAGAAGGGCAAGCTGAAGGCCTCCTCGCGCCGCTGGCTCGAGCGCCATATCAACGATCCCTATGTGCAGCGCGCGAAGCTCGAAGGCTACCGCGCCCGCGCGGCGTTCAAGCTGCTGGAGATCGACGAGAAGCACAACATCCTTTCGGGTGCCCGGCGCATCATCGACCTTGGCGCGGCGCCCGGAAGCTGGTCGCAGATCGCCGCCAAGGTGACCGATTCGACGGATGCGGACCCGCGCGTCGCCGCCATCGACTTCCTGGAGATGGATCCGCTGCCCGGCGTGCGCATCCTCCAGATGGATTTCCTCGATCCCGCCGCGCCGCAGAACCTCATCGACGCGGTCGGCGGCACGCCGAACCTCGTGATCTCCGACATGGCCGCGCCCACCACCGGCCACCGCCAGACGGACCATCTGCGCACCATGCATCTGTGCGAGGTCGCCGCGCATTTCGCCGTCGAGGTGCTGGCGGAAGGCGGGCATTTCCTGGCGAAAACCTTCCAGGGCGGCACGGAGCGTGAGTTGCTCAACATGCTCAAGCAGAATTTCAAGCAGGTCATCCATGTGAAGCCCGGCGCCTCGCGCGCCGAATCGGTGGAAATGTTCCTGCTCGCCAAGGGCTTCAAGGGCCGCAAGGCAAGGGAAGAGGCGGCGGAAGCGGGCGAGGACGCCTGATGCTGCTCTACACCACCGTCGGCACGAACGATCTCGAGGCCGCTGGCCGTTTCTACGATGCCGTCCTGCCGTGTCTCGGCTACCGGCGGCAGAAGGAAGCGCCCGGCGAGATCGGCTATGCGGCGGATGATGACGTGCGCTGCCGCTTCTGGGTGGTGGAACCCTTCAACCGCGAACCCGCCACCTTCGGCAACGGCGTCACCATCGCCCTCGTCGCCCCCAACCGCGCCGCCGTCGACGCCTTCCATGCCGCCGCCCTTGCGGCGAAGGGCACGGACGAGGGTGCACCGGGCCTGCGGCCGTTCCACGCCAATTTCTATGCGGCCTTCATCCGCGACCTCGATGGCAACAAGCTGGCCGTCGTTTGCGAAAAGGCGGAGTGACGGGCGCGTCGCGGGGATGATGGAGGCCCAGTTGGCCTGACGTCTTCGTTCACGAATGCAGGCCACCCACGCCTCCGCCACGGCAGCAACGTTCTATCCCCACGACGGTGCGAACCCAAAGCGTGCCGCCGATCCCCGGAAGGGGCGCACCAACGGGAACCCGTTGAAATCCTTGCGCAGCAATCCCGCAGAGACACCAGGCGCTGGTAAACACTACCCCACCACCAGAGCTTCGCGTCGCTGCCGGCCTTTTCTCCATTCAAACAATGCGTTAGACAGGCCGAAGTCGCCTCCGCACGGAGGCGTGGATAGAAACTCGCCCAGGTCGACAAAACGCGGATCACCAAGGGGTCGCCTCCGCACGGAGGCGTGGATAGAAACAATACGGGTGCGACCGGGCAGGATGCCCGTGAGGTCGCCTCCGCACGGAGGCGTGGATAGAAACCAGGTGCCGCCCCACAAGATCGGCGTCCTCGACCAGTCGCCTCCGCACGGAGGCGTGGATAGAAACGTGCTTCTAGAGTTGCATAAGATAGAAACTGGAAAGTCGCCTCCGCACGGAGGCGTGGATAGAAACTGATGGATCGGCCGAACTACATCATTGGCGTCGGGGTCGCCTCCGCACGGAGGCGCGGATAGAAACTGCAAAGAACTGCTGATCCACCTCACGAACGACCGGTCGCCTCCGCACGGAGGCGCGGATAGAAACCTGAAGGCCCTAGCCAACATCATCGTGAAGGGATGGGTCGCCTCCGCACGGAGGCGTGGATAGAAACGTCCGTTTCGAGTGAACGAAGGCCGGCTGGATCGTCGCCTCCGCACGGAGGCGTGGATAGAAACGCGGTATCGATGGGGATAACGGTCTCGATCTCGGGTCGCCTCCGCACGGAGGCGTGGATAGAAACGTTCACGCGATGCGAATTCCACGCGTCATCGGTGGTCGCCTCCGCACGGAGGCGTGGATAGAAACATGATCAGACCCTCGACGCGATTTCATAGGCGCGGGTCGCCTCCGCACGGAGGCGTGGATAGAAACTTGCCCCACCAGCCGAGCGCCTGTAGGCGGGGCTGTCGCCTCCGCACGGAGGCGTGGATAGAAACCTTGCCGAGGTGGCCGATAATCTCCCATGCGTGGTGTCGCCTCCGCACGGAGGCGTGGATAGAAACTACTGGAAACGATAGCCGTGGCCTCCCCGGGCCATGGGTCGCCTCCGCACGGAGGCGTGGATAGAAACTGGACCGCCGACGTCACGCTCGACAAAGGCGAGCGGTCGCCTCCGCACGGAGGCGTGGATAGAAACAGGCTGAGTTGATCGAATCGTGGACGGGTCGAGTAGGTCGCCTCCGCACGGAGGCGTGGATAGAAACTTATCCACATGACCGAGCATGTCGGTAATGAGATGGTCGCCTCCGCACGGAGGCGTGGATAGAAACTCGCGCACTGGTGCAGGCGGCGCGTGGTCCTCTTGTCGCCTCCGCACGGAGGCGTGGATAGAAACGAGATCGGCGGCCAGATCATCGACGGCCTCTGGGAGGTCGCCTCCGCACGGAGGCGTGGATAGAAATGCCCTCATCGCCTATGCGAGCAGTTGGGTGAAAGCCGCCTCCGAACGGAGGCATGGATCGAAACGTCAGTGTGCCCGAACTTATCGCCCTGTTCCGGGCTCCGCCGCCGCGCGGAAGCCTGGATGGGGCGCGGTTAGCGTGCGAATTCTTGACGTGCGGGGCTACTTCACCGCCGCCGTTTCCTCTTCCCCTGTTTCCATCCGGTGGCCGGAGACGGTGGCGCCGGCGTTCTTGGCCATGGCGAGGAAGGGCAGGACCGCCAGCAGCGTCAGGGCGGAAATGATCATGAAGGCGATCTGGAAGTCCTTCAGTTCCAGCGGCGAGCCGGTGAGCGTGGTCTCGATTTCGAGGATCGCACCGGCGACGGCGACGCCCATGGCCAGGCTGATCTGCTGAAGCACGGCGCTCATCGACGTCGCCTTGCTGGCGTCCGCATCCGGGATATCGGCGAAGGAGAGCGCGTTGACGCTGGTGAAGAAGAAGGAGCGGGCAAAGCCCGCGACCAGCAGCACGCCGGCCATGAACCAGAAGGGCGTGGCGGGCGTGAAGAGGCCGTTGACGAAGGTCAGCGCCGCGCCGCAGATGGCCGCGATGATCAGCGTCGTGCGGAAACCGGCGACGGTCAGCACCCGCTTGGCGATGAACTTGGTGGTGATGGCCCCGACCGCGCCGGTGAAGGTGACGAGGCCGGACTGGAAGGGCGAGAGGCCGAAGCCGACCTGCAGCATCAGCGGCATCAGGAAGGGCACGGCGCCGACGGAGATGCGGAACAGCGTGCCGCCGATGGCGGCGGCCCGAAACGCGCTGTCATGGAAGAGCTTCAGGTCGAGCAGCGGCGTCGGGTGGCGCCGGGCGTGGCGCACATAGAGCACGCCGCAAAGAAGGCCGATGGCGGTCGCGACGACGCCGATGACCGGCGGCAGGGCGGGCAGGCTCACCACCGAAAGGCCGAACATCGTGCCGGAGGCGGCGATGGCGCTGAGCGCGAAGCCGAGCCAGTCGAGCGGCGGCGGGGCGGCGGCGCGGATTTCCGGCAGGTGGATGCCGGAGAGGATGTAGCCGGCGATGCCGACCGGCACGTTGATGAGAAAGATCCAGTGCCAGGAGAAATAGGTGGTGATGAAGCCGCCGAGCGGTGGGCCGGCGAGCGGGCCGACCAGAGCGGGGATGGTCAGCAGCGCCATGGCGGAGACGAGTTCGGAGCGCGAGGTGGAGCGCACCAGCACGAGACGGGCGACGGGCGTCATCATCGCCCCGCCCATGCCCTGCAGGAAGCGGGAGACGACGAAGCCGACGAGGCTGTCGGCGACGGCGCAGAGAAGCGATCCGGCGACGAAGACGAGGATGGCGAGGCGGAAGATGCGCTTTGCCCCGAACCGGTCCGCCATCCAGCCGCTCAGCGGAATGAAGGTGGCGAGCGAGACCATGTAGGAGGTCAGCGCCAGCTTCAGCGTGATCGGCCCAACGCCGAGATCGGCGGCGATCGCCGGCAGCGAGGTGGCGATGACGGTCGAATCCATCTGCTCCATGAAGAGCGCGACGGCAAGGATGAGGGGGACGATACGGTTCATCGGCAAATCGCAGTGCGAGGTCCAGGAGCAATTCCGGCAGGGCGCCTGGCGGTCCGGCATCCGGAAGGGGCGCAAACCCGTGGGTGGGCTGCCCGTCTTCTGCGCCCGTCTCTGCCATCTGTCAAATCGTGAGGATTGGCCTCAAGGATCACAAGCCCGTGATGGGGCGGGACCGGATCGTGACGCGCCCTAGATGGAAGCCGTGTCATCCTGCTGCCCGCGCAGCACTCACTTTGCTGCCCGCGCAGCACTTACCGAGAAGAGGGAGATCCATGGCAGACCGTACGACACTCTCGCGCCGATCCTTGTTTCTTGCCGCCGGCGCCGCCACATTGGCCGCGCCGCTGGCGCTGAACCGTGCGGCCGCCTTCGCGCAGCAATCCGGGAGCGATGCCACCGATATGAGAGTAAGCCCCTTGGAAACCCGCAGCTTCAAGCTCGGCAGCTTCCGCATTCTCACGGTGCGCGACGGCATGCGCGCCGCCGGCGCGCCGAACGAGACCTATGGCACCAACCAGCCGGCCGAGGCGGTCGGCGCGCTGCTGACGGAAAACTTCCTGCCCGCCGACAGCTTCGTCAACAGCTTCACGCCGGCGCTGGTCGATACCGGTTCCGAGGTCGTGCTGTTCGATACGGGCATGGGCGAGGGCGGGCGCGATGCCGGCATGGGCCGCCTTCTCGAAGGCCTCAACTATGCCGGCTATACGCCGGACCAGATCTCCGTCGTCGTCCTTACCCATATGCATGGCGACCATATCGGCGGGCTCCTGGAGGGCGGCAAGCCGGCCTTCCCCAATGCGCGCTACGTCACCGGCCGCACGGAATACGATTTCTGGGTCAATCCCGAGCGCATGGGCACGCCGGCCGAGCAGGGTCATCAGGGCGTGCTCGCCAAGGTGCAGCCGCTCGCCGAAAAGCTCACCTTTATCGAGGACGAAGGCACGGTCGTGCCCGGTATCACAGGCCTCAATGCCTTCGGCCATTCGCCGGGCCACATGATCTTCCGTGTCGAATCGGAGGGCAAGGCGCTGATGCTGACGGCCGATACCGCGAACCATTTCGTCCTGTCCTTGCAGCGGCCGGACTGGGAGGTGCGCTTCGACATGGACAAGGCGCAGGCGGCCGCAACGCGCAAGAAGGTGTTCGACATGCTCGCCACCGACCGGCTCGCCTTCATCGGCTATCACATGCCGTTCCCGGCCGCCGGCTTCGTGGAGAAGGCGGGCGAGGGCTATCGCTTCGTGCCGGTGAGCTATCAGTTCGATATCTGAGCCGCGCGTTTTTCGCGCGTGCCCCTCATCCTGAAGCCGCACCTTTTCTCCGCCTGCGGGAAGAGGGTTGCAGCAAGCGGGGCGAGGGGCCTTGCCGCTTCGTGCTTGTCCACAAGCAGGCCGCCGGATGCGTTTGCGGCCTTTTTGCTATTCCCAACCCGTCATGAACGTGTTACCAGCCCTCGCCAACTTCCAAGAATTTCTTGCAAGCGACCGAGGCGGACCACTCCCAATGTCCCCCTTGGTGCGTGAGCTTTACCTTAAAGGAACTTGGCCCATGGCGCGCATCATTGAAACCGCAACCGGTCTCGAAGCCCTGACCTTCGATGACGTTCTCCTGCAGCCCGGCCACTCCGAGGTCATGCCGGGCCAGACGAACATCGCGACCCGCATCGCCCACGATTTCGAGCTGAACCTGCCGATCCTGTCCTCCGCGATGGACACGGTCACGGAAAGCCGCCTTGCCATCGCCATGGCGCAGGCCGGCGGACTTGGCGTCATCCACCGCAACCTGACGCCCGTCGAGCAGGCCGAGGAAGTTCGCCAGGTCAAGAAGTTCGAGAGCGGCATGGTCGTCAATCCCGTGACGATCGGCCCCGACGCCACGCTCGCCGATGCGCTGTCGCTGATGAAGGCGCACGGCATTTCCGGCATCCCGGTCGTCGAGAATGGCGGTAACGCCAAGGCGGGCCGCCTCGTCGGCATCCTGACCAACCGCGACGTGCGCTTCGCCTCCGATCCGGCGCAGAAGATCTATGAGCTGATGACGCGGGAAAACCTCATCACGGTGAAGGAAACGGTCGACCAGCAGGAAGCCAAGCGCCTGCTGCACCGCCACCGCATCGAGAAGCTGCTGGTGGTGGACGGCGACGGCCGCTGCGTCGGCCTCATCACGGTCAAGGACATCGAGAAGTCGCAGCTCAACCCCAATGCCTCCAAGGACGCGCAGGGCCGCCTTCGCGCCGCCGCCGCCATCTCCGTCGGCGATGACGGCTTCGAGCGCGCCGAGCGCCTCATCGACGCCGGCGTCGACCTTCTGGTCGTCGACACCGCGCATGGCCATTCCCAGCGCGTGCTCGATGCCGTCACCCGCGTGAAGA
Source organism: Shinella sp. G-2 (assembly GCF_050172695.1). NCBI lineage: Bacteria > Pseudomonadati > Pseudomonadota > Alphaproteobacteria > Hyphomicrobiales > Rhizobiaceae > Shinella > Shinella sp. G-2. Next base: position 290,124 of record NZ_JBBEYH010000005.1, on the reverse strand, counting down.
AGCTGTCCAACTCGGTGCGCGTCATGGCCGGCAACGTCGCGACGGCCGGCGGCACGCAGGCGCTGATCGATGCGGGCGCGGATGCGGTCAAGGTCGGCATCGGCCCGGGCTCGATCTGCACCACGCGCATCGTCGCGGGCGTCGGCGTTCCGCAGCTTGCGGCCATCATGTCCTCGGTCGAGGCGGCGCAGGCCGCCGGCATTCCGGTCATCGCCGATGGCGGCATCAAGTTCTCCGGCGACCTTGCCAAGGCCATCGCCGCCGGCGCCTCGGCCGTCATGGTCGGCTCGCTGCTCGCCGGCACGGATGAAAGCCCGGGCGAAGTGTTCCTCTACCAGGGCCGCTCCTTCAAGGCCTATCGCGGCATGGGCTCCGTCGGTGCCATGGCCCGCGGCTCGGCCGACCGCTACTTCCAGGCGGAAGTGCGCGACACGCTGAAGCTGGTGCCGGAGGGCATCGAGGGCCAGGTTCCCTACAAGGGCCCGGTCTCGGGCGTGCTGCACCAGCTCGCCGGCGGCCTCAAGGCTTCCATGGGCTATGTCGGCGGCAAGGACATCAGGGACTACCAGGAGAAGGCCACCTTCGTGCGCATCTCCGGCGCGGGCCTGCGCGAAAGCCACGCCCACGACGTGACGATCACTCGCGAAAGCCCGAACTATCCGGGCGCTCTCTGAGCGGCGTCACGGCATCGCAAACCCTTCGGAATGCCCGGCTTTGCCGGGCATTTTCGTTTTCATGCATTGGTGATTCCAGTTCCGTTTTACCCGGCATGCGCTACTATGCGGCGCCGGCAATCTCGCCGGTTATCTGGGGGACATTCATGAAGAAGATATTGGCTGCGGCCCTTCTGGGCCTGGGGCTGATTGCGCCTGCGCATGCGCAGACCGTCAATGCCGGCACCTACGACGTCGAAGGCACGAATCTCGACGGTTCGACCTATGGCGGCACGGCGACGATCGCGCTGACCAGCGAGACGACCTGCTCGATCGAATGGAGCACCGGCTCCACCACGTCCAGCGGCATCTGCATGCTCTACGACAACGCCTTCGCGGCCGCCTATGTGCTGGGCGATGCGGTCGGCCTCGTCGTCTACGAAGTCAAGAGCGACGGCACGCTGCACGGTGCCTGGACGATCAGCGGCAAGGACGGCTCCGGCACGGAAGTGCTGACGCCGCAATAAGCCTCGGGCGTGCGGGCCAGGGTGTTTCCGGTTGAGGCTTCGGCCGGAAACACCTATGCAAGGGCCTGAAACGCAAGCCCAAGGATGAACATGTCTCCCACGGAAGCCACGATCTGGCCGATGATCGCGCATGTCGCGCTCGTCTTCTGCCTCTATTTGCTGCTCTCCTCGCGCCGCATGGGCGCCGTCCGGGATGGGCGCGTACGTCCCGAGCAGTTCCGCGAAAACCGCGAGGAGCCGGCCGAAAGCCTCATCGTCAAGAACGCCATCGCCAACCAGTTCGAGCTGCCGGTGCTGTTCTATGCCGTCAGCATCCTTCTCTATCTCGTCGACGCCGACAATCCCGTGACCGTTGCCGGCGGCTGGCTGTTCGTGGCGCTGCGCTATGCCCATGCCTATGTGCATGTCACCAGCAATCGCCTGCGCTATCGCCGCCCGCTCTTCATCGCCGGACTGCTGGTCGTCATGCTGCTGTGGGTCTGGCTCGGCGTCTGGCTCGCCCTGACCTGATTGGACGACCTCGCTTGCGGTAACGCAGATGTGTGCGGCGGCTTTGTGCCGGCGGCCTATCTTATGCGTGAGCCGGACAATCGGAGGACGCGCCATGGACAAGCCGCAGATCACGCAGGCGATGATCGACGCCTACGATGAATACACCCACCTGACGCTCGACCGTCGCCGCTTCATGGAGCGGTTGACGGCGCTGGCGGGCTCCGGCGCGGCGGCGGCCGCCATCGCACCGCTGCTGGCCGCCAGTTCCGCAAGCGCCGAGGTGGTCGCGGCGGGCGACGCGCGCCTTGCCGCCGAGGATGTCGTCTATGCCGGCGGCGCCGGCGAAATGAAGGGTTATCTCGTGCGCCCCAGGGAGGCCGCAGGCCCGCTCGGCAGCGTCATCGTCATCCATGAGAACCGTGGCCTCAATCCGCATATCCGCGATGTCGCCCGCCGCATGGCGCTGGAAGGCTTCGTCGCGCTCGCGCCCGATTTCCTGTCGCCCGCCGGCGGCACGCCCGACAACGAGGACCAGGCGCGCGAGATGATCGGCAAGCTCGATCCGGCGGCGACCGTCGCCAATGCCGAGGCGAGCCTGACCTTCCTCGCCAAGCGCGATGGGGCGAACGGCAAGGTGGGCGCCATCGGCTTCTGCTGGGGCGGGGGCCTCGTCAACCGTTTCGCCACGAAATCGGATGCGCTGAGGGCGGGCGTCGCCTATTACGGGGCGCAGCCGCCGGCAGAGGACGTGCCCAACATCAAGGCCGCCCTGCTGCTGCACTATGCCGGTCTCGACGAGCGTATCAATGCCGGCATCGACGCCTATCGCAAGGCGCTGGAGGCGGGCGGCAAGAGCTTCGAGATCCACGTCTATGACGGCGTCAACCACGCCTTCAACAACGATACCTCCGCCGCGCGCTACGACAAGGCGGCGGCCGATCTCGCCTGGCAGCGCACCGTGGCGTTCCTCAAAAAGAATCTCGGCTGAGCCGGCGGCGCGCAGAATAAAGCAAATTACTGATCCGTTTGACAAAACGGGGTCGGGCTCCGGGTGGAGCCGGGCCCCGTTCCGAAGCATTTCCGGCCGAAGCGGCATCGCTTCGGCGTGGAATCATGCGCCGGAACGAGGGGCAACAGCACTATCGCGCGCGGGCAGCCAAGCAAAACATTGCGGCATCCGGCGGCGCGGTCCACCATCAAACGAACAGGATCATTCCCGTGACGTCCATCGCCACCAAGACGATCGCCGCGCTTGCGGCGGCAACGATGCTCATCGCCACGCCGGCCGCTTTCGCCGCCGGCATGAAATTCGATATCAAGAACGATTCCGACTACATCATCGATGGCTTCTACACCGGCGAAGGCGGTGAATGGAGCGCCAACTGGATGAACTTCAAGCTGAACGGCAATGAAACCGCCAACATGGAGTTCAACTACGACGGTCCCTGCGACATCGAGTTCTACGTGACCTGGGAAGCCGACGACGGCTCCAGCATCAAGGGCGACGAGACCTCGATCAACATCTGCGAAGCCAATACGATCTATTTCGACGGCAAGCAGGCGACCTACGACTGACAGGTTCTCGACTGAGAGGCCACCCGATTGACAAGCCCTCTATTTATGGGCCAAGGCCCCCGGCGTGGCGACGCGCCAGGGTTTATTCCGCGGGCAGGGTGAGGCGCATGGCGCAGCGCGTGTCGCGCGCCAGACCATGCGCGGCTTCTTCGTCCAGCACGGCCGTCAGGCGCGGCGAGAGGTCCGCTTCGTCGAGCGTGCGGAAGCCGAGCCGTTCATAGAACGGGCAATTCCAGGGAATGGTGCGGAAGGTCGTCAGCGTCACCGCGTCAAGGCCGCGGGCCTGCGCTTCGCCGACCGCATGGGCGATCAGCTTGCGGCCGATGCCGAAGCCCTGGTGCAGGTGATCGACCGAGATTTCGACGATATGCAGCTCCGGCCCGGCGATTTCGGCGCTGAGGAAGCCGACGGGATGATCGCCATCGGCGGTCGCCACCCAGTTCGTGCCCCGGCCGATGAGGTCGAGATGCAGCGTGGCGCTTTGCACCTCGCCGGTGGCGATCCACGAGAAGGCTTCGACCAGCCGGAAGGCCTGCGCGGCGGAGCGCTCGATCCGGCGCAGCGCCTCCACTTCGTCCTCGCGGGCCGGCCGGATCGCAACGCTGGCAGGCCCCGCCTTGCCGGCGGGCGCGCCGTCCATGGGAATGAGCGTCACCATCCCGGCAGGATATGTCCGGGCCGCAGCCGCGGCATGCGCGGGAAGATCTTCACTTCCGCTTCGGGCAGGTCGTCGGCCGCCGTCAGCGGCGTGATGTTGTCGAGGCAGGCGGTGATGTGGCTGGTGATGGCATTGGAGAGCGAGGGCGAAAGGCCCGGCCGGCGCATGATGCCGATCTGCACCGGCGCCAGCGGCGGGAAGCCGTCCGCCTGCGTCAGCACCTTCATGCCGGGGCGCAGCGCCGATTCCGGCAGCACCGAGACCGCCATGCCGGCCATGACGGCGGCGGCAACGACGGTGGAAGACCAGCTTGTGAACAGCACCTGATAGTCGCGCCCGACGGAATCGAGCGCGGCGCAGGCGATCTGCCGCCACTGGCAGTCGCGGCGGCCGACGGCGAGCGGCACCGGGGCGTTTTCCGGCAGGGGATGGTTCGCCGACATGACCCAGCACAGGGGTTCCGTGCGCACCACGTCCGACTGGCGCTGGCGCGGATTGTGGGTGACGAGCGCGATGTCGAGCTCGCCCTTGGCCATCTTTTCCGCAAGGTCGACCGAGGGTTCGCAGACGATGAACAGTTCGACATTGGGATGGGTCTTGGCAAACCGCATGATGATCTCGGGCATGTAGCGGTCGGCATAGTCGTCCGGCGTGCCGATGCGCAGCAGGCCTTCGAGGCGGTTGTCGTCGAAGGCGGCGATGGCCTCGTTGTTGAGGCGCAGCATGCGGCGGGCATAGTTGAGCAGGCGCTCACCCTCCGCGGTCAGCCGGTTGCCGCGGCCGTCCTTCATGAAAAGCTGCTTGCCGATGCGCTCCTCGAGGCGGCGCATCTGCATGGAAACGGCCGACTGGGTCTTGAACACCCGCTCGGCTGCGCGCGTGAAGCTTCCGGTATCTGCAATCGCGACGAAGGTCTGGAGCTGGTCTATGTCTAACGGAGCGGACATAACGATACCCATAAGATTGTTTGATTGATACTATTAGAAACATTCGTTGGACTGATCAATGAGATTCTGCGAAAAAGCAATTGTTGAACGATTGCGCGTCCGCCTGCGGTCGTTCTTCAGACCACGCCGTTTCGCCACGACCTCCCGGTGGACGGCGGATCTACTCAAGACTTGACCTTTGAACCGTCGCCCGTCCCTGCGGGCGGTGAACGATCACGGGCGCCGTGTGAACCCCATCGAAGGACGATGGAGCGCAGCGCCGGAAAGGAGAAAATGCCATGCGCATGATCGACCGCAAAATGGAAATCGATATCCTCGCGACGCGCCGTCCGGCTCCCAGCCTCTTCGCGCGCCTCCGTACCACCGCCGCCAAGCTGGTCCGCGCCTGGCAGAATCGCCGTGTGATCAACCGGTTGAACGAACTCGACGACCATCGCCTCTTCGATATGGGGCTGTGCCGCAACGATGTTCAGGAAATCCGGTCCGCGTCATTCTTCTCGGATGCGGGGCTGCACCTGACGATCGCGGCGCGTGAACGCGCCCGCCGTCACCTGCGTAGCGGCCGCCTGGATTGATTTTTCCCGGTACCGGCCTAACCTTCTGGTCGGTACCTCGCTTCCCCGCAGGGTGAGAGCCAATAACCCTGCCGCTTGCCCGGCGTGCGACTCCCAAGGTCCGCGTCGGGCTTTTTCCCCGGAAAACCCGTAGAATCTGCTTTACTTTAGGTAAACCACCCTCGGCTACCGTTGGCTCGGCAGCCGCGGAACCGTCCGCGGGCATGACGCCGTCTGCCGCCCGGATGAACCGGCCCCCTCACGTTTTGTTTGATGCAGTTCCACGGCGGGACCGTTTGAAGGTTCGCCGGAATTGCCCGAGCCCTCGGACGGATCGCCATGCGGATTTCCCGGAAACTGCCTCTTGCTGCTGCCGTGCTCACGCTTCTTTCCATCGGCGCCGCCAGCGCCGTGTCGCTCGTCGTCAGCGCCGAGACCGTCACCGATCAGGTCATGCAGAAACTGGAGGCGACCGCGGACGGGCGGCGCAACGAGGCGCGCGTCTATCTTGAGGGCATGAAACTCGACCTTCTCAGCCTGTCCGCCGCCATGCCGACGACCCAGGCCTTCTACGGCTTTGCCGGCGCCTGGGGCGCTCTCGGCAAGGACCCGGCGGCGGAACTGCATCAGCGCTACATTGCCGGCAATCCCAATCCGCCGGCCGAACGCGCCCTGATGGATACGGCGAAGAAGGACAATTTCGACCGTGCGCACAAGCAGTACCACGTCGCCTTCCGCAAGCACCTGGAATCGCAGGGGTACGCCGATCTCTACATGATCGATCCCAAGGGCAACGTGCTCTATTCCGTCGCCAAGGCGGAGGATTTCGGCACCAATGTCCTCGATGGCCCCTACAAGGAGAGCGGCCTTGCGAAAGCCTTCCAGGAGGCGATGGCGCTGAAGGAGCCGGGACGCATCGTCTTTGCGGATTTCGCCGACTATGCAGCGCTCGGCGGCGCGCCGGCCGCCTTCCTTGCCGCGCCCATCACCATGAACGGCCGCACGCTCGGCATCATGGCGCTGCGCGTGCCGAACGCCAAGATCGACGCCATTTTCGGCAATGCCAAGGGCCTCGGCGAAACGGGCGAGACCGTGCTGGTGCGCGGCGACGGCACGGTGCTCACCGATTCCGCCCGTACGCCCGAAGCCGACGCGCTGAAGGTCCGTCTCGACATCGCGAACCTGCCGGTCGGCAGCGAGACCTATGGCACCATCGCGGATGCGGCCGGCACGGAGCTTTACGCGGCGGCCTCGCCGCTTTCCTTCGGCGGCACCGAGTGGTCGGTCATCGCCAAGATCACCAAGGCGGAGGCGATGGCGGGCCTGACGCGCGGCACGCTCATCGTGCTCGCTCTCACCGCCGCGATCATCGGTCTTGCCATCCTCGCCGCCACGCTCTTCTCCCGTGCGCTGACGCGGCCGATCCACCAGCTCGTCAAGGCGATGACGGCGCTTGCCGCCGGCGACACCGATCTTGCGCTTCCCAGGGAAAACCGCGCCGATGAAATCGGCGACATGGTGCGCTCCGTCGCCGTCTTCCGCGCCGCGGCGCTGGAAAAGGACGCATTGGAGCGGTCCAGCGCCGAAACGCGCGCCTTCGCGGCCCGCGAGCAGCAGGCGCAGGAGGCCGCCAAGGCGGCGCAGCAGCGCGAGATGCAGGCGGCGGTCGGCACGCTGGGCGCGGCGCTGGAGCGCCTGTCCGCCGGCGATCTTTCCACCGGCATCGACCAGGAATTTTCGGGCGGGCTGGACGCCTTGCGCGTCGATTTCAACACGTCCGTCCGCCGCCTTGCCGAAACCATCGCCGCCGTCTCCTCCAATGCCCGCTCGATCGACGGCAAGGTCGCCGATGTCGATGCGGCCGCCCGCGACATCGCCGCACGCACCGAAAGTCAGGTGGCGGCGCTGGAACACACGACGCAGGCCGTCGGCGAGATGATGGAGGCGATCCGCGGCTCCACCGCCCGGGCCGGCGAGGCCTCGCGCATGGCGACGGAGGCGAAGGCGAGCACGGACCTTTCCAGCGGCGTCGTTACCGATGCCGTCGCCGCCATGGAGCGCATCGAGGGCGCATCCCGCGAAATCTCCAGCATCATCAACGTCATCGACGAGATCGCCTTCCAGACGAACCTTCTGGCGCTGAACGCCGGGGTGGAAGCCGCGCGGGCAGGGGAGGCCGGCAAGGGCTTTGCCGTCGTGGCGCAGGAGGTGCGGGAGCTTGCCCAGCGCTCGGCCAATGCCGCCAAGGACATCAAGGCGCTGATCACCAAATCGGGCGTCGAGGTGACGAGGGGTGTGGACCTCGTGCAGCAGGCGGGCACGGCGCTGTCGGGCATTGCCGGCCAGGTGGCGCGCATCAACGATCACATCCATTCCATCGCCGCGGCCGCCAACCAGCAGTCGTCCAGCCTCGGCGACATCAGCCGCTCGATGGGCGCGATGGAGGCGGTGACGGCGCAGAACCGTCAGGCGGTCTCGGAGACGGCGGCCGGCATGTCCGGTCTTGCGGGCGATACGCGGGCGCTCGCCGCCATCGTCGAGCGCTTCAACCTGCCGTCGGAGACGGCAAGGATCCGGGCGGCGGCCTGAGGGATCAGGCCTTCTCGCCGCCGGCGCGCATCGTCTCGAAGATCGATTCGATGTTGCGCTGGTAGTCCTTCTGCATTTCCAGGCCCGTATCGAACATCGTGTTGACGAGGGTCTTCAGGGAGTCGGCCGGCGATCCCTCGGGCGCGCTCGGCTTTTCGCTGGCTTGCGACTGGCCGGTCATGCCCGCCATCATGTCCTGGAAGGCCTTGGCGAAGGGATTGTCGGTGAAGGGGTTGGCGGGCGCTTCCTTCTTGGTGCCGAAGAACTCCTGCGCGGCCTGTGTGAAGGGGTTGTCGGTAAAGGGGTTGGACGGTTCCTGCTTCTTGGCAAGGCCCGTCGCCTCGGCCCATTGCTGCATCATGTCGGCGAAGGGATTGCTCTGCCCGGCGCCGGCCGCGCCCGGGAAGAAGGGGGCGAGCGACTGCTTGAAGATGCCGCCCATCAGCGTGCTCGCCATCACGGGCAGCATCTGCTTGTAGATTTCCTGGCCGATGCCGGTCATCTGCGCCGCCTGTGCGGCGATGGCGCGCGAGACGTCCTTGCTGCCGAAGAGATGGCCGAGAATGCCGTTGCCTTCGGCCATGCCCTGCGGCGTGAAGGCCTTGGAGATGTCCTCGAAATATTTCGCGTGGTCGCCCGTCGTCAGCGCCTTCATGAAGGCGGCGAGGTCATAGGGGTTGGCGGCGTTGCGCTTGAAGCCCTCGGAAAAGGCCGGCATCAACGCGGCGACGGCCTTTGCCGCCTGCTCCTGTGCAAGGCCGAACTGCCGCGCCATGGCGTCCACGGCACTGCCGTTCTGCGCCTGCATCATCATGTCGTAAAGCGAAAGCATCGCGAACCCTTCCCCCTGGCAGGCACTGCATGTGCCTGCACTATAACGGGAATTTCAGCCGCGCAAACTGCTTTCTTGAAGCCTGCTCAGTACTGGTATTCGGCAAAGACCGGCTCGACGGAACCGTTCCAGCGGCCGTTGTAGAGCGCCAGCATGTCCTCGGCGAGCGTCGCCTTCTTGGCCAGAACCTCGTCGAGCGGGGCAAGGAAGATCGTCTCGTCGACGCCGTCGCCGTTGAGGCGGGCGCGGGCGGCAAGGCCCTGGCGCGAGATCGAGACGACCTCGCGGGCGACGTCGAGCAGCGGCTTGCCGCGGAAGTCGGCCTTGAGGCCCTGCGCCGGCACGGCGTCGCGAAGGGTGGAGACTTCCTCGACCGTCCAGTCGCGCGTCAGCGCCTCGGCCGCGTCGAGCGCGCCGTCGTCATAGAGCAGGCCCACCCAGAAGGCCGGCAGCGCGCAGATGCGCCGCCACGGACCGCCGTCGGCGCCGCGCATTTCGAGGAAGCGCTTCAGGCGCACGTCGGGGAAGAGCGTGGACAGATGGTTCGTCCAGTCGCCCATGTTCGGCTCCCAGTCGGCGATCTCGCCCTTCAGCGCGCCGTTCATGAACTGGCGGAAGGTGACGTGCGTGCAATCGTGGTACTTGCCATCGCGCACGACGAAATACATCGGCACGTCGAGCGCCCATTCCACATAGTCCGCAAAGCCGAAATCGGGCTTGAAGGCGAAGGGGATGAGGCCGGCGCGGTTGTTGTCCGTGTCGCGCCAGATGTCGCCGCGCCAGGACAGAAGGCCGTTCGGCTTGCCATCCGTGAAGGGCGATGAGGCGAAGAGCGCGGTCGCCATGGACTGCAGCTTCAGCGACACCTGCATCTTGCGGCGCATGTCCTCTTCCGAGGAGAAGTCGAGGTTCACCTGGATGGTGCAGGTGCGGTACATCATGTCGAGACCCTTGGTGCCGACCTTCGGCATGTAGCGGGTCATGATGTCGTAGCGGCTCTTGGGCATGCGCGGCGTTTCGGCGAAGGACCATTTCGGGCTGCCGCCCATGCCGAGGAAGCGGATGCCGAGCGGTTCGGCGATCTCGCGCAGCGTGGCGAGGTGCTGGTTGGATTCCTTGCAGGTCTGGTGCAGCGTTTCCAGCGGCGCGCCCGACAGCTCGAACTGGCCGCCCGGCTCCAGCGAGATGGCGCCCATGCCCGAGGGCTCGGCAAGGCCGATGATGTTGCCGGCGTCCATGATCGGCTCCCAGCCGGTCTTGGCCTGCATGCCGTTCAGCAGGGCGGAAATGCTCGCCTCGCCGAAATAGGGGACGGGACTGTTGTCCGCCGTAAAGAAGACGAATTTCTCATGCTCGGTGCCGATGCGGAACTTTTCCTTCGGCTTGTTGCCGTCGGCAAGATAGTCCGCCATGTCTGCAACGGAGCGGACCGGCGTCTGGTCGGTGGTATCACGGGCCATGGGCGTCTTCTTCTGAACGGATGGCGCCTGGCGGAAGGCCGGGCGTAGGAGGGTGCTTGGACCGGAAATAAATGCGGTGCAAGCGAATTCCTTTCAAGGCAGATTCAAAAAAACCCAACCTTCCCGGCGGAAAATTATTCCCAATCCCCGATCGCGGCCTGGATGACCGCCAATGCGGCGACGGCCGCCGTGTCGGCGCGCAGGATGCGCGGCCCGAGCGGAATGGGCGTCACGAAGTCGAGGCTGCGCAGGAGGGCGCGCTCCTCGTCGGAAAAACCGCCTTCGGGGCCGACCAGCAGGGCCAGCTTGCGCTCCTTGATCCCCTGCAGCACCGGCAGCGGGTTCTGGCTGCCATGGCCCTCGTCGCAGAAGATGATGCGACGCTCGCGCGGCCAGTCGGCCAGAAGGTCCTCCAGCTTGCGCGGCGCCTCGACGCGCGGGATGGCGAGGATGCCGCACTGCTCGGCCGCCTCCATGGCATTGGCTTCCAGCCGGTCGAGATTGCTGATCTTGCCCTGCACGTGCCGGGTCATGACGGGCTGCAGCACGCCCGCGCCCATCTCCACCGCCTTCTGCACGAGATAGTCGAGACGGCCGACCTTCAGCGGGGCGAAGAGATAGTGCAGATCCGAGGGCGCCGGCTGCGGCCGGGTCTCGGCGACGGGCGTCAGGAAGAGCCGCTTGCGCGTCGGGAAGGAGAGCGTCGCATGCCACTCGCCGTCGCGCCCGTTGAACAGCAGCACGGCCTCGCCATCTTCCATGCGCAGCACGTTGGCGAGGTAGTGGAAATGGTCCTTCGACGCCTCGAAGGAAACGCCCGCCGAAAGGGCGTCGCCGACGAAAAGGCGCTGCATCCGGTAATTGGCACGCATGGATGGGTCTCTCAGGTAAAGAGCGCGTTGAGGGCGAGGAAGACGGCGGCCGACAGTAGCGCCGAGACGGGCAGCGTCACGATCCAGGCTGAGACGATCGTCATGAAATGCGAGCGGCGCACCAGATAGCGCCGGCGCGTCTCGTCCGGATTGGCGGACGGCTCCTCCGGTGCGATGCGGTTGCCGCGGTTACGGATATAGTCGATGCGGCGCTGGGAATTGCGCGTGTACCATTCGCGGAAGAGGCCGACGCCGAACACCGCGCCGACCGCGATATGGGTGGAGGAGACGGGAATGGCGAAGGCCGAGGCCGTCAGCACCGCGACGGCCGAGGACAGCGCCACGCAAAAGGCGCGCATCGGGTTGAGCTTGGTGATCTCGTTGCCGACGATGCGGATGAGGCGCGGGCCGAAGAGCAGCAGGCCGAGCGAGATGCCGAAGGCGCCGATGATCATCACCCAGAGCGGGATCGTCGCCGTATCGCCCGCGGTGCCGGAGCGCAGCGCCGTCACCACGCCATAGAGCGGTCCGACGGCGTTCGAGACGTCATTGGCCCCGTGCGCGAAGGACAGCAGGGCCGCCGAACCGATCAGCGGCAGGCGGAAGAGCGCGCGCAGCGACTGGTTGCGGCTGTCGAGGCCTTCCGCATGGCGGCGCACGATGGGCCGGGTGACGGCATAGGTGAGGAGGCCGACGCCGAGGCCGAGCAGGAGGGCCTTGTCGAGGGAAAGATCGTAGAAACCGTTCGTGCCGCCATTGGCGAGGAAGGCGGCGAAGGCGCCGGCCATCAGCGACACGAGCACCGGCACCCAGGTCTTTGCCGCCGCGATCTTGTCGTCGCGGTAGATGATGAATTCCTTGATGAAATAGAGGAAGGCCGCGGCGATGACGCCGCCGAGGATCGGCGAGACGGTCCAGCTCACCACGATGATCGCGATGGCGTCCCACTGCACGCTGTTGAAGCCGCTGGCCGCCGCCCCCGCGCCGATGACGCCACCGATGATGGCGTGGGTGGTGGAGATCGGCGCATTGGCGAGCGTGGCGATGTTGATCCAGAGCGCGGCGGAAATGAGCGCCGCCATCATGGCCCAGGCGAAACTCTCGGGGCTCGGGAAGATCGCCCGGTCGACGATGCCGGAGGCGACCGTCTCGGCGACGCCCTGGCCTGCGAGCAGGGCGCCGGCGATCTCGAAGATGGCGGCGATGACGAGCGCCACGCCCATGCTCATGGCGCGCGCGCCGACGGCCGCGCCGACATTGTTCGTCACGTCGTTGGCGCCGATGTTCATGGCCATGTAGGCGGCAAGCGCGGCGGTGACGGCGACGACCACGGCGCCCTGCGTGCCGGTGGCGAAGCTGCTGGCGACCGCCATGGCGATGAGCAGGAAGACCAGCGAAATGCCGACGCCCGTCCACGAGCGCAGCACGAAATGCGTCGCCTGCTCGGTGAAGGTCAGTTTTTCCAGGTCCTTGTCCAGCGTCGGCTTGCGCAGCCGGACTTCAGAATTCGCCATTCATGCCGCTCCATTCGGAAGCCGCTGTCAAAACACCCCAGAGACGGTCGCCGGGCCCTTGCTTTCGCCTTCGCCGATCCTCGCCGCTGCGGGACGCATGGGCGGTGGTCGGCTTCGTTCGGGCGGAGGAAAAGCCCGTGGCGATGCCCGGACGTTTTGACAGCGGCTCTTTGACAAAAGGCACTATCGCCTCAGCGCAGCGGCGGCAATATGACAACGGTCCAATCAGGCGTCCGGCGTGCCGTTTTTGGCGGCGGCGCCGATCTCGGCGAGCATTTTCTGTTCGAAAGCCAGAAGCAGCGTCTTCAGGCCCGGCTCCTGCACGCGGGTGGCGGCTTCGGCGCAATCTACCCACTCGGCGCGACGCTCGCCCTTTTCCGGGAAATTCTTGCAGATGTCATCGACCGCGAGCGCGAAGACGCGCACCCGGCAATCCACCTTCAGGCCCTGCGGCAGGCCCTTCATGTAATGGTAGCTGCCGATCGGCTCTTCGCCGATCGCGCCCTTCACGCCGGCCTCTTCCCAGGCCTCGCGCGCGGCGGCGGCCGGCGCGCTCTTGCCGTCCATCGGCCAGCCCTTGGGAATGACCCAGCGGCCGGTGTCGCGGCTGGTGATGAGGAGGACTTCGACGGCCGGGCGCTTCTTCTTCAACCGGTAGCACAGCGCGCCGTACTGTTCGCGCACGGGCCGGCGGAACATCAGGTGCACGTCGCTGACGATACGGTTGAGAATGTTCAAGGTCTTCTTCATCCCTCTTTCGCAAGATGCCTGCTGAGTCGGTTGTCTCATATCTTGCTTGCGCGGAATTTGCGGCGCAAGTCAGGCTTGTGGGGGCAGGCTGCGCTTTTGCATGCGCAATTGCGAAATCCTCTGCCATTCGCCGCTTCGTTCGGCGTCGCGGATCGCCGCGGCGATGTAATCCATATGGGCCTGGGCGGCCCGGCGTGCCGCGGTCCCGTCGCCCGCCATGATCGCCGCATAGATCGCCTCGTGCTGCGCAAGCAGGTGCCCGCGCGCTTCGGCGGAGGAAAACACGAGGTGGCGGTGGAAGAAGATCCCCTGCGCCAGCAGCCGGTAGCAGGCGCGCAGCGTGTGCAGCAGCACGATATTGTGCGCGGCCTCGCCGATGGCATTGTGCAGTTCGACATCGGTCTCGAGTTCGGCCTCGAAGGAGCCGCCGTCATGGGCCGCGCGCATCGCCTCCATGATTCGCGTCAGCATCTGCCGGTCGTAGTCCGTCGCCCGGCGCGCGGCGAGTTCCGCCGTGATGCCCTCCAGCTCCCGGCGATATTCGATGTAATCCTCCGTCGCGCGCTGATGGCGGGCGATGAGGTCGACGACGGGGCGGGAGAAGACCTGGCCGATGATATCGGCGACATAGGTGCCGTCGCCATGCTGGCTGACGAGGAGACCCCGGTTCTCCAGTTCCTTCAGCGCCTCGCGCAGGATCGGGCGGGACACGTCGAGCCGTTTGGACAATTCCCGCTCGCCGGGCAGGCGGTCGCCGTCGCGCAGCACGCCTTCCAGCAGCAAAAGCTCGATCTGCCGCACGACCTCGTCGGAGGTCCGGCTATGGCTGATGCGGGCAAAAAGGTCGAAGGCGGCGTCGGTCACGGGTGAACACTACCAATGCGGGCGGAAACTGGTCAACAATCTTGTCCACTTCTTGCGCGCTGGCCTGCGTCAATGCGTCCCATCTGCGCGGGCCTGACATTTGTTAAGACTATGCTGTTGCACATGAGGGGAAGGTGCAGGACATGGCTAAAGGCAGCTTCGCCTTTCCGCAGGCGACCGCCCGCGCGCAGGCGCTCGGGGAAATTCACGCAAGACCGTATGCGCTGGTTCCATCGCCGCGCGTCATCTTCCAGCTGGCGTTCCTCACCGAGGGCGGTTCGGCGGTCGATCACGCCGTCATGGCGGAACTGTCGCGCTCGCGCGGCATCTCGCCGCCGGGACGCGATTCCAGCCACCACGCGCTGAGCTGGGGGCAGGGCACGCTGCGCTGGGAGCGGCATACCGAATTCTCGACCTATTTCTGGGATGCGCCCGCGCCGGAGGCGTTCGGCGCCGACGTGCCCGTCCATCCCTTCGGCGACAGCTTTTCGCCGCCCGGCACGCTGATCTCGGGTATCCGCCTCGAAATCCGGCCGGATTCGCCGGAGACGCGCGAGGCCATCTCCACCTTCGATCCGACGAGCCTCTGTTACAGCGAGATCAAGAACGGCCAGGGCGTCATCCTCACCGACTTCCGCCAGAACGGCGACGGGCTGACGCAGATCCTCGTCATCGACCGCGGCATGACGGAGGCCGGGCGCGGCGCGCTCGTCCAGCGCCTGCTCGACATCGAGACCTACCGCACGCTCGCCATGATGGGCCTGCCGCTCGCCCAGTCGCTCTCGCCGGATATCCGGCGCATCGAGGACGGGCTGACGGGCATCACCAACTGCATGAAGCAGCATGCCCGCGACAAGGCTGACGAACTGCTGACCGAGATCACCCGCCTTGCCGCCGAGCTGGAGGCGAACGCCGCCGTCAGCCTCTATCGCTTCGGCGCCAGCCGCGCCTATTACGGCATCGTGCAGGAGCGTATCCGCACGCTGGCGGAAACGGCGGTGCCCGGCTACGAAACGCTCGGCTTCTTCCTGGAGCGCCGTCTTGCGCCCGCCATGCGCACCTGCCAGTCGGTGGAAGAGCGCCAGGCGAACCTGTCGCGCAAGCTCGCCCGCGCCACGGCGCTGCTGCGAAGCTGGATCGACGTGGAGCTGGAACAGCTCAACTCGACGCTGCTCAATTCCATGGACCGGCGCGCCAAGCTGCAGCTCCGCCTGCAGCAGACCGTCGAAGGCCTTTCGGTGGCGGCGATTTCCTATTATGTCGTCGGGTTGTTCGGTTACATGGCCAAGGCCGCGCACGGCCTCGGCCTGCCGGTGAAGCCGGAGACGCTGACCGGCGTCGCCGTGCCCTTCGTCATTCTCGGCATGTGGCTGCTCGTCCGCGCGATCCGCAATCGCCACGCGGAAGAAGACCGGCACTGATCAGGTCGACAGGTCGCACATGTAGGACGGCGCGCCATCCTTGTCGATGGAATAGCCGGTCCCCCAGCCGAAGCCGCCGTCGTCCTTCGCCTTGACCTTCTTCTGGGAGGCGATGCCGCGTTCCCTAAAGGCCGCTTCCGCGGCCTTCTCGGCGTCCTTCGGGAAGACGATGACATGCGAGCTGAGGCCGCTTTCGAGCGGCGTGATATAGGCGTTGATCTGTCTGACCGGCACGCCGCGCCAGGTGCTGTTCTTCACCGGAATGGTGATCTCCAGATAGTCCTCGATGGGCGTGACCGTGACCTCGCCGAAGAGCGCCTTGTAGCCCGAGGGCAGCTCGACCTTGCCCTCCTTGCGGGCGAAGGCATAGCTCGACTGGAGCAGGCCGCCGAGCGCCTCGGTATAGTCGCAGCCGTCGTCGAAGCCTTTCAGCAGCGGATCGAGCGATCCGGCCAGCGTGGGGGTCGCGGCGAATGCGATGAGGGCCGCGGCAAGCGTCATTCTACCGATCATGCGTCATCCTCCTCGGGGATTTGCAAACGGATGGGCCGCCTCAGCGCTCCCAATAGGGCAGGGAGCCGTAGAGTTCGGCGAGATAGTCGATGAACAGGCGCACCTTGACCGGCAGGAACTGCCGGCTCGGATAGACCGCCGAAAGCACCACGTTGCGCGATCCCTCATAGTCCGGCAGCACCTGGACGAGCTCGCCGCTCTTGACGGCCGGACCGACATCCCAGGTGGAGCGCAGCGCGATGCCCATGCCGGAAAACACCGCTTCGCGCACCACTTCGCTGGAATTGGTATAGAGCGGGCCATGCGGACGATAGGTCACGCTGCCATCCGGTCCTTCCAGTCGCCAGACGTCCTGCGTGTGCGGCGGCAGGCAGACATGCTCGGCAAGGTCCTCCAGCGAGGTCGGCATGCCCCGGCGGGCGATATAGGCCGGCGAGGCGCAGAGCACGCGGCGCACCGAGGCGAGCCGGCGGGCGACGAGGGAGGAGTCCGAAAGCTCCCCGATGCGGATGGCAAGGTCGAAGCCGCCGCCGACGATATCGGAAAAATCGTCGGTGAGGACGAGATTGACGATGAGGTCGGGATAAAGGTCCATGAAGCCCTTGAGGTGGGGCGCGATATGCATGCGGCCGAAGGAGGTCGGCGCGGAAATGCGCAGCGTGCCGCGCACCGCCCCGGACCGGCCGGAAACGAAGGCTTCCGCCTCCTCGATGCCGGAGAGGATGCCGACGATGCGCTCGTAGAAGCCCTGTCCCGCCTCGGTCAGCGAGATCTGGCGCGTCGTGCGCTGGAAGAGGCGGGTGCCGAGGCGCTCCTCCAGCCGTTTCACCCGCTTGGAGACGACAGCGGGCGAAAGCCCGAGAGCCCGGCCCGCCGCCGACATGCTGCCCATGGAAATGACGCGGGAAAAGATTTCAAGATCGCCGAGATTTGTCACGCGTCGCTTCCTTAAACCGTCTCAATTGGTCGAATCGACGATGACTTCTTCGCCGAACTTGCCGTTCTTGGGCTCCGGCTTGTAGGTCGAGTTCTGCGCACGCATGACGCGGATGGGACGGATGCCGGCCGCGATCGCCGCCTTCATGTCGCTGTCCGCATCGCCGTAATAGATCTTCAGCTTGTGCTCCTTGAGGAATTCCACCTTGTTTTCAGAGGAGGCGGTGAAGACGACGTCGTTCATCTTCTGGATGTTGAAGGCCTTCTGGATGGCGGCGGTCAGCGTCTCGCCGCCGGTGCCGCGCGTGCGGCCGGTGATGAAGAAGATCTCGTCGCCGCGCGCCGCATGCAGGTCGATCAGCTTGCGCGCGACCTCCTTCGGCACCGAATACTGGTCGCAATTGTTGGTGTGGATATCCGTCCAGAAGGCATCCATCTTCAGGTAGTCTTCCGAGGTCGGCGAGTATTTCATCTTGCCGTAATAGAAGCAGGGGCTGGAGAACAGCACCGTGTCGTCCACGTCGAAGCCCACGGCCATGGCGGGCTGTCCTTCGAGCGTCGCCGCGATCTGGTCGACGGAAACCCAGTGCACCGGCGCGGTCGCCAGAAGCTCGGACGTCGTCACACCGGGATTGAGGTTCGGCAGATCTTCCGCGAAGGCGGCGCCCGCCAGAAGCAACAGGGCCGAGATGGCGGTGAACGATTTGCGCATGGTGGTCCTCCCTTTCAATGCATGCCGGAAGGCGGGTCTCCCCTTACGCCGTCTTCCGATTCCGCGACTGTCGCATTCGCATCCGGGGCGGTCAATTGCATGTTCCTGCTGTCACCCTTTTTGTCGGCAGGCGGTCTTTCCCTGTTGCCGGGGCCGGGGAAATGCTTAGCATTTGCACCCGGTCAGCCTGAGTGGTAAAGAAAAAAGACCAGTTTAGAGTGGAGAGTGAGACATGGATCAGATCGGGTTTCTGGCCCCGCGACCGGCGGTTCTCGCCCGCCGCCGGGAAATCGTCGCCGATCTCATCGACCTCCTGCCGGAGGGCTGTCTGGTGCACGAGCCGCGCGCGCTCGTGCCCTTCGAGACCGACGCCTTCGTCGCCTATCGCCGCCTGCCGCTCGCCGTCGCCCTGCCCGAAACGACGCAGCAGGTGGCGGCCGTCCTGAAATACTGCCACCGCTACGGCGTGCCGGTCGTGCCGCGCGGGGCGGGCACCTCGCTCTCTGGCGGGGCCATCCCGCAGGAGGACGCGGTCGTCATCGGCCTCTCCAAGATGGCGCGCATCCTCGAGGTGGATTACGCCAATCGTGCGGCCACGGTGCAGGCCGGCGTCACCAATCTTGCGATTTCCGACGCCGTTTCGGCAGACGGCTATTTCTACGCGCCGGACCCGAGCTCGCAGCTCGCCTGCACCATCGGCGGCAATATCGGCATGAATTCCGGCGGCGCGCATTGCCTGAAATACGGCGTGACGACCAACAACCTGCTCGGCGTCAAACTGGTGCTGATCGACGGCACGATCGTCGAGCTCGGCGGCAAGGCGCTCGATGCCGGCGGCCTCGACCTGCTCGGCGTCGTCTGCGGCGGCGAGGGCCAGCTCGGCATCGTCACGGAGGCGACCGTGCGCCTCATCGCCAAGCCCGAGGGCGCGCGCCCGGTGCTCTTCGGCTTCGACAGTTCGGAAGAGGCGGGGGCCTGCGTCGCCGACGTCATCGGCGCCGGCATCATCCCCGTCGCCATCGAATTCATGGACAAGCCGGCCATCGAGATCTGCGAGGCCTTCGCCCATGCCGGCTATCCCATGGATGTCGAGGCGCTGCTGATCGTCGAGGTCGAGGGCTCGGAAGCCGAGATGGAGGCGATGCTGTCAAGCATCATCGAGATCGCCCGCCGCCATGGCGTCAAGGTCGTCAAGGAAAGCCAGTCGGCCACGGAGGCGGCGCTGATCTGGAAGGGCCGCAAATCCGCTTTCGGCGCCACCGGCCGCATCGCCGACTATATCTGCATGGACGGCACGGTGCCGCTCGGCCAGCTTTCGCACGTGCTGCGCGGCACGGCGGAGATCGTCGCGAAATACGGCCTGCGCGTCGCCAATGTCTTCCATGCCGGCGACGGCAACATGCATCCGCTCATCCTCTTCGACGCCAACGACCCGGAGGACGCCGCGCGGGCGGAAGCGGCCGGCAACGATATCCTGAAGCTCTGTGTCGATGCCGGCGGATGCCTGACCGGCGAACACGGCGTCGGCATCGAGAAGCGCGACCTGATGCGCCATCAATATGCCGAGGTGGACCTCGCCCAGCAGATGGCCGTGCGCGCCGCCTTCGATCCGCAATGGCTGCTCAATCCGTCGAAAGTCTTCCCGCTCGAAGGGCGTCCCGCCGCATGACGCCGATCCACGAACCGCTCTCCGAAGACGGCGCCGTGCGTCTCATTCAGGTCGCCGCCCTCACCAGGTCGAAATTCGTCGTGCGCGGCGGCGGCACGCGCAGCCTCCATGCCGCGCCCGACGGCGTGGACGTGCTCTCGGCGCGCGGCCTCAACGGCATCGTCGCCTACAATCCCGCCGAAATGACCATGACGGCCCGCGCCGGCACGCCGCTCGACGTGATCGAGGCGGCGCTCGCCGAAAAGCGCCAGATGCTCGCCTTCGAGCCGAACGACCTGCGCGGCGTGCTCGGCACGTCGGGCATTCCCACCATCGGCGGCGTCTTCGCCAGCAATGCCTCCGGCCCGCGCCGCTTCGTGGCGGGCGCGGCGCGCGACAGCCTGCTCGGCGTGCGCTTCGTCAACGGCAAGGGCGAGATCGTCAAGGCCGGCGGGCGGGTGATGAAGAACGTCACCGGCCTCGATCTCGTCAAGCTGCTCGCCGGCTCGCACGGTGCGCTGGCGTTTCTGACCGAAGTCACCTTCCGCCTGCTGCCGGTGCCGGAAACCTCCGTCACCATCGTCATATCCGACCTCAACGACGCGGAAGCCGCCGCCGCCATGGCGACTGCGATGTCGCTGACGGTCGAGGTTTCCGGTGCCGCGCATCTGCCGGAAAGCGTGCGCGGCCGGTTTGCCGGCGGCGTCCTGCCGGAGGGCGCGGCGACCGTGCTGCGCCTCGAAGGCCTTGCCGCCTCCGTTGCCGTGCGTGCCGAAAAACTCGCCGCCGCCATGGCCCGCTTCGGCGCCGTCTCGCGTCTCGAAGCCGAGGGGACGCGGCGCCTGTGGCGCGAGATCCGCGACGGCGCGCCCTATGCCGATGGCACGCCACGCCCGCTCTGGCGCGTCTCCACGGCCCCCGTCGCCGGCCAGCAGCTCGTCGCCGCGCTCCGCCTCGAAGCCGGCGTCGACGCCTTCTACGACTGGCAGGGCGGGCTCGTCTGGCTGCGCATGGAGGCGGACCCCGAAGCCGCCTTGCTGCGCCGCTACCTCAAGGCCGTCGGCGGCGGGCACGCGACCCTTCTGCGCGCCCGGCCGGAAATGCTGGCGGCAACGCAGGCCTTCCAGCCGCAGACGGAGCCCGTCGCCGCGCTGCAGGCGCGGGTGAAGGCGAGTTTCGATCCGGAGGGATTGTTCGTGTCGCGGATGATGGAATGAGAATGATGATGACGGAGTCTATGGCTCAGCCCCCTCTGCCCTGCCGGGCATATCCCCTGCAAGGGGGGAGATCGGCAAGGAGCAAAAACGGCACTCAAACGGCACCGTTGGACGGGGGCGTGACATTTCTCCATGCGCTCTCTCCCCGTGAGGGGGAGATGCCCGGCAGGGCAGCGGAGGGTGCCGCAACCGCGCCCTTCAACGAGAAGGACGCCCGCTGATGCAGACCAACTTCACCGCCGAACAGCTCGCCGATCCGCATGTCGCGACCTCCGAAAAGATCCTGCGCAAATGCGTGCATTGCGGCTTTTGCACGGCCACCTGTCCGACCTATGTGACGCTCGGTAACGAGCTCGACAGCCCGCGCGGCCGCATCTATCTCATCAAGGACATGCTGGAGAACGGCCGGCCGGCGGATGCCGAGGTGGTCACGCATATCGACCGGTGCCTCTCCTGCCTCTCCTGCACCACCACCTGTCCCTCCGGCGTCGACTACATGCATCTGGTCGACCATGCCCGCATGCATATCGAGGCCACCTACAAGCGCCCCTTCTGGAACCGGCTGACCCGGGCCATCCTCGCCACGGTGCTGCCCCATCCGGGCCGCTTCCGTCTGGCGCTGAAGGCCGCCGCGCTCGGCCGGCCCTTTGCCGGGCTCTTCAGGCGCTTCAAGCCGCTCGAATCCTTCGCCGCCATGCTGGATCTTGCGCCGCGCAGCCTGCCCAGGGCTTCGGCAAGCGCGCAGCCCGGAACGCATCCGGCCGCCGGCCCGCGGCGGGGACGGGTGGCGATCCTTTCCGGCTGCGCCCAGCCGGTGCTGAAGCCCGGCATCAACGAGGCGACGATCCGCCTCCTGACGCGGCTCGGCGTCGAGGTCGTGGCGCCCGCCGGCGAAGTCTGCTGCGGCTCGCTCGTGCATCATATGGGCCGCGAGGCCCAGGCGCTGGAGGCCGCGCGGCGTAATGTCGACGTCTGGCTCGCCGAGATCGAGACGGGCGGGCTCGACGCCATCGTCATCACCGCGTCCGGTTGCGGCACGACGATCAAGGATTACGGCTTCATGCTGCGCCTCGATCCCGCCTATGCGGAAAAGGCCGCGCGTGTCTCCGCGCTTGCCAAGGACATCACGGAATACCTTGCGACCCTCGACCTGCCGCAGCAGGAGGCGAAGGGCCTGACGGTCGCCTATCACTCGGCCTGTTCCATGCAGCACGGCCAGAAGATCACCATGGCCCCCAAGACGCTGCTGAAGGCAGCGGGTTTCGTGGTGCGCGATCCGGCGGAAGGGCATCTGTGCTGCGGCTCGGCCGGCACCTACAACATCCTGCAGCCGGAAATTTCCGGCAAGCTGAAGGCGCGCAAGGTCAAGAACATCGAGGCGACGAAGCCCGACCTCATTGCGACGGGCAATATCGGCTGCATCACGCAGATCGCGACCGGCACTCAAATCCCGATCCTGCACACGGTGGAACTGCTCGACTGGGCCTATGGCGGAGACAAGCCGGCCGTGCTTTCCTGATCTCATGTCACGTGCGGAACAGCCGCGCCCCGTGCGAGCGCGCTAGAGGAGCGGCATTCCACGCTTTCGGAGATCGCCATGCGCCGCGTCCTGCTTTCCCTCGCCGCCCTTGTCACCCTTGCCTCGCCCGCCTTCGCCACCGGCGGCTTCAGCTGCGCAGTCAAGGACGCGAACCTCACGCTCGATGCGGAGGGCGGCTTCAGCTACAGCCTCGGCGGCGGTTTCCTCAATTTCCGGGGGGAATTCGTTCTGCCGGCGGATCTTGCGCCGAAGGGGCTGGAGCGCGTGACGCTGACGCCCGCGCATCTCGGCCACGACTGGCTCTATGACGGCGAGCTGCGCCTGCTGCTGCATGCCGAAACCGAAGGCGACCTGCCGTTCGCCTCGGTCGATATCATCGTGAAGACGGTGATGGGCGAGGACGAGACGACCTATGACGGCGACTACAGGATGATCGTGCACCGCGGCGAAGGCGAGGGGGTGGAGCGCAGCGGGAAAGTGTCCTGCTCCGTCGGCTGAAACGAAGATGCCGGCGCAAGGCCGGCATCCCGAAAGGCGATGGCAGGGCGGATCAGCCGCCGAAGCCGAAGAGCGTGCCGAAGAAATCGACGCCGCGATCGTTGTAGCTGACGGCGCCCTGCTTGTTGCCGGGGCCGACCACGATGACCTTGGTGCCGATGTCGGCGCGGGCGTAGAGGTGCTCCACGTCCTTGTTCATCATGCGGATGCAGCCGGACGACATGTTCAGGCCGATCGTCCAGGGCTGGTTCGTGCCGTGGATGCGGAAGATCGTGTCGCGGCCGCCCTTGAAGAGATAGAGCGCGCGCGCACCGAGCGGATTGTCCTCGCCGCCGGGCTGTACGGCGGGCAGGATTCGGCCCTTCTTGGCCTCGCGGCGGCGCATTTCGGCCGGCGGCGTCCAGCTCGGCCATTCCGCCTTGCGGCCGACCTTCACCACGCCCGACCAGCCGAAGCCTTCGCGGCCGACGCCGATGCCATAGCGCGTCGCCTTGTTGTTGCCTTCCACATAGTAGAGGAACTTGTTGTTGGTATCGACGATGACGGTGCCGGGTGCCTGGTCGGTGACGAAGCGCACCTTGGTGCGCTTGAACTTCTGCGCGACCTGCTTCTTGCTCTGGGGCTGGGCGACGAGCGTCACGTTCGAGACGGTCTCGACCTGGCCGCCCTTCAGGGCGCCGGGAAAGGCGTTCGCCGACGTGGCCGGCATGATCGCCGGAACGGCAAAGGCCGCCGCCAGCAGGATCGATGCGTATTTCCGCATGATATAGTCCCTCTCAATCCTCAATTTTGCGAGGCTAGCCGAGTCTCGACCGATTTCAAGCCGGCTCACGCGCTGTAAGACGCGCGTGAGGGCGGATTTCTTCGGGTCGGTGGCGTCTTTCGGGCCGCAAAAGGGCCGGAGGCGTCAGATCACGATGACCTTGGTGCCGACATTCACCCGCTCGTAGAGGTCGACGACGTCCTCGTTGCGCATGCGGATGCAGCCGGAGGAGACCGCATAGCCGATCGTCCAGGGCGCGTTCGTGCCGTGGATGCGGTAGAGCGTCGAGCCGAGATACATGGCGCGCGAGCCGAGCGGGTTTTCCGGTCCGCCGTCCATATAGGCCGGCAGGTAATGGCCCTTGGCGGCCTCGCGTTCGATCATCTCCTTGGGCGGTGTCCAGCCGGGCCATTCGGCCTTGCGGGTGATCTTGTGCGCGCCCGCCCATTCGAAGCCCGGCTTGCCGACGCCGACGCCATAGCGCCGCGCCTTGCCGTCGCCGAGCACGAGGTAGAGGAAGCGGTTGTTGGTATCGATGACGATGGTGCCGGCCTTGTACTGGCTCTCGTAGGAAACGATCTGCGGCAGGAACATCGGATCGAGCTTGGAGCGGATCGGGTTCTGCACGCGGCTCGTCACCGCCACCTGCTCGACACGGGCGGTGCCCTCGCGGCGGATGACGCGGCGCTGCTGCACCTGCTGGCGCTGGATGATGCGGCGCGTGGTGACGGCGGGCTGCACGCCTTCGCCGGTCAGCTGCATCAGCCATGGCGCGGTCAGGTCGGGGCTGACGATGATGGGCGGCCGGCTGCCATAGCGGTCGCCGGCATGGGCGGTGGTCGTGGTGGCCAGGATGGCCGCTGCAAGAATGGTGCGTATCAACATCGGACGTACTCGCTACTGATCGTCGCCGGACTGCGCCGCCTGGGAGATACGGCGCCGGTTCGGGGGAAATGCTTGCACCCATGGATGAAGCGAATGGTAAACGGCCGTTCATTAAACATGCACGATGCCGATAAAGCTTTGAGTAGGGTTATTGCCCGCTTTCCAAATGTGGTTGACGAGTGGTAAAGCGGAACAAACAGGAAACGGAGACGGTGATGACGGAACGCGGGCTGCACGTGGGGGAAGACGGACGGATGCGCTGCGCCTGGCATGGCGGGCTGGACGACTATCGCCGCTACCACGACGAGGAATGGGGCCGTCCCGTCACGGGCGATCACCGCCTTTTCGAGAAGATCTGCCTCGAAGGCTTCCAGTCGGGCCTCTCCTGGCTCACCATCCTGCGCAAGCGCGAGGCCTTCCGCGCCGCCTTCGCCGGTTTCGATTTCGACCGGGTCGCGACCTTCGGCGACGAGGATATCGCCCGGTGCCTGGCCGATACGGGCATTGTGCGCCACCGCGGCAAGATCGTCTCGACCATCAACAATGCCCGCCGGGCGCAGGCGCTGCGCGACGAGTTCGGCACGCTCGCCCGCTACTTCTGGAGCTTCGAGCCGAAGCCGGAGGAGCGCCCGGCGCGGGTGGACTGGGAGACCATCGTCGCCAATCCCACCACGCCGACCTCGGTGCGCCTGTCGAAGGACCTGAAGAAGCGCGGCTGGACCTTCGTCGGCCCCACCACCGTCTACGCCTTCATGCAGGCCATGGGCCTCGTCAACGATCATGTGGAAGGTTGTTTCTGCCGCGCCGAAGTCGAAACCAGAAGAAATCAGCTCGACCGGCCATAAATCGGGGTTTGTTCTGGCAAATAGCTATTTGATTTTAAAACGAATCATGTAGCTTAAGGTTGAGCGGCAAATTCATACATCAAGAGTTCTGGGGTCGACATGCGCATGCGCTGTCGGGGGTGCCGCTTTGTGCTGAATGATTTGGCATGGGGGAATCATGGCGCCAAACCTATCTGCAATCGATGAATCACGCCTGGAACACTGGGCTTGCGACAAGGCCCAGGAGATCATGCTGCGGGAAGGTTTCCGCCTGATCCGGTCCGCGCGCAACGGCAGCAACACGGAAATCCGCGAAACGAGCCTCATGATGGCCCGCGTCATCGCGGCTTCGCTGGTCGAAGCCTCGGCCGCTGGCCGTCCGGCGGGCGAATAGGCGCGCCGCGGATCGAAGGTTGGCGCGGGCACGGCCCGTTGACCCTGCCCGATTCCCTTGCTCGGTCCCCCTTGCTCGGCCCTTGCATCGTGGAACATGGATCCCCGGGTCGAGCCCGGGATGACGAAGATGAAAGGCCGCGGGGAACGCGGCCTCGCCGGAAACGGCGCCGTTTGATGAGCAGACGGCATTCCCTCCCGTCCCCTCGGTCTGGACCCGGGGATCCATGCCGCACGGCGCATCCTCTTCAATGGCGCCGACGAAAAAGGCCCACCTTGCGGCGGGCCTTCCTGGAGCGTTCGGCTTCGGTTACTTGGCGTTTTTCGCCAGCCACTCTTCCATCATCTTGATCTCGCCCGTCTGGGCGCTGATGACCTCTTCGGCGAGCTTGCGGATCGCAGGATCCTTGCCATGTTCAAGCTCCACCTTCGCCATGTCGATGGCCCCCTGATGGTGGGCGATCATGCCGCGCACGAAATCCACGTCGGCATTGCCGGTGAAGTCGATTTCCATGGCGGCGTGCATTTTCGTGTTGGCGTCGATGAAGGCCTTGGTGGAAGGGCTCTGGTCGCCTGCCGGTTCGGCCATGGTCATGCCCTGATGGGCGGAATGGTCGGCCTCCTGGGCGAAGGCGGGCAGGGTGGTGGCGAGCAGGATCGGGGCGAGCGTAAGGGCCGCGCCGAGAAACACGTTTTTGACGTTCATGATGATGTCCAGTTCTTGATACGGTTGATTGTCGGGCGCGGGCGCCCGGATGTCAGTCAAGCGTGGTTCAGGACCGGGGAGGGGGATCCAGCGGGATAAGCGCAAGGCCGGCAAGCCGCGGTACGGCGGCGGACAGGCGGCTGGAAATGTCGAGCGTGCGGCCGCGCGGTTCGGGCCGGTGCGCCTCGATGGCGAAACAGGCGGAACAGGCGAGCGGATGGGCGGCCGGTTTCGACTTGCCGTGTTCGCTGCCGCCATCTTCCTTCGTCGTCTGGTGCATCGCATGCATGCCGGCCGACTGCCCGGCGCTCAGCGTCGCCGCGACCGCCGGAACCCATCCGGAAAACAAGGCGCCCAGAATGGCGAGGATGAAGAAGACCTGTCTCATTGCCGAAGGAGATAGGCGCTCGCCTCGCAAAAGAAAAGGGTCAGTTCAACCTATCGTGTTTGGCCGCCGCCGTTTCGAGACAGAGGCGGGCGACCGCGAAGGTGCCCTGGATGACGCCGCCGGTGCCGTCGATGGTCTCGGAACGGCCGAAGCAGAAGACGGGCCGGTAGAGGCCCGGCCCCGGGCGAATGGCGGTGACGAAGGAAAAGGTGGTGGCGATCGTCGCGGCTTCCTCCAGCGCCAGCAGCACCTTCTGCCAGTCGCCGGGATCATAGACCTGGATGAGGTCCATGATGCCGCAGCGCGCGCCGGCCGCTCCGTGCAGCGCCGCCGTTTCGGGGCCGAGCCAGACGAGGCCGGTCGAAAGCTCCGCGCTCCATTCCTCGCAGACGAAGGCACTTTCAAGCGCCGCGGGTTCGATGCCGATGAGGTCGGCGACGGAGGCAAGACGCAGGGCTGTGGTCGTCGATTTCAATGCCATTCGGTCGGTCCGCGATGATGCTGCCGCGGCCCTGGAAGACGCGGCCGACGACGGAGGGCACGGGACCCTCTGGGCGTCGCCTCGGAAAACATCCATTCGCGGCTCGCTGGCGGCTTGCCAAACGGTGGGGATGCACGTTTACCTAGCCTCAAGGGTAGCCGACATCGAAAGCCGCCGGAAGCGGATGGACTGGTCGTTTACTCGACCTTTGGGCGCGGACTTATCTTTCGTCACTTGCATGGGTTGAATTTGCCCGACTTCGTCTTCACGACCGGCCATGATCTCGTCGACCAGTTGCGCGCCTATCGCCAGAAGATGGGGCTGACGCAGGACGACATCGCCTGGAAGCTCGGCTTCGCAGCCACCACCGTCTCGCGCTGGGAGCGCGGCGTCGCCGTGCCCGACCTCAGGGCAACCGGCGCCATCGTGGATTTCCTGCGCCGCGCCGACGCCCAGACCGAACGGCGGCTTCTCGCCTCCATCCTCGCCTCGCGGGAAAGCCGCAATCTCTGGGAGGGGCGCGACATCCGCTATCTCGGCGGCTCGCAGCAGGAATATCGCGAGAGCCCCGAGATGCGCGCCGTCATCGGCATGAGCATCCGCGGCTACCTGACGGGCCATTACCGCGCCTGTCTGGAAGACCAGGCGCTGGTGGCGAGCCTTTATGCCCGCGAGGTCGCCAGCATCGAGATCTATGGCGGCCCGGCGCTTTCGGTGACCTCGATCCCGACAGGCCATGTGCAGATGAAGCGGCTCTCCTTCCAGTCGGAGATGCGCGGCGTCATCCGCGGCGACACGCATTCCATCCTCATCCCCGAGGCGCAGGCGCCCGTCGCCTCCGCCGTCATCGTGCACAGTTGGGATACGCTGTCGCGCCGGCCGTGATGGGCGCCTGCGCCCTTGCCGCTGCTTTCTCAATCCGCTAGGGAAACCGCAACGGAAATACGGATTTCGGGTATCCCGATGAGCGACAAGCAGAAAAAACCGCAGAAGCTGAGAGCCCGCCTGCCGCGCGGCTTCGTCGACCGTGACGCCGCGGACCTCCGCGCCGTGAACGAGATGACGGCGAAGATCCGCGAGGTCTACGAACGCTACGGCTTCGACCCCGTGGAAACCCCGCTTCTGGAATATACCGACGCGCTCGGCAAGTTCCTGCCCGACAGCGACCGTCCGAACGAGGGCGTCTTCTCGCTGCAGGACGAGGACGAGCAGTGGATGAGCCTTCGCTACGACCTGACGGCGCCGCTCGCCCGCCATGTCGCGGAGAATTTCAACGAGATCCAGCTGCCCTACCGCACCTATCGCGCCGGCTACGTCTTCCGCAACGAGAAGCCTGGCCCGGGCCGCTTCCGCCAGTTCATGCAGTTCGACGCCGATACGGTCGGCGCGGCCGGCGTGCAGGCGGATGCCGAGATGTGCATGATGTTCGCCGACACGATGGAAGCACTCGGCATCCAGCGCGGCGACTACGTCATCCGCGTCAACAACCGCAAGGTTCTCGACGGTGTGATGGAGGCGATCGGCCTCGGCGACGACAAGGCGGGCGCGCGCCTGACCGTGCTGCGCGCCATCGACAAGCTCGACAAGTTCGGTCCCGAGGGCGTCAGGCTGCTGCTCGGTTCCGGCCGCAAGGACGAATCCGGTGACTTCACCAAGGGCGCGGGCCTCGATGACGCACAGATCGAGAAGGTGCTCTTCTTCGTCGGCATCAAGGACTATGCGGCGAGCGCCGCCGACCTTGCGAAACTGGTCGAAGGCAGCGCGCGCGGCAGCGAAGGCGTCGAGGAACTGAACCAGATCGGTCACCTCGTCACCTCCGCCGGCTACGGCGCGGATCGCATCAAGATCGACCCGTCCGTCGTGCGCGGTCTCGAATATTACACCGGCCCGGTCTTCGAGGCCGAGCTGCAGTTCGCCGTCACCAACGAGAAGGGCGAGAAGGTCGTCTTCGGTTCGGTCGGTGGCGGCGGTCGCTATGACGGTCTCGTCTCGCGCTTCATGGGCCAGCCGGTGCCGGCCACGGGCTTTTCCATCGGCGTCTCGCGCCTGCTGACGGCGCTGAAGAACCTCGGCAAGCTCGGCCACGCCGATGTCGTCGCGCCCGTGCTCGTCACGGTCATGGACGGCGACATGGACAGCATGGGCCGCTACCAGCGTTTCACGCAGGAGCTGCGCGCCGCGGGCATCCGCGCCGAGATGTACCAGGGCAACTGGAAGAAGTTCGGCAACCAGCTCAAATATGCCGACCGCCGCAATGCGCCGGTCGCCATCATCCAGGGCGGCGACGAACGCGCCGAGGGCCTCGTGCAGGTCAAGGACCTCATCGAGGGCAAGCGCCTTTCCGGCGAGATCGAGGACAACACCTCCTGGCGCGAGGCGCGGGTGGCCCAGGTCTCCGTGCCGGAGAGCGAGCTGGTCGCCAGGGTCCGCGAGATTCTCGACGCGCAGGCCGAAGACCGGGCGCGGCAGGGATAACGTCCCATGCCGCTCGTCAACCTTCCGGCCTTCGCGCCCGACCTGATCGCCGATCTCGAAAGCCTTGGCACGGAGCGCGTCGACACGCCGGTCATCCAGCCGGCCGAGCCGTTCCTCGATATGGCGGGCGAGGACCTGCGCCGGCGCATCTTCATGACGGAGAGCGAGACGGGCAAGAGCCTGTGCCTGCGCCCCGAATTCACCATTCCGGTCTGCCTGCGCCACATCGAGACCGCGACCGGCACGCCGAAGCGCTATGCCTATCTCGGCGAGGTCTTCCGCCAGCGCCGCGAGGGCTCGAACGAGTTCTACCAGGCCGGCATCGAGGACCTTGGCGAGCCCGACGTCGCCCGCGCCGATGCGCGCGCCGTCCGCGACGCGCTGAGCGTCCTCAAAAACCGCCTGCCGGGCGTCGATCTGTCCATCATGCTGGGCGACCAGTCGGTCTTCGAGGCGGTCGTCGCCGCCTGCGGCCTGCCGGCCGGCTGGCAGAAGCGGCTCGTTCATGCCTTCGGCAACCAGGCGCAGCTCCAGAAGCTGATGGCCGATCTGTCCGATCCGGCGCCATCCGGCGTCTTCGGCCCGGAGGTCGACCGCCTCGCCATCCTCGGCACGCTGGAGGACGAGGGCAAGCTCATCGCCCATATCGACGCGACCATGGAAGCGACCGGCTATTCCACCAATGCCAGCCGCAGCCCGGCCGATATCGCCCGCCGCCTGCGCGAGAAGATGGAGCTTGCCAATACGCGCCTCGACGGCCGCACGCTCGCGCTGCTCAAGGAATTCCTCGCGCTCGAACTCAGCCTTGCCGATGCGCCGCGGGCGCTGGCCGCCTTCGCGGAGAAGGCCGGCCTCTCGCTCGGCCCGGCGCTGGCGCGCTTCGAGAGCCGCGTCGATGCGCTGCGCGCCGCCGGCGTCGATCCCGCGGCCATCGTCTATCGCGCCGCCTTCGGCCGCCCGCTCGATTATTACACCGGCCTCGTCTTCGAGATCGCGCCCCGAGACAATGCGCTGGTGCTGGCCGGCGGCGGCCGGTTCGACCGGCTGCTGACGCTGCTCGGCGCGCAGGAACGCATTCCGGCCGTCGGCTTCTCGCTCTGGCTCGACCGCATCGCCAGCGTGAAGGGAGCCGCCGCATGACCGTCACCATCGGGCTTCCCTCCAAGGGCCGCATGAAGGAAGACAGCTCCGCCGTGCTCGCCCGCGCCGGCTTTGCCGTCACTGCCGTCGGCAATGACCGCTCCTATCGCGGCCGCGTCGAAGGGCGCGACGATATCGAGATCGCCTTCCTTTCCGCCTCGGAAATCTCCCGCGAGATCGCCGCCGGCACCGTCGATTTCGGCGTGACGGGCGAAGACCTCGTGCGCGAAGGCCTGGCGGAGGCCGATGCCCGCGTCGAATTCTGCGCCCGCCTCGGCTTCGGCCATGCCGATGTCGTCGTCGCCGTGCCGGAAATCTGGCTCGACGTCGACACCATGGCCGATCTCGGCGACGTCGCCGCCGATTTCCGCGCCCGCCACGGCCGCCGGCTCACCATCGCCACGAAATACTGGCGCCTGACCCAGCAGTTCTTCTCCGGCAATCACGGCATCCAGCTCTACCGCATCGTCGAAAGCCTCGGCGCCACGGAAGGCGCCCCGGCCTCGGGGTCGGCCGACATCATCGTCGACATCACCTCGACGGGCTCGACGCTGGTCGCCAATCACCTGAAGATCCTGTCGGACGGCGTCATCCTGAAATCGGAAGCCTGCCTCGTGCGGGCGCGCAAGCCGGAGCACGAGGGCAATCCCGTCGTGGCCGAGATCGTCGAGCGGGTGCGCGCGGTCCTCTAGAGGCTGCCCTTTCTCCCCGCTTGCGGGGAGAAAGTCCCGGCGGCGCCGGATGCGGAGCGTGGCCACCCGCGGGAAAAATTCCCGCCGCGCCACCCTGACATCGCCCGGCGACCTGTCCTATCTATGAACTCCCACCCGCAAGGAGTCCCCATGTCCGACCTGTCGTCCTTCCCCATCACGAAGAAGTGGCCAGCCAAGAATCCCGATATCATCCAACTCTATTCGCTGCCGACGCCGAACGGCGTGAAGGTTTCCATCGCACTGGAAGAACTGGGCCTGCCCTATGAGGCGCATCGTATCGAATTCGGCCCTGACGGCGTGAAGTCCCCCGAATTCATCTCGCTCAACCCGAATGGCCGCATTCCCGCGATCATCGATCCGAACGGCCCGGACGGCAAGCCGATCGGTCTCTTCGAATCCGGCGCGATCCTCGTCTATCTCGCGGAAAAGACCGGCAAGCTGATCCCGGCCGATGCGGCCGGACGCTACGAGACGCTTGCCTGGGTGATGTTCCAGATGAGCGGCGTCGGTCCGATGTTCGGCCAGTTCGGCCATTTCCACAAATTCGCCGCCGACAAGGTCGCCAACAATTCCTATCCCGTGGAGCGTTACCGCGACGAGGCCAAGCGCCTCCTCTCGATCCTGGAAGAGCGCCTGAAGGACCGAACGTGGATCATGGGCGACGAGCACACCATCGCCGATATCACGACCTATCCCTGGATCCGCGGCGCCGACATTTTCTATGGCGGCCGCGAGGCGCTGGATTATGCCGGCTTCCCCGCCGTCATGGCGTGGCTGGAGCGCTGCCTTGCCCGCCCGGCCGCCCGGAAGGGGCTGGAAATTCCGGCCAAGGTCTGACGCAAACGAAAAATCCGGCGGCGCGGCGGCGCGTTGACGCCCCGCGCCGCCGCGCGCTACCACTTGAGAAAACAGGACGGGACGGATCATCGTGACGGGAAGACTGGTTGTTGCGGGCGGCGGTCAGGCCGCCTTCGCCCTCGTTGCCAAGCTGCGTGCGCTGAAGGACACGCGGCCGATCACCATCGTCGCCGCGGAGGCGAGCCATCCCTACCAGCGTCCGCCGCTCTCCAAGAAGTACCTGCTCGGCGAGGCGGACCTCTCCCGCCTGATGTTCCGCCCGGAAACCTGGTATCCCGATAACGATGTCGATATCCGCCTGTCGACGGAAGTGACGGCCATCGACCGCGCCGCCAGGACCGTGACGCTCAGCGACGGCGACCGCCTCGACTATGAATTCCTCGCGCTTGCCACCGGTGCGACGCCCCGCCGCCTGCCGGCCGAGATCGGCGGCGACCTCGACGGCGTCTTCACCGTTCGCGACTACCGCGACGCAGACCGCCTCGGCCTCGAAATGCAGGAAGGGCGCCGGGCGCTGGTCGTCGGCGGCGGCTATATCGGCCTCGAAGCGGCGGCAGTCGCGCGGGGCAGGGGCCTCCATGTCACGGTCATCGAAATGGCCGACCGCATTCTCGCCCGCGTCGCATCCCCGGCGACGGCGACGATCCTGAAGGCCATCCACACGGCGCGCGGCGTCGATGTGCGCGAAAAGACCGGCCTCGTGCGTCTCCTCGGGGAGAACGGCCGCGTCACCGGCGCCGAACTGAGCGATGGCTTCGTGCTGCCGGTCGACATCGTCATCGCCGGCATCGGCGTCGCCGCCAACGACCGGCTGGCCCGCGATGCGGGGCTGGAGGTTGCGAACGGCATCGTCGTCGACGCCCATGCCCGCACGTCGGATCCGGCGATCTTCGCCATGGGCGACTGCGCGGTGCTGCCCTTCGAGGGCGGCCGCGTGCGGCTCGAATCCGTGCAGAACGCCGTCGACCAGGCGGAGGCGGCTGCGGCCGTCATTGCCGGAGGCGATGCGCCCTATGAGCCGAAACCCTGGTTCTGGTCCGACCAGTACGATGTGAAGCTGCAGATCGCCGGCTTCTGCATGGGCTTCGACGATACGTTCGTGCGCGCCGGCCAGCGCGAGGGCGCCGTTTCCGTCTGGTATTTCCGGCAGGGCCGGCTGATCGCGGTGGATGCCGTCAACGACGCCAAGGCCTATGTGGTCGGCAAGAAGCTGATCGAGATGGGCCGCACGCCCGAGCGCGCGGCACTCGAGAATCCGGAAACGGACCTCAAGGCCCTGACCCTTTGACACGGTAAAATTGAACGGAATTTTTGTTGTTGAGCAAAACAGTTGTGCTGCTTTGATATCTGTTAAGTACAATCCAATGCAACCGCGGGCAGGCCTGTCCCGCTTCGCGCCAATTCACTGATTTTTTAGGGTTGTCGGGCTGTGTGGTGGCATCTTGCCTCCCCACCCCGGTGATCCAGAAATGCTCCGTATCCTCTCCTGCATCGTTGTCGAGCATGATCTTCGCCTCGTCCTGCTCGCGGCGCTCATCTGCTTCCTGTCCTGTTATGTCGCGGTGACGCTGGTGCAAAGGGCGCGGGTGGCGGAGGGAACGGCGCGCAAGCTCTGGCTCGGCGCGGCCGGCACGTCGAGCGGCTTCGGCATCTGGGCGACGCATTTCATCGCCATGCTGGCCTACGATCCCGGCGTCATCATGGGCTACGACATGGAGTTGACGCTGCTCTCGCTCGGCGTCGCCATCGTCGTCACGACGATCGGCCTGGCGGTGGCGACCTATCTTCCGGGGCGCAGCACCGTGGTGGCCGGCGGTCTCCTGTTCGGGGCGGGCGTCACCGCCATGCACTATATCGGCATGTCCGCGATAGAACTGCCGGGCACCCTGCGCTGGGACATCGCCTATGTCACCGCCTCGCTCGTCTTTTCGGGCGTGTTCGGCGTGGCGGCCTTCCTCGTCTGCATGCGTCCGCAATCGGCCGGGCGCGAGCGCGCGCTTGCCACCGTCCTGATGGCACTCGGCGTCGTGTCGCTGCATTTCACCGCCATGGCCGCCGTCACGGTCGAAGCCGGCCTGATGCCGATCAGCGACGACACGCTGATCTCGACGAGCCTCATGGTGCCGCTGATCGCCGTCGTCGCCTTCTCGCTGCTTTTCACGGGCCTTACGGCCGCCGTCTTCGCCCGCCAGGCCGAACTTGCCGCCAGCGAAAGCACGCGCCAGTTCGCCATGCTCGTCCAGGGCGTCAAGGACTACGCCATCTATATGCTGGATCCGGACGGCCGCGTCGCCAACTGGAACGAGGGCGCCGAGCGGCACAAGGGCTACAAGGCGCATGAAATCGTCGGCCGGCATTTTTCCGAATTCTACAGCGCGGAAGACCGGCTTGCCGGCCTGCCGGAGCGCGCCCTGCGTATTGCCCGTCTGGAAGGCAAGTACGAGAACGAGGGCTGGCGCTACCGCAAGGATGGCTCCCGCTTCTGGGCGAATGTCGTGCTGGACCCGATCCACGATGCCGGCGGCCTGCTTGTCGGCTATGCCAAGATCACCAAGGACATCACCGTTGAAAAGGCCAATGCCGACCGGCTGGCCGCGGTGACGAAGAATCTCGATCTGGCACTCGAAAACATGTCGCAGGGCCTCTGCCTCTTCGACAAGGACGAGCGCCTGCTGATCGCCAACCGCCGCTACAGCGAAATCTACGGTTTCCCGGAAGGCAGCGTCCAGCCGGGCATGACGCTGCGCGAGATCGTCGATGCGGGCGTCGCCGCCATCTACGCCGATCCGGCTGTCCGGCAGTCCAAGGCGCGTGACGTCTATGCGCGCCGCCGCGCGGCGATCCAGGCCAACGACGGCGGGGCGACGGTCGAAAAGCTGCCGAACGGCGTCTCGGTGCAGCTGCGCTATCGCACCCTGCCGGATGGCGCCTGGGTCGCGACCTATGAGGACGTGTCCGAGCGCCTGCGTTCGGAGGAGCAGATCTCGTTCCTCGCCCGCCATGACAGCCTCACCGGCCTGCCGAACCGTGCGAGCTTCAACGACCGGCTCGATGGCGAACTCGTTTCCGCCCGCCGCTCGGGCGGCAAGGTGGCGGCCATCGGCATCGACCTGGACAAGTTCAAGGAAATCAACGACACGCGCGGCCATGCGGCGGGCGACGAGGTTCTGGTGACGTTGTCGCGCCGCATGCAGGCCTGCCTCGAGGCCGACGAGACGGTCGCCCGTTTCGGCGGCGACGAATTCGCCGCCGCCAAGCGCTTCGAGGACATGTCGGACCTGACCGACTTCCTCCAGCGTCTCGAAACCTGCCTGAACGAAGAGATCCGCATCGACGGTTACGACATCAAGCCGGGCGCAAGCCTCGGTGTCGCGATCTATCCGCAGGACGCCGACAATATCGAAGCGCTGCTCAACAATGCCGACCTTGCCATGTACCGCGCCAAGGAAGCGCTGACCCAGACGGTCTGCTTCTACGAGGTTTCCATGGACGAGGCCGCGCGCAGCCGCCGTCTCATCGCCAACGATCTGTGGCAGGCGGTGGAGCGCAAGGAACTGCAACTGCACTATCAGGTGCAGAAGGCGGTCCATTCCGGCGAGACGGTCGGCTACGAGGTGCTGCTGCGCTGGCACCATCCGGTGCGCGGCACCATTCCGCCGGGCGAGTTCATTCCGATCGCCGAAGAATGCGGCGCCATCCTGCCGATCGGCGAATGGGTGCTGCGCGAAGCCTGCCGCGAGGCCGCGACCTGGGACAACGACCACAAGATCGCCGTCAACCTGTCGCCGGTCCAGCTCGGCAATGCCGATGTTGCCGATCTCGTGCAGCGCGTCCTCATCGAAACCGGCCTCAGCCCGCACCGTCTCGAGCTGGAAATCACCGAATCGACCATCATCGGCGACAAGGAGCGCGCGTTGCACACGCTGCGCCGCATCAAGGCCTTCGGCGTCACCATCGCCATCGACGACTTCGGCACGGGCTATTCCTCGCTGGAAACCCTGCGCGCCTTCCCCTTCGACAAGATCAAGCTCGACCGCAGCTTCATGAACGAGGTGGAGGCAAGCCCCGAGGCGAAGGCCATTATCCGCGCCATTCTCGCCCTCGGCCAGACGCTGCGCGTGCCGGTTCTCGCCGAAGGCGTCGAGACGCGCAGCCAGCTCGATATCCTGCTGGACGAAGGCTGCGACGAGGCGCAGGGCTATTTCCTCGGCCGCCCGGTGCCGATAGAGCGCATTCGCGTCGATGATGAAAAGGACGAGGCGGCCTGAGAGGGCCGCTCGTCGGTACCGTCCCGCGTTCCCTGCCGGAACCGTCTGCCGGCAAGAGGAGAGGAGAGGGCGCTGCCGCTGCCCTCAAGCGTCCATTCGGAAACCCCGTGCCTCGACCTCCTCGCTCCACGTGCGGGCAGAGCGTGCCGTCAGGCCTGCGATGCTTTTCGATTGCCGTAAGGCAGCTTACTGCCGCTTGAAGCGGCGCCCCGCCAGGTCGATCTGGAAGCGCGGAAAGATGAAGACGCCGATGATCGTGCCGGCATATTTCTCCTCGAGACCCGTCGATTCCCCGACGCAGAACACCGGCTGGCGCGGCGCGCCGTCGAGATGGATGGTCGTCGAGAAACAGAAGGACGACGAGGAGGCCGCGGCCTGCTCGAAGAGTTCCAGCACACGCGTGCGATCGAGCGGCTCGTAACAGCGGATGAGGTTCAGGAGGCCGCAGGTGCGCTGCGGCAGGCCATGCGCCTGCATCGCCTTTTCGCCGAGCGCGAAGAGGCCGTTGGAGAGATCGCCGGTCCAGCGCTCCGTCACGCAATATTGCGTCAGCAGCTCGTTGTCCGTGTCGTCGAAATCCATCGAGCCCGGCAGGAAGGGCGACGAGAGATCGGTCTTGATTATTTTGAACACCTACGACCCCAGGGCAGTTGCTCGAATTGAATCCGCACGTCCCACCCTTGCTGGGAACGACATGCTAAAAAGCGGCCCCCGGCTGACATTCCCTCGAAGTCCGCCGAACCACTTTCTCATGTACTGAACTGCGTCCGGCTCCTGCGATGTGCATCGGATCGGACGTACGCGCAAAAACTGCCGGTGACGCTCCCTCAAGGTCGTCCGGCAATTATGGGATTACGGGAATTCCGGCTGCGCACCGACTGGCTATCGAAAGCTGGCGCCTGAACCCCAGTGAATCTTTAAAGTTCACTTGGGGCGACTTTATAGTGGGTTTTTTGATACCATCAACGGCTTTTTGATAATTATTGTACAATTGAAAAAATTCTTTTCACGGCAACGATGCAGCCCCGCGACCGCCCGGGCAAACAAAAAGGGCGATCCGAAGACCGCCCTTTCCGAACTGAACCGGTTTGGCTCAGATGCAAGACCCGAAAGTCTTACATCATGTCCATGCCGCAGTTCAGCGCGCTTGACGCGCTGAACCACTTAAGTGCATGGGCGAAGCTTGATGGTCACGTTGCGATAGGCTGTTCGCCTATCACATCATGTCCATGCCGCCCATACCGCCCATGCCGCCCGGCATTGCCGGAGAGTCCTTCTTCGGCAGTTCGGCGATCATGGCTTCCGTCGTGATCAGCAGCGAAGCAACCGAAGCGGCGTTCTGCAGGGCCGTGCGGACAACCTTGACCGGGTCGACGATGCCGAGCTGGATCAGGTCGCCATATTCGCCGGTCTGGGCGTTGTAGCCGTAGTTGTCTTCGTTCTTCTCGAGGATCTTGCCGACGACGATGGAGGCTTCGTCACCTGCG
This sequence comes from Shinella sp. G-2, assembly GCF_050172695.1. Taxonomy (NCBI): domain Bacteria; kingdom Pseudomonadati; phylum Pseudomonadota; class Alphaproteobacteria; order Hyphomicrobiales; family Rhizobiaceae; genus Shinella; species Shinella sp. G-2. The sequence goes on along the minus strand of NZ_JBBEYH010000005.1, from coordinate 251,971 downwards.
TTGTCAGCGATCTGGCGAACGAGGGCCTGGAGCGCGCGGCGGATGATGTTGATGCCGGCTTCCTGGTCGTCGTTGACGCCCTTGACGGTGATCTTCGTGGAGGAACGGAGCAGGGCAACGCCACCGCCCGGTACGATGCCTTCCTGAACGGCAGCGCGCGTCGCGTTGAGGGCGTCGTCGATGCGGTCCTTCTTTTCCTTCACTTCGATTTCCGTCGAGCCGCCGACGCGGATGACGGCAACGCCGCCAGCGAGCTTGGCAAGGCGTTCCTGCAGCTTCTCGCGGTCGTAGTCCGAAGAGGTTTCTTCGATCTGGGCCTTGATCTGCGCGACGCGGCCTTCGATTTCAGCCTTCTGGCCGGCACCGTCGACGATCGTCGTGTTTTCCTTGGAGATCGAAACCTTCTTCGCACGGCCGAGCATGTCGAGCGTGACGTTTTCGAGCTTGATGCCGAGGTCTTCGGAGATGACAGTGCCGCCCGTCAGGATGGCGATGTCTTCGAGCATGGCCTTGCGGCGGTCGCCGAAGCCCGGAGCCTTGACGGCAGCGATCTTGAGGCCGCCACGCAGCTTGTTGACGACGAGCGTAGCAAGGGCTTCGCCTTCGACGTCTTCAGCGACGATGACCAGCGGCTTGCCGGTCTGGACGACGGCTTCGAGAACCGGGAGCATGGCCTGGAGGTTCGACAGCTTCTTCTCGTGCAGGAGAATGAAGGCGTCTTCGAGGTCTGCGACCATCTTTTCCGGGTTGGTCACGAAGTAGGGCGACAGGTAGCCGCGGTCGAACTGCATGCCTTCGACGACTTCGAGTTCGGTTTCGGCGGTCTTGGCTTCTTCAACCGTGATGACGCCTTCGTTGCCGACGCGCTGCATGGCTTCGGCAATGTCGAGGCCGATCTGGCGCTCGCCGTTGGCCGAGATCGTGCCGACCTGGGCAACTTCTTCCGAGGTGTTGATCTTCTTGGCCTTGGCCTGGAGATCCTTGACGACTTCGGCAACGGCGAGGTCGATGCCGCGCTTCAGGTCCATCGGGTTCATGCCGGCGGCAACAGCCTTGGAGCCTTCGCGAACGATGGCTTGGGCGAGAACCGTTGCGGTCGTCGTGCCGTCGCCGGCGATGTCGTTGGTCTTCGAAGCGACTTCGCGGACCATCTGGGCGCCCATGTTCTCGAACTTGTCTTCCAGTTCGATTTCCTTGGCGACGGAAACGCCGTCCTTGGTGATGCGCGGTGCGCCGAAGGACTTGTCGATGACGACGTTACGACCCTTCGGGCCGAGCGTTACCTTGACTGCGTCTGCGAGGATGTCGACGCCACGCAGCATCTTTTCGCGCGCGCTGCGGCCGAACTTTACTTCTTTGGCTGCCATTGTGAGAACTCCTGAAGAGGTGTCAGCTGAATTGGGAAGGAATTATCGGCGGATCAGCCGATGATGCCCATGATGTCGGCTTCCTTCATGATCAGAAGGTCTTCGCCGTTGAGCTTGACTTCGGTGCCCGACCACTTGCCGAACAGGACGCGGTCGCCAACCTTGACGTCGAGAGCGACGATCTTGCCGCTTTCGTCACGGGCGCCGGAACCGACGGCGACGATTTCGCCTTCCTGCGGCTTTTCCTTGGCGGTATCCGGGATGATGATCCCGCCCTTGGTCTTTTCTTCGGACTCGACGCGACGAACGACGACGCGGTCGTGAAGCGGGCGGAAGTTGGTGCTTGCCATTGTCTTTTCCCTCGATCAAATGACATTGCGGATCACGAAACGGATCCGTTGGATTGGTGTTAGCACTCCTCTTTGCAGAGTGCTAGCGGAGCCGAGATAGGCGGCGGCACGTTCGGAGTCAAGAACGGCGCCTTCAATTTATTTCGGCCGGAATGGTTACCGCCGCCCGCCAGATGGGGGTGCTGTCGCACGCCATCAAGTCAACATCGTGAATTTTCGGCTGTTTCCCTGTGGACGGGGCAAAATTGCGTGGAGAGGCTTGTTTTCTTGCCGTCCCTTTGCAATGTCAGCCGGGCTCGATTTCGACACGGGAAACCCTGATGGCTCAACGCATCCAATCCTTCCGCGACATCGCCGCGCAGTATGACGTGGTGCTCTGCGACGTCTGGGGCGTCCTGCACAACGGCGTCGAGGCCTTTTCCTACGCCTCCGAGGCGCTGGCCGAAGCCCGTGCCGCGGGCCTCGCCGTCGTGCTGATCACCAATTCGCCGCGCCCGCATCCCGGCGTGAAGGTGCAGATCCGCGGCCTCGGCGTGCTCGATGAGGCCTATGACCGCATCGTCACCTCGGGCGACGTCACCCGTGCGCTGATCGAAGCCGCGCCGAAGAAGGTCTATTTCATCGGGGCGGACAAGGATTCTCCGCTGCTCGACGGTCTCGGCACCGAAGAGGTCGGGGCGGACGAGGCCGAGGTCGTGGTCTGTGCGGGTCTGCGCGACGACGAGGTGGAGACGATCGAGGACTATCGCGCGGAGCTGACGGCGCTCGCCGCCCGCAAGCTGCCCTTCATCTGCGCCAATCCCGATCTCGTCGTCGAACGCGGTCACAGGCTCATCCCCTGCGCCGGTGCGATCGCACAGCTTTACGAAGACCTCGGCGGCACGACGCGCATCGCCGGCAAGCCGCATCGCCCGATCTACGAAAAGTCGCTGGCCGAGGCGCGCGCGGTGCACGGCGACTTCGACATGTCCCGGGTGATCGCCATCGGCGACGGCATGCCCACCGACGTGCGCGGCGCCGAAGCCTATGGCCTCGACGTGCTCTATATCTCGGGCGGCATCCACGCCCAGCACTATGTCGAAGCCGGCCGCACCGACGAGGCGAAGCTGGACGCCTTCCTCGCGCAAGAAAACGCCCACCCGAAATGGTGGATCCCCCGGCTGCAGTGACGGGGACGGAGGCGGTCGTCATGACGGTATTTCACAGGAACGAGACGAAGCAGCCGCTGCCGGAGCATCTGCATGGCGGTGTCATCGCCATCGGCAATTTCGACGGCGTGCATCGCGGCCACCAGGCCGTTCTGCAGCGTGCGCTCGACATCGCCGCGGCGCGCGGCGTTCCCGCGCTGGTGCTGACCTTCGAGCCGCATCCGCGCACCGTCTTCCGCCCGCAAACCCCGGTGTTCCGCCTGACGCCCGCGCCGCTGAAGGCGCGCATTCTCGAAGGCATGGGCTTTTCCGCCGTCATCGAATATCCCTTCGACCGCTCGTTCTCGGAAATCTCCGCCCACGATTTCATCCGCGACATCCTGATGGACTGGCTGCACGCCTCCGAGGTCGTCACGGGCTTCGACTTCCATTTCGGCAAGGGCAGGGAAGGCGGACCGGCCTTCCTGATGGCGGCCGGCGAGGAGAACGGCTTCGGCGTGACGCTGGTCGATGCCTTCCGGGACGAGAACGCCTCGGTCATCTCCTCCAGCTTCATCCGCTCGCTGCTCGGCGAGGGGGCCGTCACGGAAGCGGCCGGCCAGCTCGGCTATCGCTACACGGTCGAAGCCGAGGTGATCGGCGGCAAGCAGCTTGGCCGCACGCTCGGCTTCCCGACCGCCAACATGCAGCTTCCGCCCGAGGCGGAACTGCGCAACGGCATCTACGCCGTGCGCTTCCGCCGCCCCGATGGCAGCCTCCATGACGGCGTCGCCAGCTACGGCCGCCGCCCGACGGTCGATACGGACGGCGCGCCGCTGCTCGAAACCTTCCTCTTCGACTTCTCCGGCGATCTCTACGGCGAAATCTCCGCCGTCTCCTTCTTCGGCCACCTGCGGGACGAGTTGAAGTTCGACGGCCTCGATGCGCTCGTCGTGCAGATGAAGCGCGACGAGGAGGAGGCGCGGGCGCTGCTGGCCGGCGTGCGCCCGCTCGGCGCAATCGACCAGCGGCTCTGTTTCTAGGCGCCATGCGCGAAGAGCCCTGCGCCATCCATCTCTTCCGTTCGGCCGGTTTCGCCCCTTCGGGCGACACGATGGTTAGCATTGCCCCGGTGGAAAGGGTCGTCGCCGTCTATGGCGGCGGCGGAGCCTTCGACGCCGATGGGCTGCGTGCGGCCTTTGGCGGGGCGGCCGTCTTCAGGCACGAGGGAACGGGCGCGTTGTTCGCCGGTGTCTGGGGCACGCGCAATGCCGCCCGCTTCCGCCGCGAGATGCGCGCGCGCATGCCCGTCGTCCTTCATCGCGAGGCGCCGGACGTGCGTCTGGTCATGCGCAGCGCGGAGGACAGGCGGCCCGCCAGGCCGCCGCTCGCCGGCACGTAGCGGACTTTCGCATCGCCACGCCGTCGATTGCGGCGCGTGCCGTCTTTTCAAAAGGCTGAAAAGGCCGTAAGACCGCGCGCATGATGCTCCACCGGCTGACCATCGATCTGCGAATTAGTGGCCCGGCCTTCCGCGCGCTCTGAGCGAGGCCGGAAGGTCCGGGATTTCGGGTGTTTGTGAGAAACGCCCCCGCCGTCAGTACCTGACAATATTTCCCCGCATGCGCGAATGCGCGCGAAAAGACGATAGCCCTATCCATGACCGATACGCCCGAAAAAGTCGATTATTCGTCCACCCTCTACCTGCCGCAGACGGATTTCCCGATGCGCGCCGGCCTGCCGCAGAAGGAGCCGGAAACGGTGTCCCGCTGGCAGAAGATGGACCTCTACAAGAAGCTGCGCGCCTCCGCCGCCGGCCGCGAGAAGTTCGTGCTGCACGATGGCCCGCCCTATGCCAACGGCAACATCCATATCGGCCACGCGCTGAACAAGATCCTCAAGGACGTCATCACCCGCTCGTTCCAGATGCGCGGCTACGACGCCAACTACGTGCCCGGCTGGGACTGCCACGGCCTTCCGATCGAATGGAAGATCGAGGAAAAGTACCGCGAAAAGGGCAAGAACAAGGACGAGGTCCCGGTCAACGAATTCCGCCAGGAATGCCGTGACTTCGCCAGCGGCTGGATCAAGATCCAGGCCGACGAGTTCAAGCGCCTCGGCATCGAGGGCGACTTCGAAAACCCCTACACGACGATGAACTTCCACGCGGAAGCCCGCATCGCCGGCGAACTCCTGAAGATCGCCAGGTCCGGCCAGCTCTATCGCGGCTCCAAGCCCGTCATGTGGTCGGTCGTCGAGCGCACGGCGCTGGCCGAGGCCGAAGTCGAATATGCCGATGTCGAGAGCGACATGATCTGGGTGAAGTTCCCGGTCGTGGAAGGCGCCGCGGACCTTACGGGCAACTATGTCGTCATCTGGACGACCACGCCCTGGACGATCCCCGGCAACCGCGCCATCGCCTTCTCCTCGCGCTATCCCTACGGCCTCTTCGAGGTCGAGAGCGCGCAGAACGATTTCGGCCCGCAGCCCGGCGAAAAGCTGATCTTCGCAACGCGTCTTGCCGACGAGGCAGCCGCCAAGGCGAAGCTCACCTTCAAGTTCGTGCGCGACGTCGAGCCGGCGGAACTTGCCGCCATCACCTGCGCCCATCCGCTCAAGGACCTCGGCTACACGTTCCCGGTTCCGCTGCTCGACGGCGACCACGTCACCGACGATGCCGGCACGGGCTTCGTGCACACCGCGCCGAGCCACGGCCGCGAGGACTTTGACGCCTGGACGGCCAGCGCCCGCGAACTGGAAGCGCGCGGCATCTCGTCCAGGATCCCGTTCCCGGTCGACGACGCGGGCTTCTACACGGCCGACGCTCCCGGCTTCGACGGCGCGCGCGTCATGGACGACAACGGCAAGAAGGGCGATGCCAACGAGCGTGTCATCAAGGCGCTGATCGCCTCCAACACGCTGTTCGCCCGCGGCCGTCTCAAGCATTCCTACCCGCATTCCTGGCGGTCCAAGAAGCCGGTCATCTTCCGCAACACGCCGCAGTGGTTCGTCTACATGGACAAGGAACTGGGTGACGGCACCACGCTGCGCTCGCGCTCGCTGAAGGCGATCGACGATACCCGTTTCGTGCCGGCGAGCGGCCAGAACCGTCTGCGCGCCATGATCGAAAGCCGGCCGGACTGGGTGCTCTCGCGCCAGCGCGCCTGGGGCGTTCCGATCGCCGTCTTCGCCGACGAGAACGGTGAGGTTCTGCTGGACGAGGCCGTCAATGCCCGCATCCTCGATGCCTTCGAGAAGGAAGGCGCCGACGCCTGGTTCGCCGATGGCGCCAAGGAGCGCTTCCTTGGCAACGACCACGACGCGGCCAAGTGGACGCAGGTCATGGACATCCTCGACGTCTGGTTCGACTCGGGCTCCACGCACACTTTCACGCTCGAAGACCGTCCGGACCTGAAGTGGCCGGCCGACGTCTATCTCGAAGGCTCGGACCAGCATCGCGGCTGGTTCCATTCCTCGCTGCTCGAAAGCTGCGCGACGCGGGGCCGTGCGCCCTACAACGCCGTCGTCACCCATGGCTTCACCATGGACGAGAAGGGCGAGAAGATGTCGAAGTCCAAGGGCAACGTCGTCTCGCCGCAGGACGTGATGAAGGAATCGGGTGCCGATATCCTGCGCCTGTGGGTCATGACGACGGACTACTGGGAAGACCAGCGCCTCGGCAAGACGATCATCCAGACCAACATCGACGCCTACCGCAAGCTGCGCAACACGGTGCGCTGGATGCTGGGCACGCTGGCGCACGACACGGGCGAGGAGATCGCCCATGCCGACATGCCGGAGCTGGAAAAGCTGATGCTGCACCGGCTCTCGCAGCTCGATGCCGTCGTGCGTGAGGGCTACGACGCCTTCGACTTCAAGAAGATCGCCCGCGCGCTGATCGACTTCTCCAACGTCGAGCTCTCGGCCTTCTACTTCGACGTCCGCAAGGATGCGCTCTACTGCGACGCCCCGTCCTCGCTGAAGCGCCGCGCCGCGCTCTGCGTCATCCGCAAGCTGTTCGAGTGCCTCGTCACCTGGCTGGCGCCCATGCTGCCCTTCACGATGGAAGAGGCCTGGCTGTCGCGCAGGCCCGACGCCGTCTCGGTCCATCTGGAGCAGTTCCCCGCCGTGCCGGCCGAATGGCGCGACGATGCGCTGGAAGCCAAGTGGGAGAAGATCCGCGACGTGCGTTCGGTCGTCACCGGCGCGCTGGAAATCGAACGCCGCGAGAAGCGCATCGGCGCCTCGCTGGAAGCCGCTCCGGTGGTCTATGTCGACGATCCGGAGCTGCTGAAGGCGCTGGAAGGCCAGGACTTTGCGGAAATCTGCATCACCTCGGCCATCGCCATCGTCGCCGGCAACGGCCCGGCCGACGCCTTCCGCCTGCCGGAAGTCGCCAAGGTCTCCGTCGAGCCGAAGCTCGCCGAAGGCGCCAAGTGCGCCCGTTCCTGGCGCATCACGACGGATGTCGGCTCGGATGCCGACTATCCCGATGTCTCGGCCCGCGACGCCGCCGCGCTGCGTGAGATCGGCTTCCGCCGCGCCGCCTGAGAGGGCGCGCCTGTTGACGGCCGGGTCTTTCCGGCCGTCGATTTGCCGGCATGAATTGCGCTTGCCTGTTTCATCCGGTAATGCTGCCTGAAAATGGTCGGATTGTTCCGCCATGGCACGGCGGACTATTGCCGTGTGATTGGTTGTCGGCGTACCGGCTCTGCTGGAAGGGTGTTCATGGGAATGACGCGAAATATTCGGGTGCGGACCGGCCTCCTCGGCCTTCTCGGCGGTAGCCTCCTTCTCACCGGCTGCATGGGCCCCACCTACGGCACGAGCAAGACGGCCGGCGAACAGCTCATCGACGACCTCGGCGATGCCATCATGGTTCAGTCCTCGAGCAACGAGGAAGCCAAGAAGATTCGCTACCAGCCGCGCGGCAGCCTGGTCGTGCCGAAGGACAAGGTGGCGCTCGCCAACCCGCAGCAGTCCGTTTCCGGCAAGGACAATCCGGAATGGCTGGAAAGCCCCGAGGAAATGCGTGAGCGCCTGCGCCTGGAAGCCGACGAGAATTCCGGCAGCACCAACTACCGCTCGCCGCTCGCCTCCCAGGGCACGACGAACCGCAAGCTTTCGTCCGCCGAGCAGACCGCTGCCTATCGCGAAGCGCGCCGGCTGCAGATGGGCGCCTATGCCGACAAGCGCCGTTACCTGAGCGATCCGCCGGTCGAGTACCGCCGCATGCCGGAAGAGGCGCAGGCCGATCTCGGCGAACCGGAAAAGCAGAAGGAACGCCGCCGCAAGAAGGAAGCCAAGGCGGCCAAGCAGGGTTCCTGGTGGCCTTTCTGAGGTAAGTCCGCAGCGCGGTTCTACGCAAAACGGGAAGGCTCCGATCGATGACGGACTATCGCATCCGCCCGGCGACACCGGCCGACGCCGGCGTCATCCTGCGGTTCATCCGCGAACTTGCCGACTACGAAAAGGCGCTGCACGAGGTTGCCGCGACGGAAGAGACCGTCGCCGCCTCGATCTTCGGCGAAGGCTCCGTCAGCCATGCGGCGATCTGCGAAACCGAAGCGGGCGAGCCCGCCGGTTCCGCCATCTGGTTCAAGACCTATTCCACCTGGCAGGCCAGGAACGGCCTCTATCTCGAAGACCTCTATGTCACGCCCGCCCATCGCGGCGCCGGCGTCGGCAAGATGCTGCTGCGCCATCTCGCGCGCGTCGCCGTGGCGGAGGGCTGCGGGCGTTTCGAGTGGAGCGTGCTCGACTGGAACGAGCCGGCGATCCGCGTCTACGACGCCATCGGCGCCGAACAGCAGACCGAATGGATCCGCTACCGCCTGACGGGCGAAAAGCTGAAAGCCTTCGCGGCGGGCTGATCAGCGCCGCTCGGTGAAGAAATCCTTCAGGATATCCGCGGCCTCCGTGCCGCTGAGGCCGGAATAGACGTCCGGCGCATGGTGGCAGGTCGGCTGCGCGAAGAAGCGCACGCCATTGTCCACCGCGCCGCCCTTCGGGTCCTCCGCGCCGTAGTAGAGCCGGCGGATGCGGGCGAAGGAAATGGCGGCGGCGCAGAGCGTGCAAGGTTCCAGCGTCACATAGAGATCCGCGCCCGTCAGGCGCTCCTGCCCGAGCTTGCGGGCGCCCTCGCGGATCACCGCGACCTCGGCATGGGCGGTCACGTCGTTCTCCGCCCGGGTGCGGTTGCCCGACTGAGCGATGACCGTGCCGTCCTTGACCAGAACCGCCCCGACGGGCACCTCGCCGCGCGCGCCGGCGGCCCGCGCCTCGGCAAGCGCGATCTCCATGAAGCGGTTTGTCACGACATGATTTGTCACGCGCGCACGAATTCCTCTTAACCCCGGACGCCTGACCTGATAGGACACGGCAAAACGCAGGCAGCACAAATGACATTCAAAGACAAGCCAAAACGGCCGGGCGCCAAGCCCGCGGGCCGTGACACCAAGCCGCGTGGCGCCGCATCGGCGGCCGCGGGCAAGAAATCCTTTGCGGCCGACAAGCCGGCCGGCAAGAAGCCGGGCGGCAAACCGTTCGCTGAAAAATCCGCGCCGCGCGATGCCAAGCCCGCCCGCGCCGGCAAACCCGCGCCGGCCGCCTCGGCTGCGGCGGAGCTTGCGCCCGAGCGCATTTCCAAGCTGCTCGCCCGCGCGGGCGTGGCCTCGCGCCGCGACATCGAGCGCATGATCATGGAAGGCCGCGTCAGCGTGAACGGCACGGTGCTGGACACGCCCGTCGTCAACGCCACCTTCGCCGACCGCATCGAGGTCGACGGCGTTCCGGTGCGCGGCATCGAGCGCACGCGCCTCTGGCTTTACCACAAGCCAGCCGGCCTCGTGACGACGAATGCCGATCCCGAGGGCCGCCCGACCGTCTTCGAGAACCTTCCCGAAGACCTGCCGCGCGTCATGTCCATCGGCCGCCTCGACATCAACACCGAAGGCCTGCTGCTGCTGACCAATGACGGCGGCCTTGCCCGCATGCTGGAACTGCCGACGACCGGCTGGCTGCGCCGCTACCGCGTGCGCGCCCACGGCAAGATCGAACAGGCCGATCTCGACAAGCTGAAGGAAGGCATCGCCGTCGACGGCGTGCTCTACGGCGCCATCGACGCGACGCTCGACAAGGCGCAGGGCTCCAACGTCTGGCTGACGCTCGGCCTGCGCGAAGGCAAGAACCGCGAAGTGAAGAACGTGCTCGGCGCGCTCGGCCTCGACGTGAACCGCCTGATCCGTATCTCCTACGGCCCGTTCCAGCTCGGCGAACTGCCGGAGGGACACGCCCAGGAAATCCGCGGCCGCACGCTGCGCGACCAGCTCGGCCCGCGCCTCATCGAGGAATCCAAGGCCAATTTCGACGCGCCGCTCTTCGACCACGCCGCCGAGGAAGCCGAGGAGAAGCCGGCCCGCAAGCCCCGTGCCGAGGCCGCGCCCGCCTGGGGCGGCGAAAAGCCCGCCGGACGGCATGAAAAGCCCGCGGACCGCCGCGAGAAGGCCCGTGCCCGCCTCGACACCAAGCGCGACGACCGTTTCGGCGACAAGCCGCGCGGTGGCCCGCGTGACCGGGATCGCGATGACGACCGCTTCGAGGCCAAGCCGAAGCGCGAGCCGGCGACCCGCGCCCGCAAGTCCAATGTCTGGATGGCGCCCGGCGCCCGCCCGGTTGCGGAAAAGAAGGCCGAAAGCGCCGAGGGCGTGAAGCGCGAGCCGCGCGAGCGCCCCGATGGCGCGCCCAAGACCAAGCGCTACGGCCGCACGAACGAAGGCGCGCTGACGCGTTCGGCCAAGAAGTTCGATCCGGACCGCAAGGGTCCGGCTCGCGGCCGCCCCGGCGACGACCGGGTGGAAAAGCCGCGCATCCTGAAGACACGCGACGAGGACGGGGAATGGATCCGCGCCTCCGAGCCGGAACAGCGCGACGAAGGCGGCCGCGGCGGCTTCGGTGGCCGCCGGCGCTCCGGCGACGACCGTCCCTTTGGTGATCGCAAACCGCGCGCCGAAGGCGAGCGGTCTTTCGGCGACCGTCCGGCCCGTGGCGATCGCAAGCCGCGTGCGGAAGGAGAACGTTCCTTCTCGGATCGCCCGCCGCGCCGTGACGGTGGCAAGCCGTTTGGTGGCAAGCCCGGCGGCGGCAAATCCTTCGGCGGCAAGCCGGGTGGACGCCCGGCCGGTGGCAAGCCCGGTGGTCGCCCCAGCGGGGATCGCCCCGGTGGCGGCCGTCCCGCAGGCGGCAGCCGCCCGCGCGGCAAGGGGAAGTAAGCGGCAGTGCGCATCGTCGGCGGAGAGTTCCGCGGCCGGTCGCTCGCGACACCGAAGTCGGACGATATCCGTCCGACGACGGACCGCACGCGCGAAAGCCTGTTCAACATCCTGAACCACGCCTATACGGACGCGCTGGACGGCACGCGCGTGCTCGATCTCTTCGCGGGAACCGGCGCGGTCGGCCTCGAGGCGCTGTCGCGCGGCGCGCGCGCCGTGCTCTTCGTCGAGCAGGGCGTCGAGGGCAGGGGGCTTCTGCATTCCAATATCGAAGCGCTCGGCGTCATCGGCCGCGCCAAGATCTTCCGGCGCGACGCCACCGCGCTCGGCACGGTCGGCACCATGGAGCCGTTCGATTTCCTCTTCGCCGATCCGCCCTATGCGAAGGGTCTCGGCGAGCGCGCGCTCGATGCGGCCGCCCGGGGCGGCTGGCTGGTCGACGGCGCCCTTGCGATCCTGGAAGAGCGCGCCGATATTCAGCCTGTCGCGGTCGATGGTTTCGAGATGCTCGAAACGCGCACCTTCGGCGACACGCGCATGCATTTCTATCGCTACCGGTCCGGCTGATCCTGCGGCCCGAGGAGACCTGAGCAATGACCGATGCCCTCGTTTCCCTGCCAGCATCCACAGCAAGCGGCCCCACCGTCGCCATCGCGCTCGGCGGCGGCGGGGCGCGCGGCCTTGCCCATATCCATGTCATCGAGGTGCTGGACGAACTCGGCATCCGCCCGGTGCTGATCGCGGGCGCCTCCATCGGCGCCATCATGGGCGCGGCCATGGCCGCCGGCCTGTCGGGCCGGGAAATCCGCGAACACACGCTCGCCTCCATCGGCCGCCCCGGCCGGCTGGTCAACCGGCTCTGGAGCCTGCGTCCCACGCGCTTTTCCGATATCGGCGGCTTGCGCGTCGGGCATTTCAACCTGGAGCGCGTGCTCAAGGCCTTCCTGCCGGAGACCCTGCCGGAGACCTTCGAGGCGCTGCCCATTCCGCTCAAGGTCATCGCGTCGGATTACTACGCCCAGTGCGAATGCGTCTGCGACAGCGGCCCGCTCTTGCCGGCGCTCGCCGCCTCCGCCGCGCTGCCGGCGATCTTCCGACCGGTGATCATCGGCAACCGCGTGATGATCGACGGCGGGCTCTGGAACCCCGTGCCCTTCGATCACCTTGCCGGCAAGGCCGACATCACCATCGGCGTCGATGTCGTCGGCCAGCCGCCGGCCGGCACGGCGGAGGTGCCGAGCGGCATCGACAGCCTTTACGGCGCCACCCAGCTCACCATGCGCTCCATCGTCACGCTGAAGCTGGAAAAGGGCGCGCCGGATATCTTCCTGCGGCCGGAGGTCGGGCGCTTCCGCGTGATGGATTTCATGAAGGCCGAGGAGGTGCTGGCCGCCTCGGCGGGCATTCGCGACGACCTGAAGCGGGCGCTGGAGGCAAAGCTCGCGGCGCTCGGCGCACGGTAGCATCCGCTCCGCCCTGCCGGGCAGAGCGGTGGCGGCAGGCCTGCCTCACGCGTCCTCTTCCTCCGTCAGCGCCTTCTTCTTCGGCTTGACCAGCGGTTCCGGCTTCACCGGCTTGGAATGCAGCATGTGCCGCCCGGCCGTGATGCCCTCGGCGGCCTGCAGCTCCAGCCGCGCCACGTCGCGGCGACGGATGTCGTCGCCGATCGCCAGCGCGTCGTCCGGATCGACGCCCAGTTCCTCCAGCGTTTCCCGGCCGAAGACGAGGGCGGATTCGAAGGTCTCGCGCACGTCGTGCTGCACGCCCCGCGCCCTGAGCGACAGCGTGTGCACGCGGTCGTAGGAGCGCACGAAGAGTGTGGCATTGGGATATTCCGACTGCACGAGGTCGACGATGCGGTCGGTCGCGGCCTTGCCCTGCGTGCAGATGGCGACGATCTTCGCCCGCTCGATGCCGGCCGCGCGCAGCACGTCCTTGCGCGTGCCGTCGCCGAAATAGATGCGAAAGCCGAAATTCGCCGCCTGGCGCACGCGGTCGGTCGAATGGTCGATGACCGTCACCTCGCGCCCGCCGGCAAGCAGGATCTGCGCGGCGATCTGGCCGAAGCGCGAGAAGCCGATCATCAGCACGTCCGCCCCGGCGCCCTCGAAATCCTCCTCCATTTCCTCTTCCGCATCCTCGACGAGGAGGAAGCGGGAGAGGGCGGCGGCAATCGGCGTCAGCGCCATGGAGATGGTGACGATGGCGATCAGCAGCGAGGCGAGCCCGCCGGAGAAGATGCCGGCGGCCGCGGCGGCGGTGAACAGCACGAAGCCGAATTCGCCGCCCTGCGGCAGGACGAGCGCGATGCGCACCGCATCGTTGTGCGAGGAGCCGGTGAAGCGGCAGAGGCTGTAGATGACGAGGCTCTTGACCAGCATGACGGCGGGCGTGGCGATGAGGATCGTCAGCCAGCTCGAGAAGATGACGTCGAGATGCAGCGACAGGCCCACGGCCATGAAGAACAGGCCGAGCAGGATACCGCGGAACGGCTCGACATCGGCCTGCAATTCATGGCGATAGGAGGAATCGGCCAGCAGCACGCCGGCGAGGAACGCGCCCATCGCCATGGAAAGCCCGGCCATCTGCAGGAGCATGGCGGCGGCGAGCACGACGAAGAGCGCGGCGGCGATCATCGCCTCCCGCGCGCCGGTGCGGGCAATGACCTGGAACAGCGGATTGAGCAGGTAGCGGCCGGCGACGAGCAGTGCGGCGATGGCCGACAGCGCGATCAGGAAGTCCTCGAAGGCGCTGGTCGTGTCCTCCGGCGCCTGCTCGGCGAGCAGCGGGATCAGCGCCAGCAGTGGCACGATGGCAAGATCCTGCAGGAGCAGCATGGAAAAGGCGCGCTGGCCATAGCGGGTGTTGGTGTCGCCGCGCTCGTCGAGGATCTGCATGGCGAAGGCGGTGGAGGAGAGCGCCAGGCCGAAACCGATGATCAGCGCGCCGTCCCATTGTTCCAGATCGAAGGCGAGGGTCAGCCCCGCCAGCGCCAGGCCGGTGATGACGACCTGCGCCATGCCGAGGCCGAAGATATCGTGCCGCATCGCCCAGAGACGCGAGGGCTTCAGTTCCAGCCCGATGAGGAAGAGCAGGAAGACGACGCCGAGTTCGGCGACGCCCAGCAGCTCCTCGCCGTCGCGGATCTGGTGCAGGATCGGGCCGATGACGACGCCGGCGGCGAGGTAGCCGAGAATGGTGCCGAGCCCCAGCCGCTTGAAGATCGGCGCGGCAAGCAGCGCGCCGCCGAGCATCAGCAGGACCTCGTTGTAGGGGCTGTGGGTATAGGGCATGCGGAGGGCTTTCTGCTTGATGGCGCCGGCTCTGCGGCAAAAAAGGAGCGGCCTCCCTTGATGCCCGTGCCGGTGCACAATAAATGGGGCAGCAAAGAAAGGCCAAGTCATGTCAGAGACGATCGATTCCGCAAGCCTTCTCGCGCGTGCCGGTGAACTCATCGACCGCGCCATTCAAGCGGGGGCCGATGCGGCCGATGCCGTCGTCGTCCGGGGCCGATCCTCTTCGGTCAGCGTGCGGCTCGGCAAGGTCGAGGGCACCGAGGCCTCCGAGAGCGACGATTTCTCGCTGCGCGTCTTCGTCGGCAAGCGCGTCGCCAGCGTCTCGGCCAATCCCGGCTTCGACCTGAAGGTGCTTGCCGAGCGCGCCGTCGCCATGGCCAAGGCCTCGCCGGAAGACCCCTATGCCACGCTCGCCGACAAGGCCGACCTTGCGACGGACTGGCCCGATCTCGAACTCTTCGACCCGACCGCCGTCACCGCCGAGCAGTTGACGGAAGCCGCCCTTGCGGCGGAGGCCGCAGCGCTTGCCGTCTCCGGCGTCACCAATTCCGGCGGGGCGGGCGCTTCGGCCGGCATGGGCGGGCTGGTGCTCGCCACCTCGCACGGCTTTTCCGGCGCCTACAGCGCCAGCCGCTTCGGCCGTTCCGTCAGCGTCATCGCCGGCGAAGGCACGAAGATGGAGCGTGACTACGACTTCGATTCGAGCCTCTATTTCGCCGATCTGCGCGATGCCGCAGAGATCGGCCGCGAGGCGGCCGCCCGCGCCGTGCGCCGGCTGAACCCACGCCAGGTGCCGACGGCCAGGAATGTCACCGTCGTCTACGATCCGCGCGTCGCGCGCGGCATTGCCGGCCACATCGCCGGCGCCATCAACGGCGCCGCTGTCGCCCGCAAGACCAGCTTCCTGCGCGACCGCATGGGCCAGCAGGTGCTGAAGGCGGGTCTTTCGGTCACCGACGACCCGCTCATCGTGCGCGGCTCCTCGTCCCGCCCCTTCGACGGCGAAGGCATCACGGGCGCGCGCCTCGCCATGATCGAGGACGGCGTGCTGCAGCACTGGTTCCTCTCCACCTCCACCGCCAACGAACTCGGCCTCAGGACGAACGGCCGCGGCGTGCGCGGCGGCACCTCGGTCAGCCCGGCCTCCACCAACCTTGCGCTGGAGCCCGGCGACATTTCACCGGAGGACCTGATCCGCTCCGTCGGCAACGGCTTCTACGTCACCGAGCTGATCGGCCAGGGCGTCAACATGGTGACGGGCGAATACAGCCGCGGCGCCTCCGGTTACTGGATCGAGAACGGCGAGCTCACCTTCGCGGTCTCGGAGGTCACCATCGCCTCCAACCTCACCGACATGTTCCTGCACATCACGCCGGCGAACGATATCGACCGCTCCTTCGGCGTCGCCGCGCCGACGCTGGCCATCGAAGGCATGACGCTTGCCGGGACGTGAGACCATGACCACCCCAGCCGCCTGGAATGCCGATCTCGACCTTCTCGTCGGCGCCGCGCGGCTGGCGGGCGCCCGCGCGCTCGATTTCTTCCGCAAGGGGCCGGATGTCTGGTGGAAGAACGGCGGTCGCTCGCCGGTCAGCGCGGCGGATTTCGCCGCCAACGACATCCTCAAGAAGGAACTGCTCTCCGCCCGGCCGAATTACGGCTGGCTGTCGGAGGAGACGGATGACGACGCCGGCCGGCTCGATTGCGAGACCGTCTTCGTCATCGATCCGATCGACGGCACGCGCGCCTTCATCGCCGGGAAGGACGTCTGGTGCGTCAGCGCCGCGGTCGTCCATCACGGCCGGCCGGTGGCGGGCGTGCTCTTCGCCCCGGCGCTCGACGAACTCTTCACCGCGGCCGCGGATGGCTCGGTGCTGAAGAACGGCAAAGCCATCGCCGTGACCGGGGCCGACGCCGCGCGCCCGATGCGCATCGCCGCCGCCGAGGACATGGCACAGGGTATCGACCGGACCATGACGGGCGGCGTGCACCGCATCTCCCATGTGCCCTCGCTCGCCTATCGTCTCGCCATGGTGGCGGACGGCCGTATCGACGCGACGCTGGTCAAGCGCAATTCGCACGACTGGGATCTGGCGGCCGCCGACCTCATCCTGACGCGGGCCGGCGGCGCGCTCGTGACGCTCGATGGCAAGCCGCTCGTCTACAACCGGCCAACCGTCAGCCACGAGACGCTGGCCGCGGCCGGCCTGTCCCGGCTTTCCGGGCTTGTGGAGGCCTCCCGGCACCTCGCCGGCCATTGACCTTTCCCGCGGAATCCCGCAAACCGTCTGCCGAAATCGGCATATTGAGGCAATTCCAAAAAAGCGGGGACCGGCTTCCCGCCCGGAATTGCGAAAGAACAAAAGAGAGAAACATGACCGACTCGACCGAGCCCAAGCAGCTTCTTCATCTCGTTTTTGGCGGCGAACTGAAGACCCTTGCGGACATGCAGTTCCGCGACCTCAATGCCCTCGATATCGTCGGCATCTTCCCCGATTATGCCAGCGCGCTCGCCGCCTGGAAGTCGAAGGCCCAGCAGACCGTCGACAACGCCCATATGCGATACTTCATCGTGCACATGCACCGCCTGCTGGATCCGAAGGAAGCCTGAGCCCCGCGTTTCGACACCGTCCCGCGCGGCCGCGCCGCGCCGGACAGAAGGACAGGACCGTTCATGATCCTTGATCGCCCCAAAGCCGCAACGAGGGTGCCCCGCCCATGAGCAGACGGCTCGCCCGCGCCGCGCTTGCCCTTTACCGCTGGGGTGGCCTCGCGCTCTATCCGGTCGTCGGTCCCTATCTCGCGCTGCGCGCGGCCAAGGGCAAGGAAGAGCGTTCCCGGCGCCGCGAGCGTTACGGCGTCGCCAGCATCGAGCGGCCGCATGGCCCGCTGGTCTGGTTCCACGCGGCCAGCGTCGGCGAGACCAACGCCATCGTGCCGCTGATCAAGGAAGTGCGCCGCCGCGGCATCGCCGTCGTGCTCACCACCGGCACCGTCACCTCCGCCAAGGTCGTACAGGATCGCCTCGGCAACGACGTCATCCACCAATATGTGCCGCTCGACCTGAAGCCGGCGGTCAGCCGCTTCCTCGAATACTGGCATCCCGACCTTGCCATCATGGTGGAATCGGAAATCTGGCCGATGACCATCCTGGAACTCGGCAAGCGCCACATTCCGCAGGTGCTGGTCAATGCCCGCATCTCGGACCGCTCCTTCCCGCGCTGGAAGCGCCGGCATGCCATCGCCGATGCGCTCTTCGAAAACTTCGCGCTCGTCATCGCTCAGTCGGAGACGGATGCCGAACGGTTCCGCACGCTCGGCGCGCTGCCGGTGCTGGTTTCCGGCAATCTCAAGGTCGATACGGATGCGCCGCCGGTCGATCCCGTCGCGCTGAAAACCTATCTCGACCAGATCGGCACCCGGCGGACCTGGGCGGCGATCTCGACCTTCGAGGGCGAGGAAGCGGCGGCCGGCAACGTGCACCGGGTGCTGAAGGAACGCACGGGCCTGCTCACCATCATCGTGCCGCGCCATCCCGAACGGGGCGATGCCATCTTCGACATGCTGACGGCGCGCGGCCTCAAGGTCGTCAGGCGCACCTCCGGCGAGCCGCTGACGCCCGATACCGACGTCTTCCTCGGCGACACGATCGGCGAAATGGGGCTTTACCTGCGCATGACGGAGATCGCCTTCGTCGGCCGCTCGCTCTTTGCCGAAGGCGGGCAGAACCCGCTGGAACCGGCCATGCTCGGCTGCGCGGTTCTGTCGGGCGGCAATGTGCAGAATTTCCGCGAGGCCTATCAGCAGCTTGCCCGCAATGGCAGCGCCAAGATGGTGCGCGATGTGGAAATGCTCGCCAAAGGCGTGCACTATCTGCTCATGAACGACGAGACGCGCCGGCAGATGATCGAGGCAGGACAGGAGACCGTGCAGGAAATGCGCGGGGCCCTGCGCGCCACGATCAAGGGGCTGGAGCCCTACATCAATCCGCTTACCGTGAAGGCGCGCCTGCACCCGCGCCAGACCTCCTGAAAGGACGGACCATGACCAAGGCAGCGACGATTTCCGGCATCCTCTTCGACAAGGATGGCACGCTGCTCGATTATGCCAAAAGCTGGGTGCCGGTGAATTACGAGCTTGCCCGCATCGCCGCCGCCGGCGACGAGGCGCTCGCCCGCAAGCTGCTGGTCGCGGGCGGCATGGATCCCGATACCGGCTATGTCACGCCGGACAGCCTGCTGGCCGCCGGCAACACGGTGGAGATTGCCGAGGGCATGGTCGGCGCCGGTGCGCCCTTCACGGTGGAAGCGCTCTCGGAGCTTTTCGACGGGCTCTTCGCCAATTCCGCCCAGCTTGCCGTCGCCGTCACCGACCTTGCCGATTTCTTCGCCACCATGCATGCCCGCGGCTACTGGCTCGGCGTCGCCTCCAGCGACAACGAGGCCTCGATCCGGGCGACCGCCAAGCGCTTCGGCTTCGAGAACTACCTGCACTATGTCGCCGGCTATGACAGTGGCTTCGGCATCAAGCCGGAACCGGGCATGGTGCTCGGCTTCTGCGCGGCGACGGGCCTCGAACCGCACCAGGTCGCCGTCGTCGGCGACAACAATCACGACCTGCATATGGGCCGCAATGCCGGCGCCGGTCTCACCGTCGCCGTGCTGACGGGCACCGGCTCGCGAGAATCCCTGTCGGCCGCCTCGGACTATTGCCTCAACGACATCACGGAACTGGTGCCGATCTTCCCCGAAGCGGCCGCGGCGCGCCCGGCGGCGTGAGCACGCATCGCAGCACCGTGCCCCCGGTTGCTTTTCCCGCCATTCTCGCGTTTCTTGAGGCCCAAGGACCGGGCAGGGACGCCCGCGGGGGATATGATGGTAAGTGAAGCGCCGCCGTTCTGGTGGACGAAGCCGGACTGGCGCGCCTATGCGCTCTGGCCCGTCTCGCGCCTCTATGGCTGGGTCGCCGGCCGGCGGCTGCGCAAGGGGCAGCGGGTCGAGGTGCCGGTGCCGGTCATCTGCGTCGGCAATTTCACCGTGGGCGGGGCCGGCAAGACGCCGACCGCCATCGCCATCGCCCGCGCCGCCAAGGCGCGCGGCCTCAAGCCCGGTTTCCTATCGCGCGGCTATGGCGGCTCGCTGGATGTGACCACCGTCGTCGATCCCCACCATCACCGCGCCCGCGCCGTCGGTGACGAGCCGCTGCTGCTCGCCCGCGAGGCGCTGACCGTCATTTCGCGCAAACGCGTCAAGGGCGCGATGACGCTGGTGGAGGCGGGCGCCGACCTCATCATCATGGACGACGGCTTCCAGAGCGCGCAGCTCACCTTCGACTATGCGCTGCTCGTCATCGACACGCGCCGCGGCATCGGCAACGGCCATCTGGTGCCGAGCGGGCCGGTGCGCGCGCCGCTGGGCGAACAGATGCGGCAGGCAAGCGCGCTGCTCGCCATCGGCGACGGCGATGCGGCCGACCGGCTGATCCGCCAGGCCGCCCGCGCCGGCAAGGCCATCCATCCGGCGACGCTCGTCACCGTCGGGGCCGAGGACCTCAGGGATCAGGTCGTCATGGCCTGGTCGGGCATCGCCGACAACGAGAAGTTCTTCCGCACGGTGAACGAGACTGGCGCGCATCTCTACGTCACCCGCAGTTTCCCGGACCATCACTATCTCAGCGACGATGAGGTGAGCGAAATCCTCGACCATGCCGAAGGGCTCGGCTACCGGCTCGTCACCACGGCCAAGGACAGCGTGCGGCTCGGCGGCGGGCACGGCCGGTCGGAGGAGCTGAAGGAGAAGAGCCGGGTGATCGAGGTGGAAATCCGCTTCGACGACCCGAAGGGGCCGGATGCGATCATCGATGCGGCGATTGCCAATGCGCGCCGGCGCAAGCTGCACCGGCTGGCGGAGAAGTAGATTTTCGAGGAGAGAGAGGCCCGGTCCCGGTGCTTTCGGGGCTCAGCGCTTCTGGTTCGGCAGGGCGCCGGCACGCTGTTCCGCATCCAGCGAGGCGGCGCAGCTGACATAGGCTTCCTGCCGCGCGACGCTCCAGTAGCGCAGCTCGTCGACCGGGATCGTTTCGCCGGTCATGGCGCAGGTGACGTGCGAGCCGGGCATCAGGATCTGGAAATCGCCGTCGAGATAGCGGATCTTCGCTTCCCGGCTGCCGCCCCGGCCTTCAAAACGGTTCATCATCGATTTCAATATCCGTATCATCCGATCGTCATGCAATATCGCGGCAGGCGCGAAATAGCCAGCCCCCGCACGTGTCCAAGGCTGCCGTCAGCTCCGGCCGAACAGGCGCTCGATATCGGAAAGCTTCAGCTCGATATAGGTCGGCCGGCCGTGGTTGCACTGGCCCGAGCCGGGCGTCGCCTCCATCTGGCGCAGGAGCGCGTTCATCTCCTCCGGCCGCATGCGCCGGCCCGAGCGCACCGAGCCGTGGCAGGCCATGGTGGCGGCAAGATATTCCAGCTCGTTCCTGAGGCCGCTCGCCGTGTCCCATTCCGCCAGCTCGTCGGCAAGCTGGCGGATAAGGCCGGCCGCATCCATCTCGCCGAGCATGGCCGGCGTCTCGCGCACGGCGACGGCACCCGGGCCGAAGCGCTCGATGCCGAGGCCGAGTTTTGCGAATTCCTCCGCATGGGCGACGAGCCGGTCGCAATCGTCTTCCGGCAGGTCGACGATCTCGGGAATCAGCAGCGCCTGCGCCGGCACCGCGCGGGCATGCAGCGCATTGCGCATCGCTTCGAAGACCAGCCGTTCATGGGCGGCATGCTGGTCGACGATGACAAGGCCGTCCTCGGTCTGCGCGACGATGTAGTTCTCGTGCAGTTGCGCCCGCGCCGCGCCGAGCGGATGGCGCTGGGGCGGTTCTTCCTCACGAAATCCCGTGGCGGCCGGCGTGAAGGCCGGCTCGCTGCGGGCCGAGGGCGCGGCGAAGTCGGCAAAGCCTGTCTGCTGCGCGCGCAGGGGCATCGCGGCGGGCGCGGCCTCGAAGGGCCGGTAGGGCGAGGCGGCGGGTGTCCAGGGCGCGGGGGGGCGCGCTGCTTCCGGGCGGAAGGCGCGCATCAGGCCGCTGGCGCCCGTGGTGGAGGCGCGGTCGCCCTCCCGGGCCAGCGCCTCACGGATCGCGCCGATGATAAGGCCGCGCACGAGGCCGGGATCGCGGAAGCGCACGTCCGATTTGGCGGGATGCACGTTGACGTCGACCAGCGCCGGATCGATGTCGAGGGAGAGCACGGCGACCGGATAGCGCCCGTGCGGGATCGTCTCGGCATAGGCAGCCCTCAGCGCCGACCAGATCAGCTTGTCCTGCACCGGCCGCCCGTTGACGAAGGCGAACTGGTTGAGGCTGTTGCCGCGATTGAAGGTCGGCACGCCGGCAAAGCCGGTCAGCCGCACGCCTTCGCGCTCGGCATCGATCTCGATGGCATTGTCGCGGAAATCCCGGCCGAGCACCTGGGCGATGCGGGCAAGCCGGTCCGTGCCGGTCGCGGGGAATTCCAGCGTCGTGCGGTCGGAGCCCGACAGCACGAAGCGCACATGGGGAAAGGCGATCGCCATGCGCCGCACCACGTCCGAAATCGCCGAGGCCTCGGCCTTCTCGCTCTTCAGGAACTTGAGGCGTGCCGGAGTGGCGAAGAAGAGATCGCGCACCTCGACCACGGTGCCTCGGTTGGCGGCGGCCGGGCGCACCGGTTCCACCTTGCCGCCTGTCACGCTGATCTCCGCGCCTTCGCCGGCCTCCGCCGTGCGGCTGAGCAGCGAGAGCTTCGCGACCGAGCCGATGGAGGGCAGGGCCTCGCCGCGGAAGCCGAGCGTACGGATGTCGAGCAGGTCCTTGTCGAGCTTGGAGGTGCAGTGCCGCCGGATCGCCAGTTCCAGGTCGGCCGGCGCCATGCCGCCGCCATTGTCGGTGACGCGCAGCAATGTCTTGCCGCCGCCGGCCGTGGCGATCTCGATACGGGTCGCGCCGGCGTCCAGCGCGTTCTCGATCAGCTCCTTGGCAGCGCTCGCCGGGCGTTCGATCACTTCGCCCGCGGCGATCTGGTTGATGAGGGTCTCGGAAAGCTGCCTGATGGTCATGCGGTCATTTTCGCGGATTCGGCGGCGCGCCGCCAGTGGTGGGATCGGCTTATCCCGGCCTCTGCGTATCGGCCACCCGAAATCGTTTAATCAGGCTTTAATAAAATGCTGCGAACGTGCCGTTGAGCTTGTATGAGCACAAGCCGGCCGGGTTCCCGGCGGACGATTTCAGCGTCGCTGGCCGCTGACATTTCCCAGAACGTCCAGGGCGCATCGACGCCGATCAGCATGTTTTCGGGAATGCCAGACAGGCGAGGACTGCCATTATGAATGATGTAGCGTCGCAAGACGCGCACATCCGGCTGGGAATGTTCGAGGCCGCGTGCGATATCCTCGCCGCAGCGGTGATCGTCTACGACAAGAACGACTGCCTCGTCTTCGCCAGCCGCCAGGTTCTGCGCTACTTTCCCATTCCCGCCGAAACGCTGAAGCCCGGCACGCGCCTGCGCGACGTCATGGGCGCGATCTTCGACAGCGGCGTGCGCTACGGCATCGCGCCGGAGCAGCGCAGCAGGGCCATCAACCGCGAAGAGTGGATTTCCAACCGCATTTCCGCCCATTGGCGCGAACAGTACGATGCCGTCGAGCGCCTCGGGCGCGACCGCTGGATTCATTTCCGCAAGCGCCGCCTGCCCAACGGCTACAACGTCACCACGCTGGTCGACGTCTCCGACCAGAAGAAGCAGGAAGAGCAGTGGCGCTCGGACCTCGAGCGCATCGCGCTGACCGAGGAAATCCTCGAGACGCTGCCCTCGCCGATGGTCATCAAGGACCGCAACCTCACCTATATCGCCGTCAACCGCGCCTTCTGCGGCATCTACGACACCAATGCCGACAGCATTCTCGGCCGCACCATCTGGGCGCTGGCCGATGCCGAAAGCGCCGGCCGCATCGAGGCGAGCGACCGGGCGGTGCTGGAGACGGGCGAGCCCTACATGCTCGCCGAACATCTCATCCGCGCCGACGGCTCCGATCTCTACGTCATCACCCGCAAGTACCGCATCGGCGCCCCCGGCCACCACGCCATCGTGACGATCATGGAGGACGTGACGGCATTTGCGGCGGGCGAACGGGCCATCGACGGCGCGGAGGACGCGCTGATGCGCGTGCCGGGCGGTTTCGTCGAGGCGCAGAACTGCTTCGATCCGGTGCGCGACGCCGAGCGCCGCCTGCTGCTGGACCAGCTCAATCCCGACGACCTGAAGAGCGTTTCCGGCAGGAAGGTGCTCGTCGCCACCGCCAACATGCGCATCGAGGACCTCCTCGTCGGCGAGTTCAAGGCGCGCGGCGCGGATTGCTGCGCCGTCTCCAGCGTGCACGAACACGAAGCCTTCCTCGCCCTTGCGAGACAGCATGGGCTTGCCGTCGACCTTATCGTCGTCGACGACAACCTGCCGGGTCACGGCGCTATCGTCGCCGGGGACCATGGCATCGCCACGCGGCTGGTTGCGCCCGACGGCATCGGCTCGGACTTCATGCGCGCCCTCGTCGAGGAGCACGAGCTTCTGTCGGAAAACGGATCGCCGCTCGGCGATATCGTCACGCCCGTCTCCTTCTCCGACGACTGGTACATCGCCACGGACATTTCCACCATGCTGCCGGCCGCCGTCGGCGACGTCGAGGTGCTGGTCGCCGAGGACAACCAGATCAACCAGTTCGTCTTCTCGCAGATCCTCGAAGGCATGGGCATTTCCCATCGCATCGCCGAGAACGGCGAAGAGGCGGTGATGCTGTGGCGCAAGCACCAGCCGCGCCTCGTGCTGATGGATATTTCCATGCCCGTGATGAACGGCATCGACGCGGCGATGGAAATCCGCGAGGCCGAGAAGCTGACGGGCACCCACACGCCCATCGTCGCCGTCACCGCCCAGGCGCTCAATGTCGACATGCAGAACTGCATGGACGCCGGCATGGACGACTACATCACCAAGCCGGTCAGCCCCGACATGATCGAGGTCATCTACCGGCGTTACGCCGGTCGGCCGCCGGAAAAGTCCGTCGCCTGAGACGATCCGGCAAAGTGCCCCCACGCCTTGCATCCGCAAGCGTGGAAAGCTTCAGGTTGAAAGCATGCGGTCAACTCCCCAGATTTGGGGAGGCAAGAGGGAAGGACTGACGATCGCTTGCTATATTTTTGTTAACGGTCATGCCTCATCGTGGAGCGGTCGTCGGAGGTCGGGTGCAAGTACGGGAAATCATTGATGAAGTCTGCTGACCATGCGGCGCTGGATGTTTCCCAGACTGACCTCCATGCCATGGCCTATACCGACCCGCTCACCGGGCTCGGCAATCTCTATCGCCTGCGCGACAAGGTGCGCCAGATCGCCCAGGAGCGCGAGGAAGATCCCGCGCCCTTCGCCATCGGCATCGCCAATCTTGATGGCTTCAAGCCGATCAACGATCTCTTCGGTCCGCGCGCCGGCGACGAGATCCTCTGCCAGGTCGCCCACCGCCTGAAAGCCTGCATTCCCGACGGCGCCACCGTCACCCGCCATGGCGGCGACGAATTCGCCTTCGTGCTGCCGCTGGTCTTCGAGCGCAAGGGCGCGGAGAAGATCGGCCAGATGCTGCGCGAGGTGCTGTCCGCTCCCTTCGATCTCGGCGACCGCAATGTGCGCCTCTCCGCCTCCTTCGGCTTTGCCATCTACCCCTTCGCCGGCGAGGACTTCACCGAACTCCTCAAGAGCGCCGACACCGCGCTCTACCGGTCCAAGCGCCGCGGGCGCGGGCAGATCACCGTCTATTCGCAGGAAATCGCCCAGGAGATGAAGCGCGCGACGCAGCTCGAACAGGCGCTGCGCAATGCCATCATCGCCAATGAGGTGGATGTGCATTTCCAGCCGATCGTCAGCCTGCGCGACGACACGGTCGTCGGCTTCGAGGCGCTGGCCCGCTGGTGCGATGCCGATCTCGGTTATGTCTCTCCGGCCGTCTTCGTGCCGCTGGCCGAAGAGCGCGGCTTCATCGACGCGCTTTCCGACACGCTGTTGCGCAAGGCGGCGGAAGCGGCGCTTTCCTGGCCGAAGGAACTCTTCCTCTCCTTCAACCTTTCCTCCGCCCAGCTGATGGACCCCAAGACGGCGTTCAACACGCTGGCGATCCTCAACCGCGTCGGGCTCGATCCGCGCCGGCTGGAACTGGAGATCACCGAAACCGCCGTCATGACGGACGCCGACACGGCGCAGAAGATCGTCGGCGAGTTGCGGGCGGCGGGCGTGCGCATTTCGCTCGACGATTTCGGCACCGGCCAGTCGAGCCTCGGGCGCCTGCGCGACTTCACCTTCGACAAGGTGAAGATCGACCGCGCCTTCGTCTCGCGCATTTCCAACGACAAGGCCTCCGAGCACATCATCAAGGCCATCGTCGCCATGTGCGAGGGCCTGGACCTTGCCGTCGTCGCCGAGGGCATCGAGGATTTCTCCGAGGCGCTGAAGCTCAAGGCGCTCGGCTGCGGCATGGGGCAGGGCTATTTCTACGGCAAGCCGGCGGACGCCGTCGCCACCATGCGTTTCCTTGCCGATCGCTATGTCAGTGTCGAAGGCCGCGCCGCCTCCTGATCCGTCCCTGAATAGGCCAGTTCGCTAAACTTGCAGCGATTGGTTTAGCGGGGTGGAAAGCCATCCGCGTTATGGTCGTTCTCAAGATCAATTCGTGTGGGGGAACCACGGATGACGACCATCAAGGATACGCCCGTCCGGGCGGCAGATCGTTCCAATGTCCGCATATTCGCCGATATCAGGGTCATGCACCAGGCATGCCGGGGGCGCGTGGTGGATCTGTCGCCGACCGGCATGGCGCTTGATCTGGAAAAGCCGATCCAGGCCATGCCCGGCCAGCTCGTGACCATCGAAAGCGAAGAACTCGGCCGTCTCAGCGGCACGATCCGCTGGCTCCGCAACGGCCGCCTCGGCATCGAGTACAAACTGTCGACCAATGCGCTGGCGCAGATCAATTCCTATTTCCGCTTCTTCCACGAGGAAGTGCGCCCGGTGCTGCGCCGCTAGATCATTCCCAGCCGAAGCGGGGACGCTTCGGCCGCGGACCTGAGCGTGTGTCACGGGAACAGGCCGAAAGCGGCGTTGAACTCCCCCATCGCCGGCGCCGCCGTGCGGGGCGACGGACGGATGCTGTCGAAGGAGAGGGGGAGGCCGATCGTGCCCGTGTTGCCCCCATCCGGTTCCTGAACGATGCCGAGTGCGATGGTTTGCGGGTCGGTGACGGCGCGGCCGATATCTCGGAGGGGCGCATTTGGCACGCCGGCTGCGTCGAGGGCGATGTTCCAGTGGTCCGCCGAGCGCCCGCCGAGCACGGCGGAGAGGGCGGCGACGAGCGTCTCTCGTTGTTCCACCCGCATGCGGTTGGTCGGGAAGCGGTCCGTCAGGTCGGGGCGCTCCAGGGCGGCGCAGAGCTTGGCGAACAGGCGGTCGTTGCCCGCGGCGATCATGATGTCGTCGGTCGCCGTCGAAAAGACCTGATAGGGCACGATCTGGCCCGCGCCGGAGCCATGCCGCTTCGGGACCGTCCCCGCGGCGAGATAGGCGGCGGCGGGCAGGGACATCCAGCTGAGGGCCGTTTCGAAGAGCGATGTGTCGACGATGCCGCCGATCCCGGTTGCCGCGCGCTCGTTCAGCGCGGCGAGGATGCCCACCGCCGACCACAGGCCCGCGCCGATATCGATCAGGGAGACGCCGACCCGCACGGGTGGGCGGCCTTCTTCACCCGTCACGCCCATCAAGCCGGAAAAAGCCTGCATCAGGGGATCGTAGCCCGGTTTGTGTCGCAACGGACCTTTTGCGCCGAAAGCGGAGAGATTGCAGTAGATCAGGCCCGGCTTGGCGGCCGTCATGGTCTGGCCGTCGAGCCCGAAGGCTTCGGTGCTGCCGGGTTTCAGGTTCTGGATGACGACATCGGCGTCGTTCTCGATGAAAGCGCGCAGCGCCCGGCGTGCGTCTTCGTCGCGCAGGTCGAGCGCAAGGCCACGCTTGCCGTTGTTGAGCGCGTGGAAGGTGACGGCCACGTCGTCGATGAAGGGGGGACCCCAGTCCCGCGTCGGGTCGCCGCCAGCGGGGTTTTCGACCTTGACGACGGTCGCGCCGAGGCCGGCCAGGATCTTCCCGCAGAAGGGGGCGGCAACGTTGTGGCCGAGTTCGACGACGGTGATGCCGGCAAGCGGCGAGGCGCTGGTCATGGGAACTCCGAAAATTGGGCGCAGGACGACGGCGCCGGCCCGAAGGGGCCAGCGTGGATCATTGCTGCGATGACGATAGAGGCGGGTTAGCGGATGGGGCGTATCCTGGGCCGGTTCTCCAGGGCGTCGCCGATGAGGTCGAGCACCATGTCCCGCGTGCGGCCGAGTGCGGCGTTGATCGCGGCGCTCGCCGCCGCCTGGTTCCGCGCCGAGAGAGCCTCGACCAGCGCGCGGCGCTCCGACGATATGGAGAAGCCGACGGGGCGCTGGCGGGCGAGCAGGCCGAGGATCACGCTGCTGCGCACCCAGAGGGATTCGAGAAGCGCCGAGAGGATGGGGCGTCTGGCGGCGGCATAGACGCTGAAGAAGAAGGTTCTGCTCCTGTCGAGGAAGGCGGCATGGTCGCTGCCGGCCTCCAGCGCATCGAGCTCATCGGCCAGCGCGACGAGTGCGGTCAGTTCCGTGTCTGTGGCTTCCGTGACGGCGGCGGCGACCGCCATGCCGTCCAGAACGAGGCGGATATCGTAGAGTTCGACCAGAAAGGCGCGGGTGATGTGCGGCACCATGGCGGCGCGGGTGCGCGGGTCGAGCTCGAGCGCGTTTTGCGCGACGAGCCGGCCGAGCGCCTCCCGTACCGGGGTGGCGCTGATGCCGAGTTCGCTGGCGATGGCCCGTGTCGTCAGACCCTGACCCGGCTGGAAGGCTCCGCCCGTGAGCGCATCGAGTATGCGGTCATAGGCCGCCCCGTTCAGGGTTTCGTGCGGCTGGGTTCTGTCCTGTGTGTTCACGCTGATCTCCTCTGGTGCTTTCTGTTATAACGATATGACGCAACATTTCAAGCCGGCACAGGGTATGGCGTATTAACGCATTGAAAATAGAGAGAAATCACGACCGCTCTACGGCCGTTCCCTCTAGTTGACAGTCACATCGTAGTGTTATAACAATTAGAAATAACGAAAGACTGTTTCCGCCCATGGCGGGAGGGGAGGGCAACCTTGCATCATCTGGAAACGCTTCTGGTGGAAACCCCGCGGCCGGGCGTGACGCTTGTCACGCTCAACCGGCCGCAGGCGGCCAATGCGATGAACACGCAGATGGTGCGGGAGCTGTCGCACCTCTTTCACGGCTTGGCGCGCGACGAGCATGAACGCCCGCGCTGCGTGGTGCTGACCGGCGCGGGGGAGCGCTTCTTCTGTGCCGGCGGCGACCTCAAGGAGCGCAACGGCATGACGGATGGGCAATGGCGCGCGCAGCATGCGCTGGCCGAGGAGATGGTGCGCCACCTCCATGATGTTCCGATGCCGGTCCTCGCCGCGATCAACGGCAGCGCCTATGGCGGGGGTTGCGAACTGGCGCTCAACGCGGACTTTGCCTATGCGGCCGAGGGCGCGCGTTTCTGCCTGCCGGAAACGCGCATCGGCATCATGCCCGGCACCGGCGGCACCCAGGCGCTTCTGCGGGCGGCTGGCACGCGACGGGCGAAGGAGCTCATCTTTTCCGCCTCCGAATTCTCCGCTGCGGAAGCGGAGCGCTGGGCCGTCGTCAATGCGGTGAGGCCCGCGCCGGACCTGCTGCCCTTCGCGCTCGACCGGGCTGCCGCCATCGCGGCCAATGCGCCGCTTGCGGTGGTGCAGGCCAAGAAGGCCATGCGGCACGGGGCGGAGATGGACTATCGCACCGGGCTCTATTTCGAGGTGGAAGCCTACAATCATCTCGTCGGCACGCGGGACCGCCGCGAAGGCGTCCTGGCGTTCAACGAGCGCCGCCCGCCCGTCTTTACGGGGGAGTGACGGCCATGGTCGATGTCACCGTCCGCGAAGTCGGGCTGCGCGAGGGCCTGCAGATCTTGCCCGATATCGTGCCCACCCACCGCAAGACCGAATGGATCGCCCGGCTTGCCGCATCGGGTTTGCGGGAGATCGAGGTCACGTCGCTCGTTCCGCCGAAATACCTGCCGCAATTCGCCGATGCCGGCGAGGTGGTCGCGGCGGCGCGGGCCATCGACGGGCTCGAAGTGTCGGTGCTGGTGCCCAATCTTGCGGGCGCCCGCCGTGCACTGGAACTCGGCGTCTCCCACATGACCTTCATCGCTTCGGCCTCCGAGGCGTTCAGCGCGGCCAATCTGCGCTGCACGCGGGAAGAGAGCCTTCAGGCCTTCCGCGATCTGCTCGCCCTGGTGCGGCAGGCGCCCGGGCCGCAGCCGAAGGTCGCCGCCGGTATTTCCGCCGCCTTCGGCTGTGCGCTGTCCGGCCGTGTCGAGAGGGCGGATGTGCTGATGATGGCCGATGCCATGCTGGAGGCGGGGGCGGACGAGATCATCCTTGCCGATACGATCGGCGCCGCCAATCCGGCGCAGGTTCGCGCGCTCATGGCTGCCGTCGTGAGCCGCGCCGGCACGGCCGCCGTCACGCTGCACCTGCATGACACGCTGGGCTTTGGCCTTGCCAATGCGGTGGCGGCGCTCGATGCCGGCGTGAGGCGCTTCGACGCTTCGGTCGGCGGTGTCGGCGGCTGCCCCCATTCCCCTGGTTCGACGGGGAACATCGCCAGCGAGGATCTGGTGCTGATGCTGGAAGCCATGGGGCTTTCCACCGGCGTCGATCTCGACGGCCTGCTCGCTGTCGTCGACGACATCGAGCAGAGTCTGCCTGAGGCCGGCTGCCGGCGTCCCATCCGGCGGCCGGACCTCATGGCATTGCAATTTCCTTCAAGAGAGAAAGCCGCACGATGACGACAGACCTGGCCATGCCGCTCGACGAAAACCACGACGACCTCCGGGATGCCGTCCGCGCCATCTGCGCGAAGTATCCCGCCAGATACTGGCGCGATCTGGAGGACGTGCACGGCTATCCCACCGATTTCATCAACGAGCTTGCCGAAGCCGGTTTCCTTGCCTGTCTCATTCCGGAGGAATATGGCGGTTCGGGCCTGCCGCTGAGGGCTGCCGCCGTGATCCTCGAGACGATCAACGAATCCGGCTGCTCGGCCTCGCAGGGCCACGCCCAGATGTACATCATGGGCACGCTGCTGCGGCATGGGTCTGAGGAACAGAAGCGGCGCTATCTGCCCGATATCGCGGCCGGCCGGTTGCGGTTGCAGGCTTTCGGCGTGACGGAGCCGACGACGGGATCGGACACGACGCAGATCAAGACCCGCGCGGTCCGCACGGCGGACGGCTATGTCATCAACGGCCAGAAGGTCTGGACGTCGCGCGCGCTGCATTCCGATCTCATGCTGCTGCTTGCACGCACGACGCCCGTGCAGGAATGCGCGACGCGCGATGCGGGGCTTTCCGTCTTCCTCATCGACATGCGCAACCAGCCCGAGGGCGCGCTGGATATCCGCCCGCTCGATGCCATGATCAACCACAACACGACGGAGGTGTTCTTCAACGACCTCCATGTGCCGGCCGATGCGCTGATCGGCGAGGAGGGCAAGGGGTTCCGCTATATCCTCGACAGCCTCAATGCCGAGCGGATCCTCGTGGCCTCGGAGGCCATCGGCGACGGGCGTTTCTTCCTGAAACGGGCCGTGCACTATGCCAACGAGCGCAAGGTCTTCGGCCGCAGCATCGGCAAGAACCAGGGCATCCAGTTTCCGCTGGCGCGCAGCTATGTGGAGCTTGAAGCCGCCGATGTGCTGGCTCGCCAGGCGGCCGCGCTGTTTGCCGCCGGCCGGCCCTGCGGTTCGCAGGCCAATGCCGCCAAGCTCCTTGCATCGGAGGCCTGCTGGCGCGCGGCGGAGGCGGCCATGCAGACGCTCGGCGGCTTCAGCTATGCGCGGGAATACGATGTCGAACGGAAATGGCGGGAATGCCGCGTCTATCAGATCGCCCCCGTTTCGACCAACCTGATCCTGGCCTATTTCGCCAACAAGGTTCTCGGGCTCGAAAAGTCTTATTGACGGAGCCCGTTGCGAAGGAAGGGGGCGGCCGGTGCCCCGGCCGCCCCCTTCCACTTTTCTGGAGATGATGACCGCTCAGGTGCGGCGCAGCGGATGGTGGGAGCAGCGCAGGCCGCCGCCGAACATGGCGGGCGCGTCATAGGGAACGGTGATGACCTCCGTGCCGCGTTTCGACAGTTCCTCGGCCAGTCGCTGGTGCGTGGCATCCATGACATAGGTCTGCGTGTCCAGGATGAGGCCGTTGCAGCCGAGCCGTTTGGCCTCGTCGATGGAGACTTCAATGACGTCCCAGCCGGCAAGGGAGGCGGGCAGACCGTCCGGCAGGGCGTCGAGGCAGGCGAGGGCAAGACCCGGCCGGGGCAGGCTGAGCACGCAGTCGAGATGGATGAAGCCCTTGCTGACCGCGACGGTCTCGACCGCATGGCCGTTGCCGAGCAGGCGTTGCAGCCACGCCGCGCCGAGGGCGGAGGAGGCATGACCCGAAAGGCCGACATAGACGTGCCGGCCGTTGAGCAGGACATCGCCGCCTTCGAGGAAGGGGCCGTCACCCCAGCCTGCCTCCATGGGAATGGGCATCGGCTCGGGCATCGCGACGAACAGGGCGCCAGCCTCGGCGGCGCGGCGCTGCAGCGTCTCGCGCAGGGTGAATTTCTGGCGGCGGCGGAACGGGTAGCGCATTGCCAATTCGATGATCCGGTCGCCGATGACGACGATGGGGTCGCGCATGAAGATCAGCGAACCGCCCGGCTGGCCGTTGCCGGGGTAAAGCTGTTCGGCCTCGGTGAGGGGGCGGGGCCGGTGTACGATGAGGCCGCGGGCTTGCAGCAGCGCGGCAAGGCCTTCGACCTGCGTGGCGATGCGCGCGGCCAGCGCCGGGGCGAAATCGACCAGCAGCTTGCCCTGGCCGCTGGTCATGAATTCGGGGCCGAGCTGGTTCAGTTCGTCGATCTCGCTGGCCATTTCGGCCGTCAGCACCGGCAGCGTCAATCCGTCCGGCCGCCCGACGACGACCTCCGTCAGCGCTCCGAATTCGTGCTCGACCCAAATCGCCCCGGCGGTGGCGGGTGTGTTCTGCGTGATCAAGTTCTGCCTCCCACGGCTTTTGCCTTGCATTGAATAACGTAGTGTTATAACGCTCTTCTATTCCGGTCAAGGACCGCGCGGCGGAAGCCACCGACAGGACATTTAAGGAGCGAACAGATGCCGTATCCCCATTCGATTCCGCCCCGTGGCAAGCCGGCCGACGATGTTCTGGCCGACCTCGACGCATTCCAGGCGCGTGAGCCGGACTACATCCGCGGCGCCATGAGTGCCCATGCCATGCGCGGCGGCGAGGATGTTCAGGCCGTCAGCCGCGCCGCCTATCTGCGCTACTTCTCCTACAATGCGCTCGTCCGGCGCTATTTTCCGGGCTTCCTCGATCTGGAGGCCGCGGTGACGGGTGCGGTCGCGGCCCTGGTGAGCGGCGGCGCTGAGGGTATCGTCACCAATCTCACCTCCGGCGGTACGGAGAGCAATTTCTGCGCCATGCATGCCGCGCGCGAATGGGCGAAGGTGCATCGGCCGGGCGTCACCGCACCCGAGATCGTCGCGCCCTATACGGCCCATGCGACCCTTTCCAAGGCCTGTCACTATCTCGGCCTGAAGCTGGTGCGAACGCCGCTCGGGCCGGACTACCGCGCCGATGTCGCGGCGATGGCCGCGGCGGTAGGCCCGAACACGATCGGTTTTGCCGTCTCGGCCCCGCAATGGCCGCATGGCCTCTACGATCCGGTCGTCGATGTCGGCAGGCTGGCGGTCGAAACGGGCCTGTGGCTGCATGTCGACGCCTGCGTCGGCGGCTTCATCGCGCCCTTCGTCGAGCGTGCGGGTCATGCGGTGCCGGCCTGGGACTTCCGCGTGGACGGCGTCAGCTCGATCTCCGCCGACGCGCACAAATACGGTTATGCGGCAAAGCCGCTCTCGACCATTTCCTGGCGTTCCGCCGAACGTCAGGCGTTCAACCACGTCTTTCCCGACGACTGGCCGTGCGGTCCCTATATGGCGCCGGCCTTTTCCGGCTCGCGGCCGGCCGGCTCCACGGCGTCCGCCTGGAGCCTCTTCCAGTATCTCGGCGAAGAGGGTTACACCGCGCTCGCGGCAAAGGCGATGGACACCAAGAAACGCTTCATCGAGGGCATCGCCGCCATCGACGGGCTGGAGCCCTGGGAAACGGACCTGACCATCCTCGTCTTCGGCTCGCGCAACGTGCCCGTGCAGAAGATCGTCGCCGGCATGGCTGCGCGCAACTGGCCGATGGGCGGCACGCTGGAACCGCCGCTCGTCCATCTCGTCGTCGATGCCATGGCCGCCGAGGCCGTCGACGCGTTTCTGCAGGACCTGCGCGAAACCGTCGCCCGCCTCGAAGCCGGTGAGGCCATGGCCTGCGGCACGCTCTCTTACGTGGATTAGAGTTTGTCAGGGAAAAGTGGGAACCGGTTTTCCCGGAAAGGCAAACGAAAACAAAAGAATTGAGAGCATGTCTGGTTCAATCTGAACCTGACATTCTCTAGAGGCGTATGGGAACGGGAGAGGGGGTGGCCGGGCGAGGGGAGTCCGAAGGTCGCCCCTCAGGCCGCGCCATTGCGGCTCAATCGCCCTTCCTCTACCAGCCAGTCGCGCACGCGCCGCGCCGGGCCGTTGAGCTCGCGCGAGCGCGGCCAGACGACGTAGAAGGCCTCGTCGAGTTCGAGGGCATGGCCGCCGACGGGAACGAGCGTTCCCGAGCGCACCTGCCCCTCTATGAGGTGGCGCCAGCCGAGCGCCACGCCTTCGCCCGCCAGCACCGCCTGGATGACCAGGACGTAATCGTTGATCGCGAGCCGGCGCGCCTGCGCGGGATAGCGTACGCCTGCGCTGGCGAACCATTCCGGCCAGTCGCAGGCCGCGCGCACCGGTTCTTCCAGATGGATCAGCGGCAGTTTCAGCAGTTCCTCGGGCGTCTTCGGATGGCCGCGGCTTTCCAGGAAGGCGGGACTCGCCACCGCGGTGATGACCTCGGGCGCGAGCAGCGCGGCGTGGTAGCGCGGCCATTTGGCCGGATCGCCGCCACGGATGGCGAGCGGGATCGGCTCTTCGTCGAGATCGAGGTCGCGCACGCTGGTCTGGATGCGAAGGTCGATGTCCGGCAGGTCGGCGCGCAGCTTGGCAAGGCGCGGCAGCATCCACATGGAGGCGAAGGCGGTGGAGGCGGCGAGCGTCACATTTGCCTCGCGGCCCTTGGCGCGAATGTCCTCCGCCGATTTCTGGATGCGCGACAGGCCGAGCGTCACGTCGGCATGGAAGCGCTCGCCGGCATCGGTGAGTTCGACGGCGCGGTGGACGCGGTGAAAGAGCGCGACGCCGAGCTGTTCCTCCAGATTGCGCACCGCATAGGAGACGGCCGCCTGCGTCATGCCGAGCTCGGTGGCCGCGCGGGTGAAATTCTGGTGT
Organism: Shinella sp. G-2; assembly: GCF_050172695.1. NCBI lineage: Bacteria > Pseudomonadati > Pseudomonadota > Alphaproteobacteria > Hyphomicrobiales > Rhizobiaceae > Shinella > Shinella sp. G-2. The sequence goes on along the minus strand of NZ_JBBEYH010000005.1, from coordinate 216,912 downwards.
CGCCCGGCGGCCTCGAAGATGATGAGGCTTGAGGCGGAGGGGAGCAGGCGGCGCAGGGTTTCCATAAATCGAGCTTATAGTGTCGAATAAATTTTTCCAGCGTTACAGCGGTCTTTTTCGCGCCTAGCCTCATCGTGAATTATGGAGGCGAAGATGGGTGAAGCAGCGACGGTGGACGCGCCGGCACGGCGGGGCAGGGGCACAAGGCGCGACAGCGCGGCAAAGCCGCTCGGCGTGCCCTATATCCAGCGCGGCATCCCGACCTATGACGTGCTCTCGGAGGAGAACCTCCAGAAGGTCGAGCGCGCCGCCGACCGCATCCTTGCCGAAGTCGGCATCGAGTTTCGCGACGACCCGGTCGCCCTCGACCACTGGAAGCGCGCGGGCGCAAAGGTGGAAGGGCTGCTGGTGCGCTTCGAGCCCGGCATGCTGCGCGAGATCGTCGCTTCCGCCCCGGCCGAGTTCACGCAACATGCGCGCAACCCCGCCAACAACGTGCAGATCGGCGGGAACAACGTCGTCTTCTCGCCGGCCTACGGGTCGCCCTTCGTGATGGATCTCGACAAGGGCCGGCGCTACGGCACGCTGGAGGACTTCCGCAACTTCATCAAGCTTGCCCAGGCGAGCCCCTGGCTGCACCATTCCGGCGGCACGATCTGCGAGCCGGTGGATATCCCGGTCAACAAGCGCCATCTCGACATGGTCTACAGCCATATCAAATATTCCGACCGCGCCTTCATGGGCTCGATCACGGCGGAAGAGCGCGCCGAGGATTCCATCGACATGGCGCGCATCCTGTTCGGCGCCGATTTCGTCGACCGGAACTGCGTCATTCTCGGCAATGTCAACGTCAACTCGCCGCTCGTCTGGGACGGCACGATGACGAAGTCGCTGCGCGCCTACGCCCGCGCCAACCAGGCCGCCGTCATCGTTCCCTTCATCCTCGGCGGGGCCATGGGGCCGGTCACGAATGCCGGCGCCATCGCCCAGTCCTTCGCCGAAACGCTGGCCGGCTGTGCGCTGACGCAGCTCGAACGGAAGGGCGCGCCGGTCATTTTCGGCAATTTCCTCTCCTCCATGTCGCTGCGGTCCGGCTCGCCCACCTTCGGCACGCCGGAGCCGGCCATCGGCTCCATGGTCGTCGGCCAGCTTGCACGGCGGCTGAAACTGCCGCTGCGCTGCGCCGGCAACTTCTCCAATTCCAAGCTGCCGGACGGGCAGGCCATGCAGGAAGGGCTGATGTCCATGCTGTCGGCCGTGCATTGCGGCGCGAACTTCATCCTGCATTCCGCCGGTTTCCTCGACGGTCTGCTCTCCATGTCCTACGAGAAGTTCGTCATGGACGCCGACCTCTGCGGCGCGCTGCATTCCTATCTCGCCGGCGTGACGGTCGACGACAACACGCTCGCCATGGATGCCTTCCTGCAGGTCGGCCCCGGCAGCCACTTCCTCGGCTGCGATCACACCATGCGCAATTACCAGACAGCCTTCTGGGATTCGACGCTGTCCGACAACGAGCCCTTCGAGAAATGGAGCGAGGAGGGCGGCTCGACGGACATGGCGACGCGCGCCAACCGCCAGTGGAAGAAGACGCTCGCCGAATACGAGGCGCCGCCGCTGGACGCCGCCATCGACGATGCGCTTCGCGACTACATGGACCGGAAGAAAGCCGCGATGGCCGATGCCTGGTATTGAGCCTTGAACGGCAGCGCCGCTTCGGCCTGAAGCGCTCTCCCATCGGCGCATGAAAAAGCCCGGCGGCGCAGGGGAACGCCACCGGGCTGGAGGTCAGGGGAACCCGCCGGGTTATTCGGCCGGCTGGGTCGTGGTCGGGGCCGTTTCCGTGGTCGTGGTCGTCGACGAGGTCGTCGAGTTGTCCACCGGAGTATTGGCCTGACGTTCCGCGACCTGCTGCGCCCTTGTCTTGAATTCCGGCGCTGCCTGCAGGCTTTCTGCGGTTTCCGTCGTCGTCAGCTTGACGTCATCGGAATCGGGAACCTGCGTGATCGCGATCTTCTCGAACGGTACGGCGACCCACTTCTCGCCGATGCCCAGGAAGCCGCCGACACCGATGATGGCTGCGGTGATGCCGCCATCCTTCTCCATGATCAGGTCGGAGATCTTGCCGATGCTTTCATCGGCGCTGTTGTAGACCGCCTGACCGATATAGGTGTTGGCGCTGATCTGTTCTTCCGACTGGGCCGTCAGATAGTCGCCGCCAGCGGCCGGAGCCTGTGCGGTATCTTCGCTCGGCGTTGCCGGGGTCTGGGCGGTATCCGTATCCGTGCTGGTGGCCGGCGTCTGGGCCGTGTCCTCGGTCGGCGTCGTGGCCGGGTTTGCGGCCGTATCGTCAGGGGTCGTGCCCGTGGCTGCGTCACCGGTCATGCCCGGCTGCTGTTCCATGGTCTGGGTCTGGCCGGCCGCCGGCTGGTTGGTGTCCTGTGCATATGCTGCCGGAGCCAGAGCCGCGCCCAGGAAAAGTGCACCAGCGGCAACGGAAGTAAGAAGTTTCTTGGTCATGGTAAATCTGCCTTTCGTCTCGTTGGTATCAAGGCGCGGCGGCGGTTTTGGAAAGTGCCCGTCCGCACCGGCTGATGGACAAGGAACGAGGTCGTCAGGGTTTGGTTCCGATGAAAATTGCCTTCTTTTTCGTCGCAGCCATGCAAAAAGAAACGGCCACCACGCTCAGGATGGCCGTTTCCCGTCCGAAACTGCGGGCGGACGTCAGAGGGTGAAGGTCGGTTCGAAGCGGCCCTTCACCGCGATGCCGAGCTCGAAGGTCTGGCCTGCCAAGGGATCGGCGCGGCGCGCCGCACCGTCCATGTCCGCCCAGGCGGAGGTGACCAGCAGCCGGTCGGCCTTTTCGCCGATGAAAGCGGGGCAGGTCGTCTGCAGCGCCGGCACGTGATGGTGCGCGACCTTCGTGCCGTCGGGTGTGTAGACGTCGATCCCGTTGCCGCCCCAGCGCGCATTCCAGATCAGCCCTTCGGCATCGCAGACCGAGCCGTCCACGTCTCCCGGCGTTCCGCTCTGGTCGCTGAGGCCTTCCGGCTCGCCGGTCGGAAGCCCGGTCTTTGCATCGAGCGCCACGCGCATCAGCCGGTTGACGGCCGAATCGACGAAGTAGCCGGTGCCGCCGTCCGGCGAGAAGCAGATGCTGTTCGCGATGGTGATGTTGGAGAAGAGCTTCGTCACCACCGTGCCGGCGACGTGGTAGATCGCGCCGGAGTGCTTTTCGGCGCTGCGCCCCATCGTGCTCGCCCACAGCGCGCCGCAAGGGTGCACGCGCCCGTCGTTGGAGCGGTTGACGGCCTTGTCCTCGAGCGTGAGGAAGGGCGTCAGCCGGCCGTCCGCCACGGTGCGGAGGAAAAGGCCCTGGTCGGAAACGATGAGCTGGCGCGCCGCGTCGACGACCGCGAGCACACTGCCGAGGAAGGGCAGGTCGTGCACGGCCTTCGTCCTGGTGGCGAGGTGCAGTTCGTGCAGTTTCTGGCCCTTGATGTCGAACCAGAAGGCCTTGCCGCTCGCCGGGTCATAGGTCGCCCCTTCGCCGAGCTGGCAGGCGGCCTCGCAGAGCACGCGGCCGGTAAAGGCGTGGGTCTCGCTCATCGGCCGGCTCCATAGACGGCGTCATAGGTCTCGATCGTCGCCCTGGCGCGGGCGCGCGCCTCGCTGCCGTCCATGCCCGGCTTGTAGAGGCTGGAGCCGAGGCCGAAGCTGCGGATGCCGATGGCGGCATAGTCGGCGAAGTTCTTGTCCGACACGCCGCCGACGGCGGCGATTTCCAGTTCGGCCGGCAGCACGGCGCGGATCGCCTGGATGCCGGACGGGCCGAGCACGCTGGCCGGGAAGAACTTGAGGCCCGTCGCGCCGGCGCGGGCGGCGGCAAGCGCCTCCGTGGGCGTGAAGACGCCCGGCATCGTCACCATGCCCTTGGCGGCGGCGGTGGAGATGACCTCAGGCTCGACATTGGGGCTCACCATCAGTCGCCCGCCGACATCGGCGAGGCGGTTGACGTCGGCGACGGTCAGCACGGTGCCGGCGCCGATCAGGCATCCCTCGGGCGCCATCTTCACGGCGATCTCGATGGACTTGAAGGGCTCCGGCGAGTTCAGCGGGATCTCGATGGCGGTGAAGCCCGTCTCGATCAGTGCGCCGACGACATCCTCGGTTTCGGCCGGCTTCAGGCCGCGCAGGATGGCGATGAGGGGATATTTCATGGCGGGGAAGGGGATGCGGCTCATGTTCTTCGACTTTCTCAGAGGGACCAGAGCGCCTTGGCGCCCGCGGCAAGGCCGTTGCGCACGGCGGTATCGGCATCGATGAGGGTGGGGGCAAGGCCGGCGGCGGCGAGCGCGGCCTCGTAAAGCGCGCCGAGCCCGCCCGACACCACGAGCGCGACGGGCGTTCCATCGGCGACGAGCGACAGCGCGCCCGCGATTTCCAGCCCGATCAGCGTGCCGGAAAGGCGCGCCTTGGCATCGTCGGGTGAAAGGCCGGCGATGAGGGAGCCGGCACGCACGGAAAAGAGCTGGCTGGTCGCCAGCGCCGGCGTCTCGACCATGCGGGCCACGGCGGCGCGGAAGGCGGCATTCTCGCCGGAGATCGCGCCGGCCTCGGCGATGGCATGGCTGAGGATCGTGTTGCGGGCGATGGCCTCGAACAGTTCGCCGGTCATGAAGGTGGAGAAGCCGGTGACCCTGCCGCCGGAAAGACGCACCCATTTGCTGTGCGTGCCGGGCATGCAGACGAGATGGTCGCCCGTGCCAAGCGCGTTGGCCGCGCCGAGAAGCTGCGTTTCCTCGCCGCGCATGACGTCGGGCGTCACGGCGTCGCGCTGGGCAAGGCCGGGCAGGATGCGGATATCGGCCGCAACGCCGGGAATGCGCACGGCGGCGGCGGGAATGTCGGCAAGGGCAGCGGGCGTATCGAGATAGCCGGCCTCGATCCAGCCCTGCTTGGCGCCCGCCATGCCGCAGATGAGCACCGGCAGGTCCGCGGGCGCCGAGACGGCGGCGAGGTGAGCGTTCAGCACCTCGGCAAAGCCGGTGCGGGCGGCCGTCGTCATGCCGTCGCCGCTGCGGCGCTCGGCAATGACGCTGCCATCGCGGCCGATGAGCCAGAGGCGGAAACTGGAGGTTCCCCAGTCGACCGCGACATAGGCGGGTTCCAGGGCGGGAGTGGTCATCAGAGCATGCCTCCATCGACGATGAGCGTTTGGGCGGTGATGGCGGCGGAGGCCTCCGACGCCAGGAAAAGGCAGGGGCCGACCATGTCGTCGGCAAGCAGCGGGCGCTTCAGGCATTGCCGGGCGATGCCGGCGGCCATGTCCGCCTCATCGATCCACAGGCGCTTCTGCCGCTCGGTCAGCACCATGCCGGGCAGGATGGCGTTGACGCGGATGCCATCCGGACCGAGCTTGCCGGCGAGCGATTTGGTCAGGCCGATAATGCCGGCCTTGGCGGTGGCATAGGCGGGAAGCTCGCCCATGTTGAGCAGGAAGGCGATGGAGGAGAAATTGACGATCGCCCCGCCGCCCGCCTTCTTCATATGGTGCGCGGCGGCCTGGGCGGCGAAGAAATGATGGCGCAGGTTCACCGCCTGGTTCTCGTCCCAGTCGTCGGGCTCGACGGTATCGAGTTCCTGTCGGTCGTCGCGGGCGGCATTGTTGACGAGCACGCGAAGGCCGCCAAGCGCAGTCGCGGCATCTTCGACGGCCGCGCGCAGGGCCGCGATGTCGCGAAGGTCGACATGGATATAGTGCGGCAGGTGGGCGACCTTGCCTTCGAGTTCTAAGACGAGCGCGCGGCTTTCCACCTCGGCGATGTCGAGAAAGGCGACCCGTGCGCCCTCGGCCGCGAAGCCGGCGACCAGCGCCGCGCCGATGCCCGAGCCGCCGCCGGTGACGAGAACGCCCTGTCCTGCGAGGTCCGGGTAGCGGCCCGCCATCCGTGCTCTCCTGAGAAGAAGTTCCATTATTTGGAACTAAGTTTGACTATTTGGAATTATTTCGCTATCGTGCAATGCTGTCAAGGTGGAATGGGGAGCTTAGCCATGGCGCGCGAGCGGGAAGACGACGGCGGCACCGGCACGCTGGGCAAGGCCATGACCGTGCTGGAAACGGTGGCGCTCTCCGAACGGCCCCTGCGCTTTACCGATGTGCTTGCCGTCAGCGGCCAGCCGCGCGGCACGCTGCACCGCCAGCTTTCCCATCTGGTGCAGGAGGGGCTGCTGGAGCTGAGGCCCGATCATGCCTATGTGCCGGGCCTGCGCCTCCTCAAGCTCGCCTCCACCAGCTGGGCGCGCAACGATTTCCGTGCCGTCGCCGCGCCCTTTCTGGAGGCGCTGCACCGGGAAACCGGTGAGACGGTGCATCTCGGCGTGCTGCGCGGGCGCGAGATCATCTATCTCGACAAGGTGGAGAGCCGGCAGGCGGTGCGCATGAACTCGCAGATCGGCAATGCCTCGCCCGCCTATTGCACGGGTGTCGGTAAGGCGGCGCTTTCCGTGCTCGATGCGGCCGCACTGGATGCGGCGCTCGCCGGCCTGGAGTTCCGCCGCTATACGCCGCAGACGCTTGCCGGCCGCGCCGCGCTTTTCACCGAACTGGCAGAGATTCGCGAAAGCGGCATCGCCTTCGACCGGGAGGAGCACGAAACGGGCATCCGCTGTGTCGCCGCGCCGGTTTTCGATGCCGGCCGCGCGCTGGTGGCGGGCGTTTCCGTCACCGGGCCGGCCTATCGGGTCAGCGAGGCGCAGCTTCAGGAATGGGCGCCGCGCGTGCTTGAAGCGGCCCGCGCCATCATGGGCGAGCTGGCTGCAAAGCTCGGCCCGCAACGGTAAGTCGATTTATGAGGTATCAAGTGGTCGCAGAGTTGTCTTATCGCCCTATTTTACGGTAAATTAGAAAATCGCGCTGGACGTGGATTGGGGGCGCCATTAGCTTCCCTCACGACCAGCCTCTGCGTTGCGTCGCTCACCGCGATCTTGAGGCGCGGTTCTCGAAAATACTTGCATTGGGATACGGGGGTTCCTGAGGCAAGCAAGTGAAATGTACGGGCAGGGTCTGCCCCTGCATTCGCGTGCGTTGCTGAAGGAAGATGGACATGGCGGATCGATTCCATACGACATCTGCACACTTCCAGAACCGCTGGGGCTCGGGTCTCTCGGCTCTGGGGTCGGAGGAAAGCGTCGCCGAAAAGCTCGACCTGATCGTCAAGCGTTACGGCCTTCGCGGCTACCTGCTGATCAACGTTCCCTCCGAGACGTCGACCGATTTCTCTTCCAACGTTCTGCTGACGTCCTGGCCGGACGAGATGCTGAAGACCTACGACCATGCCGGTCTGATCTTCGGCAGCCCGGTCATCGAGCGGCTGCGCCAGAGCACCAACCCCTTCACCTACGACGCGGACCGCACGAACCGCCGCCGCGCCGATGGCAAGGCGGCGATTGCGGCGAGCCTCTTCGACAGGCACGGCCTGTCGCGCGGGGCCTATTTCCCGGCGCACAATTCCGCGGGCCTGCGCGGTGCGCTCGCCTTCGGCGGCACGCGTGAGGCGTTCAATTCGCAGGAAATGGCCGAACTCAACGCACTGGCCAACGCCATCTTCACCGAGGTCGTGGATTTGCGCGCCGGCCGCCGGCAGAACGTTTCGCTGTCGCGCCGCGAGATCGAGTGCCTTTCCTGGGCCTCGGCCGGCAAGACCAGCGTCGAAATGTCCGAAATTCTCGGTCTCTCGGAATATACGGTCAATCATTACCTGAACCGTGCGACGCGCAAGCTCGATGCGGTCAACCGGGTTCAAGCGGTCGCCAAGGCGATCCGCGCCGGACTTTTGAACTGATGCATAATAATAATAACCCTTGCGACTCTCTGGAATGCGTGCGGTCCCGCTCCAATTGCGTGAAGGCAGGAATAACCATTGCGGGGCACCATGACGGCTGACGAAACCAGCAGCGGCGCAAATCAGATCCAGGACGAAGGCGCCGAGATCGCCGCCCTGGAAACGCAGTTCGACATCGTGCGCTACATGCGGCGCAAATGCGAGGAATACGGTCTCAAATACTTCATCGTCTTCACCCTGCCGGGTTTCGAGGCCGAAAAACTCTCCGCCTACTCCATCGTCAGCAACTGGCCGCAGGAAATCCTCGCCAAATACGACACGATGCGCATGGTTCGCCACAGCGCCGGCATCCGCAAGCTGCGGCTGACCACCGTGCCCTTCTCCTACGACATGCGCGAATGGATCGGCGAATCCTCCGAGAATGCCGATTTCTCCGAACTGCTCGATGTCATGACGGGTCATGGCATGCTGGTCGGTCACTTCTTCCCGGTGCATGACGCGCTCGGCAATCGCGGCGCCATCGTCTGGGGCGGCGAGAGCGCGACGCTCGGCCGCGACGACCGGCTGATGCTGCAGATGATCTCCGTGCATCTCTTCAACCGCCTCGCCGAGATCGGCTCGGCCTGGAAGTCCGGCCAGGTCGTGCTCACCGACCGCGAGATCCAGTGCCTGAGCTGGACGGCGGCGGGCAAGACGAGCCTGGAGATCGCCGAAATCCTCGGCCTCTCCGAGCATACGGTGAACCACTACCTCAACCAGGTCACCCGCAAGCTCGAGGCGGTCAACCGCACCCAGGCCGTCGTCAAGGCCATCCGCCGCGGGCTGATTGCCTGACATCGCCGCAAAGCTGCTGCTTCCCGTCGCAGGTGAATTCGTTTGGCGACGGGCTTCCCGTGCACTATTTACGGCGAAGGGCTGCTACGCCGCGACAGGCTATTCGAGGGTTTCATGACTGACGTAAGCAAGGAACAGGTGCTGGAACGGCTGCGCACGGTGCGCGGGCCTGACATGGACGGCAACATCGTCGATCTCGGCCTCGTTTCCGATGTCTTCATTTCCGACGGCAAGGCCTATTTCTCCATCACCGTGCCGGCCGAGCGCGCCCGCGAGCTCGATCCGATGCGCGCCGCCGCCGAGCGCGTCGTCAAGGAAATCCCCGGCATCAAGGCCGCCATGGTGGCGCTGACCGCCGACAAGCGCGCCGCCGCCGGCCCCGCCGCGTCGCGCGCGGCCGCACCGCCGCCGCCCGGCCGCGGCGCCGCTCACGACCATGCCGGCCATAGCCATGCCGGTCACAACCATGCGGGCCACAGCCACGCCGCGCCCGCCGGCCAGCCGCAGCAGCGCGCCAAATCCGGCATCCCCGGCGTCGGCGCGATCATCGCGGTCGCCTCCGGCAAGGGCGGCGTCGGCAAGTCGACCACCGCGGTCAATCTTGCGCTGGCGCTGAAGGCGAACGGGCTTCGCGTCGGCATTCTCGATGCCGACATCTACGGCCCCTCCATGCCGCGGCTCCTGAAGATTTCCGGCCGGCCGCAGCAGCTGGAAGGCCGCATGATCAAGCCGATGGAGAACTACGGCATCAAGGTCATGTCCATGGGCTTCCTCGTCGACGAGGAGGTGGCGATGATCTGGCGCGGCCCGATGATCCAGTCGGCGCTGATGCAGATGCTGCGCGAGGTCGCCTGGGGCGATCTCGACGTGCTCGTCGTCGACATGCCGCCGGGCACGGGCGATGCCCAGCTCACCATGGCCCAGCAGGTGCCGCTCGCCGGCGCCGTCATCGTCTCGACCCCGCAGGACCTCGCGCTCATCGATGCGCGCAAGGGCCTCAACATGTTCAGCAAGGTCGAGGTGCCGGTGCTCGGCATCGTCGAGAACATGAGCTATTTCATCGCCCCCGACACCGGCAACCGCTACGACATCTTCGGTCATGGCGGCGCGCGCAAGGAGGCCGAGCGCATCGGCGTGCCCTTCCTCGGCGAAGTGCCGCTGACCATGGATATCCGTGAGACCTCGGATGCCGGCACGCCCGTCGTCGTCTCCAATCCGGACGGCGCGGCGGCGAAGGTCTATCGCCAGATCGCGGCGCGCGTCTGGCAGGAGCTGGAAACGGCGCAGGGCAAGGGCGGGCGCGACGCGCCCGCCATCGTGTTCGAATAGCCGAACCTTCACCGCCCTTCGGCGTTCATCGACGGTAGCTTGATTTTTATGTTGCGCCGCGCAATATGCGCGGCCGACCGCTGATGGGCGGGTTCAATCAGGAGTGTGAGCGATGGTCCGTTCTGGAGCCATTCGCCGGTGATCACGGTTTTCCGTTCCAACGGCGAGGCGCGCGCCCTGCCCACTGAAACCGATTCCAACGCCGCCGCCGCACTTGCCGGCGCCGTGTGGGTCGATCTCGTCGAACCCACCCGCGACGAAGAGGCGCTGATCGAGCGCGTGCTCGGCATCGAAGTGCCGACCCGCGACGAACTCAAGGACATCGAGCCCTCCAGCCGTCTCTACACGGACGGCAACGCTGCCTACATGACCGCCTCGCTGATGGTGAAGGCGGAAAGCGACCTGCCGCAGCTGACCGATGTCGCCTTCATCCTGACGGCGGGCAAGCTTCTGACCGTGCGCTATGCCGAGCCGCGTTCCTTCGTCCTCTTCAAGAGCGCGATGCACCGCATTCCCGGCGGCTGTTCCTCGCCGACCGTGATGATCACGCGCCTTCTCGAAACCATCGCCGACCGCACGGCGGAAATCCTCGAGATCGCCGTCTCGCGCGCCGACACGCTGTCGCTCGAAGTGTTCGGCGACAAGCGCCACCTGTCCCGCCGTCCGCCGCGCTATCTCGAAGACCGCGTCGTGCAGGTCTCCGCGCTGCACCGGCTCATCGCCAAGACGCGCGACAGCCTGATGTCGCTCTCGCGCATGCTGACCTTCCTGCATGCGCTGCCGTCGCTGCAATCCGACCGCGACAGTCTGGAACTCTGCCGCACGGTGACGCGCGACGTGCAGTCGCTGTCCGAACATGCCGGCTTCGTCGCCGGCAACATCACCTTCCTGCTCGATGCCTCGCTCGGCCTCATCAATCTCGAGCAGAACGCCATCATCAAGATCTTCTCGATTGCCTCGGTGGTGCTGCTGCCGCCGACGCTGATCGCCTCCATCTACGGCATGAACTTTGAATTCATGCCGGAACTGCACGTTGCCGCCGCCTATCCGATGACGCTTGCGGCCATGGTGCTGTCGGCGATTCTTCCCTTCTTCTTTTTCCGCTGGAAAGGCTGGCTCTAGAGCCTGTTAGCCCCATGCACGCACATTCCGGTAGCGCACCGCATTCCCACGGCCGGGCGCGCACGTTGTTCCTTCTCTCCCTCGGCTCCGTCGGCGTCGTCTATGGCGACATCGGCACCAGCCCGCTCTACGCCTTCCGCGAGGCGCTGCGGCCCGTGGCCCACGACGGCGTCGAGCGCGTCGAGATCATCGGTCTCATCTCGCTGATGATCTGGACGCTGACGATCATCGTCACGCTGAAATACGTGCTCTTCCTGCTGCGCGCCGACAACCACGGCGAGGGCGGCACGCTCTCCCTGCTGGCGCTGCTGTCCAAGACGGCCGGCAGCCATGCGCCCGTGCTGTTCTTCCTCGGCGCGATCGGCGCGGCGCTCTTCATCGGCGACGCCATGATCACGCCGGCGCTTTCGGTTCTCTCGGCGGTGGAGGGCCTGAAGCTGGTGACGCCGACGCTCGGCGACTATGTCGTGCCCATCTCCGTCGTCATTCTCGTCATGCTCTTTGCCGTGCAGTCGCTCGGCACGGCTGCGGTGTCGAAGTTCTTCGGGCCGATCACCGCCGTCTGGTTCATCGTCATGGGCCTCGGCGGCGTCACGCATATCAGCGACGATCTCGGCATCCTCGCCGCCTTCAACCCCTATTACGCCGTGCTCTTCATGCTGAACGAGGGCTATGTCGGCCTCGTCGTGCTCGGGGCGGTGTTCCTGACGGTCACCGGCGCGGAAGCGCTCTATGCCGACCTTGGCCATTTCGGCCGTCGGCCGATCCAGTGGGCCTGGTTCTGCCTGGTCTTCCCGGCGCTGACGCTGAACTATCTCGGCCAGGGCGCACTGGTGCTCGCCCATCCCGAGACCATTTCCAACCCGTTCTTCCTGATGTTCCCGAAATGGGCGCTGCTGCCCGTCGTCATCCTCGCGACGGCCGCCACCATCATCGCCAGCCAGGCGGTGATAACGGGCGCCTTCTCGCTGACGCGCCAGGCCATCCATCTCGGCTTCCTGCCGCGCATGGAAATCTTCCACACCTCGGAAACCCAAACCGGCCAGATCTACCTGCCGGGCGTCAACACCGTGCTGCTCTTCGGCGTCATGCTGCTGGTCTTCATCTTCGGCTCGTCCGAGGCCCTGGCGACGGCCTATGGCATCTCCGTCACCGGCGCGATGGTGGTGACGACCGTGCTCGCCTTCGAGTTCCTGCGCATGCGCTGGCGCTGGACGCCGCTCGCCGCCACCGCCGCGCTGCTGCCGCTCTTCCTGCTGGAACTCACCTTCCTCGGCGCCAACCTCCTCAAGGTGCATGACGGCGGCTACGTGCCGGTGACGATCGCCGCCGCGGTCGTCGTCCTGATGTGGACCTGGACGCGCGGCACCCGCATCCTGCGCGACAAGACGCGCCGCATCGAAGTGCCGCTGCCGGCCTTCATCAAGTCGGTGGAAAAGCACAGCGCCCATGCGCCGGTCCAGGTGAGCGGCACGGCGATCTTCCTCACCAGCGATCCCGATTTCGCCCCCGCCGCGCTGCTGCACAACATCAAGCACAATCACGTGCTGCACGAGAAGAACTTCATCCTGACGGTCAAGACCGCCAACACGCCGCGCGTCATCCCGGCCGAGCGATTCTCCGTGGAACCGATCTCGGAGCGATTCTCACGCATCGAAATGCGCTTCGGCTTCATGGAGACGCAGAACGTCTCCCATGGCCTCGGTCTGATGCGCAAGGCGGGCCACAAGTTCGACATCATGTCGACCTCGTTCTATCTCGGCCGGCGCAAGCTGGTGCCCGATGCGCAGTCCGGCATGCCGATGTGGCAGGACCGCCTGTTCATTGCGCTCGCCAACCTCGCCACCGATCCCTCCGACTACTTCCGCCTGCCGACCAACCGCGTGGTCGAGCTCGGCTCGCATGTCGTGATCTGACGAAAACGTGAAGGGGAGGCGGCAGCCTCCCCCATTCGCGTCTTTCCGCATTAACCAAGCATCAAGGTTAATGCTTCATTTTACCCTGAGAACGAGCCGCTTCGGGCCCGTGCTTCGGCGCGGCCGGCTCCCATACGAACAATCCGGGCAGGAAGACACGCCGGTTCAGGCCGGCGGCAGGGCCTGCGCGCGCATCAGGGTGCGGAGTAGTCAGTTGCGTAAGCGTAGCATTCGTCATGCAGGTGCAGGCCGCTTCTTCGCATATCTGAAGCGGGAATGGAAAATCCCCCTGGCGCTCGGCCTCGGCATCGCCGCCGTCCTGCCCACGCCGTCCGCCCATACGGACCTCGCCACCTATCTCGCCGGCCTCAACCGCAAGGGCGGCAACCAGACCATGGTGCTGACCCGCTCTCCCGCCGGCTCCGTGCACGAGGTGGAGATCGAGTTCGCCGACGCCATGATCACCGGCGGCATCGAAAGCGGGGCAGGGGTGGAACTGCCGGGCGGCATGAAGGCGGCCGTGCGCAGCGAGCACAAGGGCAATGGCGCCATCCCCGACGAAGACCGTATCAACCGCCGCGACAAGAAGGGCCGCATCGTCGCGGTCATGCCCGTCCTGCCGCCGAAGGACTTCACGGCCGGCTCCATCCTCGAGCGCACCAGCTCGCTCCTCTCGCCGGTCTTCGACACGGGCCAGCGCATGGCCTTCGCCAAGTCCGACATCAAGGGCAAGGAAATCGAGATCGCGACGGCCTTCTACAAGAAGCAGTCGGTCCACGGGAATATCGGCGTCTCGCCGGTCATCGCCAGCCTGGTCACCAACGACAAGGCCGACATCCTGGCGACCGCCTATGCGCGCGTCGAGCCGGACTATGCCCGGGAATCGCCCTTCGATTCGATCCTGAAGCCGAAGAAGGAACTCGGCCGCTTCATCCCCGACATTTCGCCCGACGATCACGCCTGGGCCGCGACGGCGCTGCCGGCGGAAGTCTTCACCGCCAAGGAACAGAAATGCCTTGCGGAAGGCATCTATTTCGAGGCGCGCGGCGAGGAGGTGAAGGGCCAGGCCGCCGTTGCCCAGGTCATCCTCAACCGCGTGCGCAATCCCGCCTATCCGAAAACCATCTGCGGCGTCGTCTACCAGAACGAAAACTGGCGCAACCGCTGCCAGTTCTCCTTCGCCTGCGACCGCATTCCCGACCTCATCCTCTCGCCCTGGCACTGGAAGACGGCCAAGGAGATCGCCATGGCCGTTACGGCCGGCAAGATCTGGTTCGAGGACGTCGGCTCGGCGACCCATTATCACGCGACCTATGTCAGCCCGCCCTGGGGCCGGACCATGAAGCGCGTCGCCAAGATCGGCAAGCATATCTTCTACCGCACCTATGGCGGCGGCTGGAGCTGAGGCGCGAAAGGCATGCGCCCCGGCGTGGTGAGTCCACGCCACACCCCCGGCGATTCCCGGGACAGAGAGTCGCGCTCGACGCGTGAATCTTTGTAAGTTATTGATTTTCCAGATTATATTTGCTGTTGCGCAAAGCTTCGCCATGCCTTGACTATGCTGGCACCTAAAACTATGTTGCGGCCGACTTCAAAAGGGGTCGGATACGGCTTGAATCCTAGCCTTCAATATGTCCGCAATGGGGCGAAAGCGCCGGCGGGAACGACGAGGAGGACGCCATGACCGACGATCGAAAGGAAAGTCTGGAAGACCGGCTGAAGCGCCTGGACGCGGAACTCGCGGAAAAGCGCAAGACAGACGGGGCGGACGCCGCCGCCGAGGCGCGCGCAGCCGAAAGCCGTACGGGCTATGCGGTTGCCATGAAGCTCTCGAGCGAGTTCGTCGCGGCCGTCATCGTCGGGGCGCTTCTGGGCTATCTTTTGGACCATTTTGCGGGTACAGGGCCTTGGGGGATGATCGTTCTTCTGCTCCTTGGCTTCAGTGCCGGCGTTCTGAACGTCATGCGCGCGGCTGGCATGGTGGCATCGCCCCATCCGGTCGACAGGCTGGCAGGCCGAGAGCACGCCAGGCCGGACAGCGGACGGGACGAAACCAAGACGAAGGACGGCGCCTGACGGCGCGGTCTCAATAGTGGGTGACTTCCGCCGAAAGGCGGGCAAGCGAGAGAGATAAACGGTGTCCAACGATCCGACCCATCAGTTCCTGGTCAACAAGATTGTTCCGATCGAAATCGGCGGCATCGATTTCTCGTTCACCAACGCTTCGCTCTTCATGGTCGCGACCGTCGCGGCCGCCACGGGCTTCCTCTATTTCACGACCGGCCAGCGCGGCCTCGTTCCGAGCCGCATGCAGTCGGTTTCGGAAATGTCCTACGAGTTCATCGCCTCGATGCTCCGGGAAGGGGCGGGCAGCCACGGGATGAAGTTCTTCCCGTTCGTGTTCTCGCTCTTCATGTTCGTGCTCACCGCGAACCTTCTGGGCATGATGCCGTACTTCTTCACGGTCACCAGCCAGATCATCGTCACCTTCGCCCTGGCGCTTCTCGTCATCGGCACGGTGGTCTTCTACGGTTTCTACAAGCATGGCTTCGGCTTCCTGAAGCTCTTCGTGCCGTCGGGCGTTCCCGGCGCGCTCCTGCCGCTGGTCGTCTCGATCGAGGTCATCTCGTTCCTCTCGCGTCCGATCAGCCTCTCGATCCGTCTTTTCGCCAACATGCTGGCGGGTCACATCACGCTCAAGGTCTTCGCCGGCTTCGTCACCTCGCTGAGCGCGCTCGGCGCCGTGGGTGTCGTCGGTTCGATCCTGCCCCTTCTCATGACCGTCGCCCTGACCGGTCTCGAATTCCTCGTGTCGTTCCTGCAGGCCTATGTCTTCGCAGTTCTGACATGCATGTACCTCAACGATGCCGTGCATCCGGGTGGTCACTAAGGAAACAGTCGTCGGCGCCCTCGGGCGTCGCTCATAAGCCGCAACAACCCATTCAAGGAGTTCAACATGGAAGCGGAAGCAGCAAAGTTCATCGGCGCAGGTCTTGCCACGTTCGGTCTCGCCGGCACGGCTCTCGGCCTCGGCAACATCTTCGGCAACTACCTGGCCGGCGCTCTGCGCAACCCGTCTGCTGCTGACAGCCAGTTCGGCCGTCTCGTATTCGGCTTCGCCGTTACGGAAGCTCTGGGCATCTTCTCGCTGCTCATCGCTCTCCTTCTCCTCTTCGCCGTCTGATATCGGCCGAGGACTGGACCATGGCCCCGCAAGGGCCGTGGTCCACCGTACGTTCCGTACATGATCTGAGAGTGCCCCCTGGAGGTGAGCATGTCTGTGACCCCGGCGTCCGCCGAGTCCACCCCTTTTGAAATCGCCCAGGCGGAAACTCCTGCAACCTCGCACGAGACCCCTGCGGACGCGCATGCGGCCCAGCCGGCAGGCGAAGTGCACACCGAAACGGGTGTCGCCCATGGCGAGGAAGCCGGTTCCGGCGTTTTCCCGCCTTTCGACCAGACCACGTTCGCATCGCAGCTCCTGTGGCTCGCGATCACCTTCGGTCTTTTCTACCTTCTCATGTCGAAGGTCGTCATTCCGCGCATCGGCGGCATCCTCGAGACGCGCCATGATCGCATCGCGCAGGACCTCGACGAAGCCTCCCGCCTGAAGGCGGAAGCCGACGCCGCCGTCGCCTCCTACGAGCAGGACCTTGCGTCCGCCCGTGCCAAGGGCAATGCGATCGCCTCGACCGCCCGCGACGAAGCCAAGGCCAAGGCCGACGCCGAGCGCGCCAAGATCGAAGCCTCGCTGCAGGACAAGATCGCCGGCGCCGAAACGCGCATCGCCGAGATCAAGGCCAAGGCCCTTGCCGATGTCGGCTCTATCGCCGAGGAAACCACGGCAGCCGTCGTCGAACAGCTGATCGGCACCAAGGCCACCAAGGCCGAGATCGCTTCCGCCGTTAAGTCGGCTGCAAGCGAGTAAGGGAGGTTTCGATGGAATTCGACGCAACATTTTACGCCTTTGTCGGCCTCCTTCTGTTCCTGGCTCTCATTGCCTACCTCAAGGTTCCGGGCATGATGGCAAAGGGTCTCGACGCCCGCGCCGAGAAGATCCAGAACGAGCTGGCGGAAGCCAAGCGTCTTCGCGAGGAAGCCCAGCACCTGCTCGCCGAATACCAGCGCAAGCGCAAGGATGCCGAAGCGGAAGCCGCCAGCATCGTCGCCGCCGCTGAACGCGAAGCAAGCGCCCTGACGGCCGAAGCCAAGCAGAAGACCGAGGAATACGTCACCCGCCGCACGGCGCTCTCCGAGCAGAAGATCAAGCAGGCGGAAGCCGACGCGATCAACGCCGTGCGTTCCGCTGCCGTCGACCTCGCTGTCGCCGCCGCTGAAAAGGTCATCGCCGCCAAGGCCGATGCCGCGACCGGCAAGTCGCTCTTCGACAACGCCATCAGCGAAGTGAAGGTCCGCCTCAACTGAGGCATCTTCACGAAGGATTGCAAAAGGCCGGGGCTCTGCTCCGGCCTTTTTGCTTTGCACCGACAGCGAAAGCGCCCGTCCGCTAGAATTTGTCAGGGAAAAGTGGGCACCGGTTTTCCCGAAAAGACAAACGAAAACAAAGGAATTTAGAGCATGTCTGGTTCAATCTGAACCTGGCATGCTCTCGACGCGGACCGTCAGTTCCCCTCGCGAGGGATCTTGCCGATAGCGCGCTCGGTGAGAATGCGGTCGATCAGGCCCCATTCCAAAGCCTCCTCGGCCGTCATGAAGCGATCGCGGTCCATGGCGCGCTCGAAGTCCTCGTAGCTGCGGCCGCAATGCTCGGCATAGAGCCGCGTCATGCGCTGCTTGGTCTTCAGGATTTCCTCGGCGTGGATGAGCATGTCGGAGGCCTGCCCCTGAAAGCCGCCGAGCGGCTGGTGGATGAGGATGCTGGAATTGGGCAGGGCCGCCCGTGTGCCGGGTTCGCCCGCCATCAGCAGGAACGAGCCCATCGAGCGTGCCGTGCCCATGCACAGCGTGTGCACGGGCGCGCGGATGTAGCGCATGGTGTCGTACATGGCAAAGCCGCTGGTAACGACCCCGCCGGGCGAATTGACGTAGAGCTGGATGGGCTTCTTCGGGTCTTCCGCCTCCAGGAAGAGAAGCTGCGCGCAGACGAGCGCGGAGACCGCGTCGTTCACCTCGCCGTTGAGGAAGATGATCCTCTCGCGCAGCAGGCGGGAATAGATATCGAAGGAGCGTTCGCCCCGGCTGGATTGCTCGACGACCATGGGGACGAGCTGCATCGTGTCGCGCATCGGCGATCTCCTGTCTGTGATGTTGGGGGAGGGGAATGGGAGCCGTTCCGGAGCGGTTGCTGGCCCGGAATTGCTGACGCCTTATCCGACGCGAAAGCGGCGCCGCCTTCGCTGGAAATGCTTGAGCCTTTGTTGTCGCATTGTCCTGCGCCAAAGCGATAGCGCTTTGGCTGGAATGCTTCAGGCGGCGCTCAGCAGCGCGTGCCCGTTGTCGTTCAGAGCCCGCGGTCCGGCCGGTCTCAGCCGTGCATCGGTGAGTTCGTGGACGATCCGAAGCCGGGTGCCGCCATGGCCATTGGGCGTCAGCCGGAAGGCCACGCTGCTTTCGAGATAGGGCGGATCGTCGTCGCGCATCCGGTAGCGGATTTCCTCGCCGGGTACCGTGGCCAGCGGCGCGGCGTCGGCCAGCCGGTCGCCGGGCAGCCACCGTTCGCGGAAGGCCGGAAGGCTGATCGCCCGCCAGACCTTTTCCGGCGGCGCGTCGAGATCGTATTCCTGCACCAGACCGGGCGCCTGTCGCTCGCTTGTCCTGTCGTTCATTGGTCCATTTCCTTCAGCAGATCCCGCAAGGCATCGATGCGCGCCGGCCAGTAGGCGCGGTATTTGGCAAGCCAGCCGGCTATGAGCGCGAGGCCGTCCGGATCGACCTCGTAGTTCACGAAGCGTCCCTGCCGCTCCTCGCGCACCAGCCGGGCATTGCGCAGCACGGCGAGGTGTTGGGACATGGCCGGCTGGCTGATCTCCATGCCCTCGCGCAGCGCACTGGCATTCAAGGCACCGCCCGCCAGCTTCTCGAAGATCGTGCGACGGGTCGGGTCGGCGAGGGCCTTGAAGATGTCGTGTTCTATCATGAAATCAGATAAGCACGGACTTATCTGATTTGCAATGGCGATGTGGAAAGGAAGGTATGCGAGGCGGTTCAGGCCGCAGCGGCCTGTTCGCGTGCCGCGGCGCCTCTTTCATCCTGGTCGCGGTGGAAGAGAACGAGCGGGAGCGCCGGCGTGCCAAGGGACAGCGGAAGGAGGGTGGTGGCGACCTCGTCGATCAATCCTGCCGCAGCGGCCGGAAGCTCATGCGGTGGAGACGGCAGGGGCCGTTGGTCTCGATCGCCTTGCGATGGACCTCGGTGGCGTAGCCTGCGTGGATGGCGAAGCCATAGCCGGGAAAGGTGGCCTCGGCGCGGGCCATCATGCGGTCGCGCGTCACCTTCGCGACGATGGAGGCGGCGGCGATGGAGACGGAAAGGGCGTCGCCCTTGACCACGGCGCGTCCCTCGCAGGCAAGGCCCGGCGGCACGTCGCGGCCGTCGGTCAACACCAGGTTCGGTGCGATTTCGAGGCCGGCGACGGCGCGGCGCATCGCATCGAGGCTCGCCTTGCGGATATCCGTCGTATCGATCCGGCGCGATCCGCTGGAGGCGACGGAGACGAAGGCGCTCTGCATGATGAGCGTGAACAGCGCCTCGCGCCGCGCGGCGCTGAGCTGCTTGGAATCGTGCAGGCCGGGCGGAATATTGTCGGGATCGAGAATCACGGCCGCCGCGACGACGGGGCCGGCGAGCGGCCCGCGTCCTGCCTCGTCCGTGCCGGCGACGGGCCAGATGCCACGCGCGCGCGCTGCGCTTTCCATCGCGAAATCAGGCCCTTCGGGCAGATCGAAAAGAAGGCGGGAATCGGAGGATGTGACACGGGACATGCGGCGAACCTCGCACATCCATCCGATTCCCTGCAAGTCCTCCGGCAGGAGGCGGATGCCGGAGGAACGACCGCGCGCCCGGGGAATGGCGCGGCGGAAGAAGAGGCCGGGCCTGACGGCCCGGCAAGGCTGCATTTCAAGGGCAATGCTGCCCGTCCTGCCTTCCGCCGGGGGACGAAAAGGGTGGCGGCCCCGCTTCGATCCCCCGGCGACAGCGCCGAAGCGCCGATGCTTACAGCAGCGAAAGCTGCACGCCGCTGCCCGAAGGCGGCACGAACTGGTCGACGGCGAGCATGCGGCGGGTGCGGGTCAGCTCCAGTCGCTTGGTGGCCATCTCGAAGCGGCGGGCGATCTGCCAGGCATAGGGACCGGCCCCCTTCATGCGCTTGCCGAACTCGGCGTCGTAATCCTTGCCGTCGCGCATGGAGCGCACCAGCGACATGACATGGCGGTAGCGGTCTGGATAGTTGCGCAGCAGCCAGTCGCGGAAGAGGGGGCTGACCTCCAGCGGCAGGCGGAGCAGCACATAGCTCGCCTCCAGCGCGCCCGCCGCCTTGCCGGAATCCAGCACCCGCTCGATCTCGTGGTCGTTGAGGCCCGGAATGATCGGCGCCATCATGATGGCGGTCGGAATGCCGGCATCCGACAGGGCGCGGATCGCCTCCAGCCGGCGGGGCGGGGTGGCGGCGCGCGGCTCCATCGTGCGGGCGAGCTTGCGGTCGAGCGTCGTCACCGACAGGCCGACCCAGGCTAGGCCGCGCGCGGCCATGCGCGAGAGAATGTCGATGTCGCGCATCACCAGCGCCGATTTGGTGACGATGGAGACCGGGTGGTTCGCCTTGTCCAGCACCTCGAGGATCTGCCGCATGATGCGCCATTCCTTCTCGATCGGCTGATAGGGATCGGTGTTGGTGCCGATGGCGATGACGCGCGGCTTGTAGCCGGGCTTGGAGAGTTCCCGTTCCAGCAGCCGCGGCGCATCCGGCTTGGCGAAGAGCTTCGCCTCGAAATCGAGGCCGGCGGACAGGCCCATGAAGGCGTGCGTCGGCCGGGCGAAGCAGTAGATGCAGCCATGCTCGCAGCCGCGATAGGGATTGATCGAGCGGTCGAAGGGAATGTCGGGCGATTCGTTGCGGGAAATGATGGTGCGCGGCTTTTCCACCTGCACCTCGGTGCGGAAGGGCGGCAGGTCTTCCAGCGTCTGCCAGCCGTCGTCGAAGCCCTCCCGCGTCACCGGCTCGAAACGGCCGGTGAAGTTCAGGCCCGCGCCCCGGCCGCGCCGGCGATCCCCGTCGACCCGCATGCCCGTCTGGGACATCAGCGCTTCGGCAATATCCTTCGTGTGGCCGGGCGCAAGCGCGCCCTGCCTGAGGCTGACAAGATCGTTCATGGTGGTCTCCGGCGGGGCCGTTCGCCCCGATTCCATGACTATATTCCTATCGCCGGAATGAGAACAATGCAAGAACAAATTTCAATCGGGACGGTGCGGTGGCGTTCCATGCTGCGATGCGATATTGCAGGATCATGCTGACGATCATCCTAGAATGCCGGGACAACGAGGCGGAACTGGCGCAGACCCTGTCGGCGCTCGTTCCGGGCGCCGTCGAGGGCGTGGTGCGCGACGTGATCGTGCTCGACCACGGGTCGCGCGACGGCTCGCCGGAGGTCGCGGATGCGGCCGGCTGCCGGTTCCTGACGCAGTGGGATATCGGTGATGTCCTGCGCTCGGCGCGGGGCGACTGGCTCCTCTTCCTGGAGCCCGGCGCGCGGCCGCTGACAGGCTGGGTCGATGCGATCGTCGATCATGTGGCGGTCAGCCCCGGCCCGGCGCGCTTTCGCGCCTCGCGCAGCCACCGCAGGCCGTTCCTCCAGCGTCTCGTCCGGAAAACGCCGCCGCTGGAGCAGGGCTATCTCGTCAGCAAGCGCCAGCTTGTTACCGCAATCCGCCCGGGCATGGCGCTGGCCGATATCGCGCGCGGCGGCAGGCCGCGCGACCTCGTCGCCGAGATCGTACCGGCCTGGGCGGTGAAGGCGATGCGGGCGGACGTCGCGGGCTAGAGTTTGTCAGGGAAGAGTGGGAACCGGTTTTCCCGAAAAGACAAACGAAAACAAAAGAATTCAGAGCATGTCTGGTTCAATATGAACCTGACATGCTCTAACCCGCCGAGCGCTTCAGGTGCTCGTCGAGACGCGGCATGATTTCCACGAAATTGCAGGGCATGTGACGATAGTCGAGCTGCGCCTTGAGGATGCCGTCCCAGGCGTCCTTGCAGGCGCCGGGTGAGCCCGGCAGCACGAAGACGAAGGTGGCGTTGAGCACGCCGCCCGTCGCGCGTGACTGGATCGTCGACGTGCCGATCTTGTCGTAGGAGATGCGGTGGAAGACTTCCGAAAAGCCGTCCATGCGTTTCTCGAAGATCGGTTCCAGCGCTTCCGGCGTCACGTCGCGGCCGGTGAAGCCCGTGCCGCCCGTCGTGATGACCACGTCGACGGCGGCATCGCGCGTCCAGGTCTCGACCTGCGCGCGGATGGCGCTGACGTCGTCCTTGACGATGGCGCGTGCGGCAAGGCGGTGGCCGGCCTCCGCGATGCGGGCGACGAGCGTATCGCCGGATTTGTCGGTCTCGGGCGTGCGTGTGTCGGAGACGGTCAGCACAGCGATGCCGACGGGAAGGAAGGGTCTCGTTTCGTCAATGCGCGCCATCGGTCGCTCCCAGCGTGGTGGTGGCGGCGAAGAACCAGTGCGGATGGCGCTGCGAGAGCGTGGCCGCCGCAGCCCTTGCCGCGTCCTCCGCTGGATATAGCGCGAAGCAGGTCGCGCCGGAACCGGACATGCGCACGACGCGCGCATTGGTCGCGGCGAGCGCCTCGGCAATACGGGAAATCTCCGGGCAAAGCTGTCGGGCGGGCGGCTCGAGATCGTTGCGCAGCGTCGCGATGGCCGCCAGCCAGTCGGCGGGTGCGGCGGGAAGGGCAAGCGGCGGATTGTTTCGCGAGGCGAGCGCCTTGAAGACGGCCGGCGTCGAGACGCCGACGAGCGGATTGGCGAGCACCATGGAAAGCGCCGGCAGGGCGAGGGGGGTGATGTCCTCGCCGACGCCGCGGGCAACCAGCGGCCGGCCGGCAAGGCACATCGGCACGTCCGCGCCGAGGCTGAGCGCGATGGCGGCAAGCGTTTCCTCCGGCAGGTCCGCCTGCCAGAGCGCACCGAGCGCGCGCAGGGTCGCCGCCGCATCGGCCGAGCCGCCGCCGATGCCGGAGGCGATGGGCAGGTTCTTTTCGAGATGGATGTGCACGGGCGGCGCGGCCTGCCCGCTGCCGGCAAGGGCGGCGCGCAGGCGATCACGGGCGCGGGTGACGAGATTGTCGGCGTCTGCGGAAAGCCCGTCGGAGAACCGGCCGGAAAGCGTGAAGCGGTCTTCGCGCGACGGCGACAGCGCGAGGCGGTCGCCGAAGGCGGTGAAGGTCACGAGACTGTCGAGAAGGTGATAACCGTCCTCGCGCCGGCCGGTGACGGCGAGCGCGAGGTTGATCTTGGCGGGCGCCCGCTCGATGCGGGCGAAACCCGAAAGGCTGTCCGCCGGCATCGGGTCAGGACTTGCGGTCTGCCGCCTTGCCTTCCGGCGAGGTGTTCTGCACCGGCTTGTCTTCCTTGGCCTCGGCAGAGGCCGGCTCGGACTTCTTCAGTTCCGGCAGGCCGTTTTCGATCTTCAGCTTGATCTTCGGGATTTCCGCCTCTTCCGGCTTCAGGCCGAGCGCGCGGTTCCACTGGAAGGTGGCTTCGAGCTTGCGGCCGACGCGCCAGTAGGCATCGCCCAGGTGATCATTGATCGTCGGATCGCCGGCCTTCAGTTCGGCCGCGCGTTCCAGTTCGGCCACCGCGTCATCGAAACGGCTCATGCGGAAATAGGCCCAGCCGAGCGAATCCACGATATAGCCGTCATCCGGCTTGAGGCTCACGGCCTTGCGGATCATGTCGAGCCCCTGGTCGAGGTTCATGTTCATGTCCACCCAGGAATAGCCGAGATAGTTCAGCACCTGCGGCTGGTCCGGATTCAGCTCCAGCGCCTTGCGGAAGTTCGGCTCGGCCTTGTCCCATTCCTTCAGACGCTCATAGGCGATGCCGCGCTGGAAGAAGATGCTCCAGTGGTTGCGGGCCGGCACCGAGCCGATGACCGCCACGGCCTTGTCGTAGAGCGTGCCCGCCGCGCGGAAGTCCTTGGCGTCGGAATAGACGCTGCCCAGCGCCAGATAGGAACGCAGGTCCGACGGGTCGGCGTCGATCAGCGCCTGGAGGTGCTTCTTGGCCTCTTCCACCTTGCCGGCGTCGGCAAGGTTGAGGCCGAGCTGCAGCTCGGAAATGCGCCGCATCGGCGATTTCTCCGGCACTGCGCGGTAATATTCGATGGCCTGGTCGGCCTTCTTCTGGTTCTCGGCAAGACCGCCGAGCAGCACCAGCACGTCGTCGCTGTCGGGGTCGAGCGCGCGGGCGACCTGGAGATAGAGCGTGACGATGTCTTCGGCGCCCTCGCGGTTGAGCGCGCCGCCGATGGAGAAGAGCACGGCGGCCGCGCCCTGGGCGGCGGTGCGCACCTGCTGCTCCTGCTTGTCGCCGGCCTCGATGCTCTGGCGCAGCGCCTTCAGCGGGGCGTAGCTGCTGATGAAGTTGTCGCCGACCGCGATGGCGTCGAGCGCCTTCTGCTTGTTGCCGTCGCGCGCTTCCAGGCGCGCCAGCGCCATCACGGCGCGCAGGAACGTATCCGGCGCGGCGCTGGCGCCGTTGCGGTCGAGGATCGCCTCGTTCAGCCGGGCGCGCGCCGTCGTCTTGTCACCGGCGGCAGCGGCCAGCGCCCCGGCATGGTAGTTCTTGAAGATGGCGAGCCATTCGGGCCCTTCCATGCCGCTGATGAGCTTCAGCGCGTCCTTGGGCTTGCCGTCGCCGAACTTGGCCCAGGCGAGCAGCAGGTCGTTCATCATGCGGTCGAGGTCGTTCGGGCCCTTGTAGACGAGGATCCGCTCGGCGGTCTTGTATTCGCGCTTGCGGATCGCCTCCATGCCGCGCACGACCGAGGTGATGCGCTCGACGGCCGCGTCGTTCTTCAGGACGTCGGCGAACTTGACGCCTTCCTCGAAGTCGCCGTTCATCAGCTGCGTCACCATCAGGCGCTGCTTGACGTCGGCATTGGTGGGGTCGAACTGCAGGGCGATCTTGTAGAGCGCGACGGCGGTCTCGTAATCCTTGTCGAAGTCCGCCGTGCGGGCGGCAAGGAACGCGCCGGAGAAGGTGTTGACGCTCAGGGGATCGAACGGCGTTTCCTCGGCGGCGGCCGCTGCGGGCTTTTCCTCCGCGTAGGCCGCGAGAGGTCCGGTGAGCGCAAGACTGGCCGCCAGCGCCACGCCGGAAAGAAGCCGAAGGAAAAGGGAATGCCGCATCAAAATGCCTCTCGCCTGAAAGTATGAAGTTCGCCCCGGAGGCCGAACGTGGCAGGTCCTGCCACGATGGCGCCCAAATCAGTCACGGACTCATGACGGCAGAGAATGGCTTTTTTGGCGCGGTGCGGCAAGAAAATCCTGCCGCGCCGGCTCGGCTTTCCGGTCAGCTGACGCGGGCGATGCAGAAGTCGATGACTTCCAGAAGCGCATTCTTCCACGGCGTCGCCGGCAGCGGGGCGAGCGCGTCGCGGGCAATGGTGCCGTAGTGCTGGGCGCGGGCGATGGTGTCCGTCAAGCCGCCATAGCGGGTGATGAGGCCGAGCGCGCGTTCGAGATTGGCGTCGTCGCTCTGGCCGCCTTCGATGGCCTCGCGCCAGAAAGCCCGGTCTTCCGCCGTGCCGCGGCGCCAGGACAGGATGACCGGCAGGGTGATCTTGCCTTCGCGGAAGTCGTCGCCGGTGTTCTTGCCGAGATCGGCCGCCTTGCCGCCATAGTCCAGCGCGTCGTCAACGAGCTGGAAGGCAAGGCCCAGATTCATGCCGTAGGACTTCAGCGCGTTGCGCTCGGCCTTGCTGGTATTGGCGATGATCGGGCCGACTTCGGCGGCGGCGGCAAAGAGCGCGGCCGTCTTGGCGCGGATGACCTGGAGATAGTCGTCCTCGGTCGTCTCCATGTTCTTGGCGACGGAGAGCTGCAGCACTTCGCCTTCGGCGATGACGGTGGCGGCGGTGGAGAGCACGTCGAGCGCCTCCAGCGAACCGACCTCGACCATCATCTTGAAGGCCTGGCCGAGCAGGAAGTCGCCGACCAGCACGCTCGCCTGGTTGCCCCAGATCATGCGCGCGGTGGATTTGCCGCGGCGAAGGTCGCTCTCGTCCACCACGTCGTCATGCAGCAGCGTCGCCGTGTGCATGAACTCGACGGCCGTGGCGAGCTTGATGTGCTGGTCGCCGTCATAGCCGAACATGGAGGCGGCCGCGAGCGTCAGCATGGGACGCAGGCGCTTGCCGCCGGAGGAGATCAGGTGGTTGGCCACCTCCGGGATCATCTGCACGTCCGAGCCGGCCTTCGACAGGATGAGCTGGTTCACCCGTTCCATATCGGCCTTGGTCAGGTCGACGAGCGGCTTTACCGACGCCTGTTTGTTTTTGCCTTCTTCAAGCGGTATCACGACGCCCAAATGCCCGGACTCCTGTTCATTCCTGTTGAAAGACAATAGAAAGCGGGGCCATCTGCGGCAAGAGGCGAATTGTCCCGCCTCCGGAATTATGGCTGGAAAACGACCGGAATGATCGAACTGATCCGCACCAACGACGCCGTCCTGCTCTCCTTCGCGGAAAGCCTGATGAAGGAGGCCGGCATCCACTGCCTCATCGCCGACCAGGGCATGAGCATACTGGAGGGCTCGCTCGGCATGCTGCCGCGCCGGTTTCTCGTGGAAAGCGACCGCGAGGACGAGGCGCGCCGCATCCTGACGGATGCCGGGCTCGCGGCGGAGCTGCGGCCGTGAACGGGATGGTTCTTGCCGAGACGTCCGCGGCCGGAATGCCCCCCTCTGCCCCTTGGTCGATCTCCCCCGCGAGGGGGGAGATCGACCAAGGGGATAGGCTTTCCATCCCCTTCGACGGTGGCGCAGGCCGGAGCATGCCCTCCTTCCAATCTCCCCCCGTGAGGGGGGGATGCCCGGCAGGGCAGAGGGGGGTAAGCCACGCGCTTCACGTCTCCGGTAAGGCGCCCCGCCCATGAGCGTCACCGAAACCGTCGACGCCTTCCATTACGGCCGCTTCCATCTCGTCCAGCCGAAGGGCATCGGCCATCGCTCCGGCATGGACGCCATGCTGCTCGCCGCGCTGGTGGCGGGCGAGGGGCCGATGCGTGTCGCCGATCTCGGTGCGGGGGCGGGCGCCGCCGGCCTTGCCGTTGCCGCGCGCATCGAAAAGGCCGAGGTGCTGCTGGTCGAACGCGTGCCGCTGATGGCCGGCTTTGCCCGCAAGACGCTGGCGCTGCCCGCAAACGCCGCCTTCGCTTCCCGTGTTTCCGTGCTGGAGGCGGACGTCTCGCTTTCCGGCAAGGCGCGCATCGCGGCGGGGCTTGCGGACGACGTCTACGATCACGTCATCATGAACCCGCCCTTCAACGACCGCGTCGACAGCCGCACGCCCGATGCCCTGAAGGCCGAGGCCCATGCCATGGAACACGATCTCTTCGAACGCTGGATCAAGACCGCCGGCGCCATCATGAAGCCGGGCGGCCAGCTCTCGCTGATCGCTCGCCCGCAATCGATCGCCGAGATCATCGCCGCCTGCGGTCGCCGCTTCGGCGGCATCGAGATCACCGCCCTCCATGCGCGCGACGGAGAAAGCGCGCTGCGCATCCTCGTCACCGCCATCAAGGGCGCGCGCACCCGGCTCGCCCTGCGCATGCCGCTCGTCATGCACGCGCCCGGCCAGCACGATTTCACGCCCTTCGTCGACGATCTCAACAACGGCCGTGCCGCCTATCCCCGCCTGCCGCGTTGACAAATGTGCGATAATCGAAGAATCTGTATTACAAAATACGGGGTTTTTCATGGAAAAACAAAGAAATTTGTCCGACCCGATTGCGCTCCGCCTCCCCAGTGACGTCCTGGCCGGGATTGAGGCGATCGCGCGCGTTTCCGGCCGGTCCCGCAGTTGGGTCATGGTGCGGGCGATGAAGGCCTATCTGGCGGGTGAAGGGCAGGAGGTCCTGGAGATCGATCAGGCGCGCCAGGCCGCCGCGCAAGACGGCGCGGTGGCGTTGGACGATCTGCTGGCCGATCTGGACGACAGTCTGCCGGGCAACGCGGCGTGATGCGCCGGGTTCTGTTCGCGCCGCCGGCCAGAGCCTTCATCGAACAGGAAATGCGCTATCTGCGGGTTCGTCATCCCGTAGTGGCTGGGGCGTTTCGCGCAAGCGTCGCGCGCCTCGGCAAGCAGCTTTCGCGGTTTCCCCATTCCGGTTTCCTGCGGCAGGATATTCCCTTGAGCGGCATCTATCGCATTGTTCTCGGCGATTATCGCGTGGACTACGAGCTGGTCGATGACGCTGTTCTCGTTCTTCTGGTGCGCCATGGCCGGCAGGCCGAGCCAGGTATCCCAATCGATGACGACACCGATTACGAGGTGCCGTGATCTTGCGTTTTGCCTCGCCATGCATACATCAGCCGGGCAACGAAACAGGAGGCAAGGTGTACGATGGCCGGATTTTTGAAGAGGCTGGTGCCGAAGAAGTTCCGCAAGGAAGGCATCGTCGTTCCGGTCGTGCGGCTGCACGGGGCCATCATGGCGAACGGCAGCCAGTTCCGCCCGCCGCTGAACCTTGCCACCGCCGCGCCGGCGCTTGAAAAGGCCTTTTCCTACAAGGACGCGCCCGCCGTCGCCATTTCCATCAATTCGCCCGGCGGCTCGCCGGTGCAGTCGCGGCTGATCTTCCAGCGCATCCGCGACCTTGCGGCCGAGAAGAACAAGCATGTGCTCGTCTTCGTCGAGGACGTCGCGGCCTCCGGCGGCTACATGATCGCGCTGGCCGGCGACGAGATCTTCGCCGACCCGACCTCCATCGTCGGCTCCATCGGGGTCGTCTCAGGCGGTTTCGGTTTCCCCGAACTCCTGAAGAAGATCGGCGTCGAGCGCCGCGTCTATACGGCCGGCAGCAACAAGGCGATCCTCGATCCCTTCCAGCCGGAGCGGGAAAACGAGATCGACTATCTGAAATCCCTCCAGCTCGAAATCCACGCGGTCTTCATCGACATGGTCAAGGCGCGCCGCGGCGGCCGGCTGGCCGATGACCCGGATCTCTTCTCCGGTCTGTTCTGGACCGGCACGCGCGGCCGCGCGCTCGGCCTGGTCGATGGCCTCTCCGACATGCGCTCGGAGCTGAAGCGACGCTATGGACCGACGACGCGCCTCGAACTCGTCGCCGCGCCGAAGGGCCTCTTCGGTCGCAAGACGCCCGGTATCGGGGGGCTTTCCGGCGACATGGCGGAGCGTATAGGCTCGGCCGGCGTGGCGGCGGTGGCCGGCCTGGCGGAGGAAAAGGCGCTCTGGGGCCGTTACGGCCTTTCCGGATAGGGCGCCGGCACAACGAGAATGCACGAACAAGAATAAAGAAGACATTGGGGGAGGGGCGATGGCCCAGATCATCTTTCTGCTGCTGGTCGTCGGCCTTGCCTGGTTCGGCTACCGCAAATTCGTGGCCGATGCCGAGCGGCTGAGCCGGCTGCGCAAGCGCGCCGACGAGGAGCGCCGCACCGGCGCGACGGGCACGCTCGTCAAGGATCCCGAGACCGGCGAATATCGCGTGCGCCGCGACGAGGAGTAGCGTTGCGGCACGGTTGCGTGCCGGCGCGAACGCCTTGAAATACCGCCTTTTGTGCCGTTTCGGCACATTAACCACGCCCCGTAAGGTTAATGCCGGATTTACGAGGGGCTATCATTGCGCCCGCGCGCAGGAGGGATGATCTGTCAGGCAGAAGGGTCGCACGAGGCGGCCCGTGACGTGCCTGCTGAACGGAGTATCCCATGGCCTCGCTCGATCTCGACCGTATCCGCACCATCGTCGTGACGGGCGGCGCGGGCTTCGTCGGTTCGCATATCGTCGACGACCTTCTGGCCCATTGCCCGAATGCCCGCATCCGCGTGCTCGACGCTTTCACCTATGCCGCCGACATGTCCCATCTCGACGCCGCCTTCCGCTCCGGCCGCGTGACGCTGCAGGAGGGTGACGTCGGCAATCTCGATCTGGTGACCGAGATGCTGAAGGACGCCGACCTCGTGGTGCATGCGGCCGGCGAAAGCCATGTCGAGCGCGCCTTCTCCGTGCCGGAACGGTTCACGGTGGCCAATGCGCTCGGCACGCAGGTTCTGGTGGAGGCGATGGGCCGCCGCCGCGTGCCGCTGATGATCCATGTCAGCTCGGCGGAAGTCTACGGTGCCGGCGCCGGTCAGGCGGTGGGCGAATTGGCGCCGCTCCTGCCCGACAATCCCTACGGCGCCTCCAAGGCGGCCGCCGAAATGCTGATCGCCGGTCTCACGCGTTCCTTCGATCTCGATATCCGCGTGCTGCGCCCGGTCAACATCGTCGGCACGCGCCAGAACACCGAGAAGCTGCTGCCGCTCTTCCTCGAACTGGCCGCCGTCGGCCGGCCGCTGCCGGTGCATGGCAATGGCGCGCAGACCCGCGCCTTCGTCACCATGGCGGATTTCTGCTCGGCGCTGCGCGCGGTCGTCACGCGCGGCACGGCGAACGCCACCTACAATGTCGCCGGCGAGGAGGTCTATGACGTGCTCTCCATCGCGCGCATGGTGCTCGATGCGGTGCAGGATCCGATTTCCGGCGTCAGCTTCACCAATGGCCGGCCGGAAAATGCAAGCCGCCCGCCGCTCGACACCACGGCGCTGCAGGCGCTCGGCTGGCGCGCCCGCGGCACGCTCGTCCGCGAATTGCCGATGCTGGCCGCCTGGTATGGCGCCCGCGTTCCCGGCGGCGCCCGCCGCCGCCTCGCCCAGGTGCCCGACCTTGCGCCCCAGCGCGTGCAGGCCGTCACGCAGGCCGCCGGCTCCGGGCTCTTCCGCTCGCTGGAGCGGCATTGAGCGCGCCCATAACGTAGCCTGATTTTTCGCTGCACCCCCCTCTGCCCTGCCGGGCATCTACCCCTCAAGGGGGGAGATCGGCAAAAGGCAATGACGGTACCTGACCTGGGACGTCAGGGAGAGGGGGAGACGGTGCTCCATCCAATCTCCCCCCGTGAGGGGGAGATGCCCGGCAGGGCAGAGGGGGGTACGGCGCGGCACGCCCGAACGGCACCAGCCTCCCGAAACCCTTGACCCATCTGGCGCATCGTGGCACCAGTCCGCCAGCTTTCAAAGAATGCCCGGACCCACGCCGATGACCTCTGCCGCCCTGCCTGACCACATGAATCCGACCCGCTCCTTCCAGGGGCTGATCCTGACGCTGCACAATTACTGGGCGGACAAGGGCTGCGCGGTGCTGCAGCCCTACGATATGGAAGTCGGCGCCGGCACGTTCCATCCGGCGACCACGCTGCGCGCGCTCGGCCCCCGTCCGTGGCGCGCCGCCTATGTGCAGCCCTCGCGCCGCCCTTCGGATGGCCGCTACGGCGAGAACCCGAACCGCCTGCAGCACTACTACCAGTATCAGGTCATCCTGAAGCCGAACCCGTCGAACCTGCAGGAACTCTATCTCGGTTCGCTCGCCGCCATCGGCCTCGATCCGCTGCTGCATGACGTGCGCTTCGTGGAAGACGACTGGGAAAGCCCGACGCTCGGCGCCTGGGGCCTCGGCTGGGAATGCTGGTGCGACGGCATGGAAGTCTCGCAGTTCACCTATTTCCAGCAGGTCTGCGGCATCGAATGCGCGCCCGTCGCGGGCGAGTTGACCTACGGTCTCGAGCGCCTCGCCATGTATGTGCAGGGCGTCGACAATGTCTACGACCTCAATTTCAACGGCCGCGAGGGCGACGAGAAGATCACCTATGGCGATGTCTTCCTGCAGGCCGAGCAGGAATATTCCCGCCATAACTTCGAGTTTGCCGATACCGCCATGCTGCACCGGCACTTCATCGACGCGGAGAAGGAATGCCAGGCGCTGCTCGCCGCCGGGGCGCCGGGCGATGCGGACAACCAGCGTCTGCACAAATGCGTGCTGCCGGCCTATGACCAGTGCATCAAGGCCTCGCATGTCTTCAACCTGCTCGATGCGCGCGGCGTCATCTCCGTCACCGAGCGCCAGAGCTATATCCTGCGCGTGCGCACGCTGGCCAAGGCCTGCGGCGAGGCCTTCCTGCTGACCGATGCCGGCGGCGTGAACTGGGCCAAGGACGCCGCCTGACATGGCGGCCGTGCCCGACCTGATCGTTCACATCAACGGTTGGCCGGGCACGGGAAAGCTGACGATCGGCCGCCTTCTGGCCGATCGCCTCGGCGCAAGGCTTCTCGACAATCACACGATGATCAATCCGGCGGAGGCGCTGTTTTCCCGCGCCGATCCCCTGAACCGGTCGCTGCGTGAGGCCGTGCGCGGCGCGGTCTTCGACCATCTGTCGCGCGTGCCGCCCGGCAGCAGCTACGTCTTCACCGACGCGCTTTCGGACGACGCGGCGGACCAGAAAACCTTCGAATGGTACTTCGACCTCGCGCGAGCGCGCGGCGCGCGCCTTGCCGCCGTCGTGCTCGACTGCGATCTCGACGAGAACCGCCGCCGGCTCGTCGCGGGCGAGCGGGCCGGCCATCGCAAGCTCGTCGATCTCTCGGTGCTGGAGGGCCTGCGCGCCCGTCACCGCCTGCTGCGCGCCCCAGCCGATATCCGCTTTGAACTGGATGTCACGGCGCTTGCCGCCGAGGAGGCCGCGCGCGTGATTGCCGGCCGTCTCGCCTGACGGTTCAGGCCTGGGCGGAAACCGTCACGCCGAGTTCCCAGACGGGCTTCAGGGTGGGGAAGGAACCGGTCGGAAGCTGGCCGGCATAGGTCTGGAGGGCCCGGCGCACACCCGTCGGACGTTCGACCGCAGCGCCCGTGGCATAGGCGAGGAAGAGGGCGGTGAAACCGATGACATTGATGGTGAGGGCGAGGGCTTTCATGACGGTTGCTTCAAGGTTCGTGTTGTCGATGAAGCGACTATCGGGCAAAGCGGTCCGCGGCGCGGTTCCCCCGGTGACATCCGGAGAGCGGGCCGGGCAGCCCTTGACGGCGGACCTATCGCCATGGGGGCTTTCCAGCCGCCGCACGAATGTTAATCTCCCGCCAAACGCCAAGAAGGAGCGGAGACTTTCATGATCGGTCTGGGTATTGCGGCAGCGGTCGTCCTCTATGCCATCGTCGTCTATAACGGCCTGGTGCGCGCACGGCAGATGAAGGAGGAGGCCTGGTCCGGCATCGACGTGCAGCTGAAGCGCCGCGCCGACCTGATCCCCAATCTCCTGGAGACCGTTAAGGGCTATGCCGCCCATGAGCGGGAGACGCTGGAAAAGGTCGTCGAACTGCGCAACCGCGCCCAGGCGGTGCCGGCGGGCGATGTCGCCGGCCGCGCCGCGGCGGAAGGCATGCTGAGCCAGGCGCTCGGCCGCATCTTCGCACTCGCCGAGGCCTATCCGGACCTCAAGGCCAACCAGAATTTCGCCGAGCTGCAGCAGACGCTGGAGACCATCGAGGGCGAAATCCAGATGTCGCGGCGCTACTACAACGGCGCGGCGCGTGATCTCAACGTGAAGGTCGAGAGTTTCCCTTCCAATCTTCTGGCGAACCTCTTCAAATTCGTGAAGGCGCCCTATTTCGAGATCGAGAACCCGGCCGACCGGGCCGTGCCGACCGTGAAATTCTAGATCTGGAGTCCCTCATGCCGCGGATCGCCGCCCTCCTGGCGCTATGGCTCTGCCTCCTCGTCGGGGGCGGGGCGCGGGCGGAAGAATATTTCGACCGCTACCATTCCGACATCGCGGTGGCGAAGAACGGCACGCTGACGGTGACGGAGGCGATCCGCGTCTATGCCGAAGGCAACCAGATCCGCCGCGGCGTCTACCGGGACTTCCCGCTGACCTTCAAGGATGCCGAAGGGCGCGAGAAGGAGGTGGGCTTCAAGGTGCTCAGCGTCGAACGCGACGGCCGGCCGGAGCCCTACCGCACCGAGACGATCCGCGGCGGCATCCGCATCTACTTCGGTTCGTCCGACGTGCTGCTCGATCCCGGTTTCCACCAGTATCGCCTCTCCTACGAGACGACGCGGCAGATCCGCTTCTTCGACACCCATGACGAACTGTTCTGGAACGTCACCGGCACGCAATGGGCCTTTCCCATCTACCGGGCAAGCGCCACGGTTACCCTGCCGCCGGGCGTCGAGGCGCAGGAACTCACCTATTTCACGGGCGCCTATGGCGTCACGGACAGGAATGCGCGGGCGGAAAACCGCGGCAACACGGCCTTCTTCGAGACGACACGCGAACTCGGCCCGCAGGAGGGCCTGACGATCGGCGTCAAGATGCCTGCCGGCAGCATCGACAAGCCGACGGCGGCGGAAGAGCGCGCGCTGTTCTTCAAGGACAACCGCAACCTCATCCTGGCGCTTGGCGGCCTCGTTCTCGTCGTCGGCTATTATCTCTGGGCCTGGCTTTCGGTCGGCCGCGATCCGCCGCGCGGCGTCGTCGTGCCGCGCTGGGATGCGCCGGAGGGCATGTCGCCGGCGCTCGTCAACTATATCGACGAGAAGGGCTTCGGCGGGCAGGGCTGGACGGCCATCTCCGCCTCCTTCCTCAATCTCGCGGTCAAGGGTCTGGTGGAACTCAACGACCTCAAGACGTCGATCACCGCCACCCGCACCAACAAGCCGGTCGACACCCCGCTGCCGACCGGCGAAGCGACGCTGCTGGCCGCGCTTCCCACCACCGGCAGCCTCTTCGTCATCCAGAAATCCAACGGCAAGCGCGTGCAGAAGCTCGGCGGGGATTTCCGCGATGCGATGGAGAAGGAACACCGGCGCAAATACTACCTCGCCAACTGGCCGCAGGTCTTCGGCGGCATCGTGCTTTCGCTCGCCTGCCTCGCCGCGCTGGTCTTTCTCGGCTCGCTGCCCGAGGAGGGCATTGTGCTCGTCATCCTGCCCGTCTTCGCCTCGGTCTTCGTGGCGATCTTCTCGCTGGTGCTGGGGCAGAATTTCCGGCGGGCGAAATCGCTCGGCGCGCGCATCGCCGCCGTCGTCATCATCGCCTTCGTCGGCTTCGTCTTCCTGACGGTCTTTGGCGGCATCGGCATCACGCTGTTCGCCACCGGCGCGGCGGCCGGCCATCTGCCGCTCTTTGCCGCCATCGGCGGCATCGTGGTGGCGAACCTCGTCTTCTTCTTCCTGATGGGGGCGCCGACGCCGCTCGGCCGCAAGATGATGGACGGCATCGAGGGGCTGCGCCAATACCTGACGCTCGCCGAAAAGGACCGCATGAACATGGCCGGCGCGCCCGAAATGTCGCCGCGCCATTTTGAAACCCTGCTGCCCTATGCGGTGGCGCTCGGCGTGGAAAAGCCGTGGTCGCAGACCTTCGACCGCTGGCTGCTGACCGCCGCGGCCGCCGGCGCCGCGGCCGCCTACCAGCCGGGCTGGTATCACGGCGACAGCTTCTCGTCGGGCAACTTCTCCGACCGGGTCGGCGGCTTTGCCGGCTCGATGGCGGACACGATGACCTCGTCGCTGCCAGATCCGCCGAAAAGCTCATCCTCCGGCTTCTCATCGAGCGGGGGCGGCGGCTTCTCGGGCGGCGGTGGCGGCGGCGGTGGTGGCGGCGGCTGGTAGTCAGAAATCCTGATAGTTCAGCGGCGTGACCTCGACCATGCTGCGGCCGGGCGTTGCCGTGGCCGCGCCCGTCACGGCAAGGCCGGTGCCGACGGAAGCCGAGACGCTGACGGCGAAGCTGCCGGTGGCGCTGGAGGCGAGCGTGATCGCTCCTGCCGTCTGCGCCGCCGCGCCGGTGGATGCCAGGGCCTCGCCCGTCGCCTTCAGCGCGCCGGAGGCGGGAATGGAGGCGGTGAGCATGTCGTCCACCGGCTCGAAGGGCTTTTCCGGCAGCAGGCTGCCGAAGGCCCAGACGGCTTTCAGCTCGGCCCGGCTCATCGGCGCGACATTGACGTCGATGTCGTTTTCCGCGCCCTTCACCCGGTAGGGGCAGCGCCGCTTGGAACAGTTGACGGCGGCGGAGAACTGCCAGAGCGCGTAATTGTCCCAGTTGCCCATGGGGAAGCTGCCGGCAATGCCCGGCTTGTAGCGGGCATACCAGAGCGGCAGGCGCGAAAGGATGCGATACGTGTCGCGGTTGGCGGCGATGTAGCGGGCCGTGGCATGGTTGGTGTAGAGCACCGGATAGCGGCCGGTGCGCGTCTTCACATGGCCGGCAAAGACCTGCGCATCCGCAAGCGACATGTAGTTGTCGGGATCGATGCCCTCGATATCCAGCACCATCATCTCGTCGGCCTGCGGCTCGGCATAGTCGAGGAAATGATTGGCCTGGTCGACGGGGTTGCCGGGCCGGGCCAGGTGATAGGCGCCCCAGAGCAGACCCTTGGAGCGGGCGAGCAGCCGGCGCGTCTGGTAGAGTTCGCGGCTCACGGCATATTTGCGCCACATGGTCTTGCAGTGCGCGACCGTGTCGCCGCCATGCTCGCCCTTGCAGCTATAGCTTTCCGGCAGCCCGTCCGAGGCTTTCGAGATGAAGCCGGCGATGCGCTTGTCGGACAGCATGTCCGACCAGTCGATCTCGTTCAGCTCATAGGCATCGATGACGATGGCGTTGTCGGTCTTGCGCCACGGCTCCAGATCGGCCGCAGCGGCCGGCAGGGGCAGGGTCGCGGCGAGAAAAAGGGCGCCAAGGCCGAAAAGCTGCTTCGAAGTCATGCACGCTCCTTTGCGAATCGCTGGTCCTCCGCAAGCGGCGATGGTGCGGCCGGCATGGTTAACGAAGCGCTAAACCGGTCCCTTGCCGCAACGGGCGCCTTGCGGAACAATTGCCGCCGCCTCGCGTTGTCGTGTCAAACCGCTCACCATCAGGGAGAAGCGCCATGAGACTGTCCAGCAAATGCCTCGTCGTTGCCTTGTCGGCGCTGTTCGCCGTCACACCCGTCGTTCCCGTCAGCGCGACGCCGCTGCCGGTTGTGAAGGTGGAGCCCGCAGGTGGCGGAACCGACATTCAGCTCGTCCGCGACGGCGATCCGCGCTGGTATCTGCGCCGCCAGTGGCGTGGCCCCATTCGCGGAGAAAAGGAATGGTACGGCGACAGCGCGCAGCGCGAACGCTGGGCCGAACGACGCTGGGATGGCCGTCGCTGGGACCGCCGGCACGGCTATCGCGACGGCTGGTATCGCGGCCATCGCGGATACCGTTACGCACGGCCCGGTTACCGCCGCCATGACAATGGCTTCTGGTTCCCACTTGCCGCCTTCGGTGCCGGCGCCATCATCGGCGGCGCCATTGCAAACGACCGCAGCTATGGCGGCGGTACGCATGTAAGCTGGTGCGCCAACCGCTACCGGTCCTACAGGGCCTACGACAATACGTTCCAGCCCTATGGCGGCCCGCGCCGCCAGTGCATCTCGCCCTATCGCTAGGCGAGCGGATCAGCGCACGCGCGCATAGAGAAAGCTGTCGCGTGGTTCGGCGGAAAGATTGGGGTGCAGCGTGTAACGGCGCAGCACCCCTTCGCGCGTCATGCCGGCCTTTTCCATGACGCGGGCCGAGGCGCCGTTCTCCACGTCGCAGGTCGCCTCGGCGCGGAAGATGGCGGGATGGGCAAGCGCATTCTCCACCACCCATCGCACCACCTCGCTCGCCACGCCCTGGCCCCAATGGTCACGGCGCACCAGCCAGCCATAGGAAACCCGCGTTCCCGAAAGGCGCGGATGCACCATGCCGATCAAACTATGGGGTGACGTGCGCGGACTGATGACCGCCGGAAAGCTGGTGCCGCCGCGCCATTCCTGATCCGCGCGGCGGACAAGGTCGCGGGCCTGTGACACGTCGGCATGCGGCCGCCAGGTCAGATAGCGCGTGACATCGGGGTCGCGGCACCATCCCGCAAAGATCGCCTCCGCATCCGCGGCGCGGACACGCCGGACGAGAAAGCGGTCGGTCGAAAACGCCTCCGGCAGCCGGTAGGCATCGGCCGCGGGTCTATGCATGGTCCGGGCCTCGGCGAAGCAGCTTGCTCATGCTGATCCGCGGTTCGACGCGGTAGCCGGACGTCTCGTAGAACGCGACCGTCGCCGCATTCGATTCGACCACCTGCAGGTTCACCTTGATGCAGCCGAGCGCCGCGAGGCGCCGTTCGGCCTCGCGCAACAGGTCCTGCCCG
This sequence comes from Shinella sp. G-2, assembly GCF_050172695.1. NCBI lineage: Bacteria > Pseudomonadati > Pseudomonadota > Alphaproteobacteria > Hyphomicrobiales > Rhizobiaceae > Shinella > Shinella sp. G-2. The sequence continues at coordinate 178,630 of NZ_JBBEYH010000005.1, read as the reverse complement.
ATCCCGAGCGCCCGGTGCGACTTCAGCACGGCGATGCGCGAAATCCATCCGCGATGGCCCTCATAGCCGGCCATGACGGAGCCGATCACCCGGTTTTCATCGAGGGCGACCAGCATCAGCTCGGGCTGGAAGCGCATCTTCTCCGCAATGGCGGCGGCGGCGTCGTTCCAGGGCGTATCCTCGGGGAAGGCCTCCTGCCAGAGCGCCTCGACGCCGGAGAAATGCTCGTTTTCATAGGTCGTTATGCGCGCCATCGCCGATCGGATTCCGCTCTTCCGTGAGATCGCCGGCAGAATGGAGCATCGCATCGGGGGCGGCAAGGCAGGCCGTCGCCTGTTTCGTGTGGAAGGGCATCGCGAACATTGACGTTTACGTAAAAATCAATAATCTTGCCGCACGAGCTGCCCCGCCCGTCTGGGGCACGATGAGGAGGATAGAGATGTACAAGGCGCCGGTCGAGGAGATTGCGTTCACGCTGAAGCATGTGGCAGGGCTGACGCCCGCGCTGGATGGCGGCCATCTGGGCGACCTGACCGACGACCTCGTCGATGCCATCCTCTCCGAGGCCGGGCGCTTCGCGACGGAAGAGGTCGCCCCGCTCGCCGAGATCGGCGACAGGCAGGGCGCGCGCCTTGCCGACGGCAAGGTCTCCATGCCCGATGGCTGGCCGGCGCTCTACAAGGCCTGGGCGGAAGGCGGCTGGAATTCGCTGACGGCATCGCCCGATTTCGGCGGGCAGGGCCTGCCGCACATGCTGCATGTCGCCGCGCTTGAAATGTGGAACAGCGGCTCGATGGCCTTCGCCATCGGCCCGACGCTGACCATCGGCGCCATCGAGGCCCTGACGACGCACGGCTCCGACCACCTCAAGACCACCTATCTGCCGAAGATGGTGTCGGGCGAATGGATGGGCTCGATGAACCTCACCGAACCCCATGCCGGTTCGGACCTCGGCGTGATGAAGACCCGCGCCGAGCGCCGCGACGACGGCACCTACCGCCTCTTCGGCCAGAAGATCTTCATCACCTATGGCGAACACGATTTCACCGACAACATCGTGCATCTGGTGCTCGCCCGCCTGCCGGACGCGCCCGCCGGCACGCGCGGCATCTCGCTCTTTCTCGTGCCGAAGTTCCTCGTCAATGCGGATGGCTCGCTCGGCGTGCGCAACGACGCCTATTGCCATTCCATCGAGCACAAGCTCGGCATTCACGGTTCGCCGACCTGCACCATGATCTATGGCGACGGCCGCTTCGGCGATGAAGCCGGCGCCATCGGCTGGCTGATCGGCGAGGAGAACCGCGGCCTTGCCTGCATGTTCACCATGATGAACAACGCCCGCCTTGCCGTGGGCATGCAGGGCGTCGCCATCGCCGAGGCCGCGACGCAGAAGGCCATCGCCTATGCCAGGGACCGCACGCAGGGCAAGGCGCCCGGCTGGCAGGGCTCCGGCATGAGCCCGATCATCGAGCACCCCGACGTCGCCCGCATGCTGCTGACCATGAAGGTGCTGACCCAGGGCGCCCGCGCCATCACCTATGCCTGCGCCCACGCCGTCGACCTCTCGCATGGCGATGATGCCAGGCACTGGGCCGAGCGCGCCAGCCTGCTCACCCCCATCGCCAAGAGCTTTGCCACCGATGCCGGCGTCGACGTCGCTTCGCTCGGCGTGCAGGTGCATGGCGGCATGGGCTTCATCGAGGAGACGGGCGCGGCCCGCCTCTATCGCGACGCCCGCATCGCGCCGATCTACGAAGGCACCAACGGCATCCAGGCCATCGACCTCGTGACGCGCAAGCTGCCGCTTTCGGACGGCAACCATGTACGCGGCTTCATCGCCGAACTGCGCGACATTGCCGCCAAGGCCCGCGCCGCCAATGCCCCGGCGCTCGGCGAGACCGGCGACCGGCTGGAGGCCAGCATCGCCGATCTCGAAACGGCGACCGAATGGCTGCTCGCCACGCTCGCCGAAGGCCGTCAGGCCGAGGCGCTCGCCGGCGCGACGCCCTATCAGCGCCTCTTCGGCCTCGTTCTGACCGGCGCCTATCTCGCCAAGGGCGCGCTTGCCGATGGCGGCGACGGCCGCAACGGCGAACGCGCCGCGCTCTGCCGCTTTGCCGCGGAAAACGTCATCGGCGAGACGGCGGCGCTGAAGGACCGGGTGATGTCGGGCGCGGCGAGCCTGGAAGCGGCGCGCGCCGTGCTCGGCTGACATCGACGCTGCCCTGCACCCTGGCGCTCTTGCGAAACGGGAGCGCGGCGGGTGCGAACGAAACGACGCGGCCAGCCCTTCGCCCCGTTTGGGGGAGGGGCGGCAGGCGGATGAGGGGCAAGGCCCCGGGAGAGACCATGACCGACCACATTCTGATCGAACGCCCGGACGACGCCCCCGGCGTGCAGGTGATCCGCCTCAACCGCGCGGAAAAGAAGAACGCCATCACCCGCGCCATGTACCAGGCGATGACCGACGCGCTGAAGGCTGGCGATGCGGATGACGGCGTGCGCGCCACCCTGTTCCTCGGTTCCGACGGATGCTTTTCCGCCGGCAACGACATGAACGATTTTCTGGCCTTCGCCATGGGCGGCTCGATGGGCCGCGAGGTGCTGGATTTCCTCCATGCGCTTGCCGCGCATGGCAAGCCCCTGGTCTCCGGCGTCGATGGCCTTGCCATCGGCATCGGCACGACGATCCACCTGCATTGCGACCTGACCTATGCCTCGATCCGCACGGAGTTCCGCACGCCCTTCGTCGATCTCGCCCTGGTGCCGGAAGCCGCCTCCAGCCTGCTCGCCCCGCGTCTGATGGGCCACCAGCGCGCCTTCGCGCTGCTTGCCGCCGGTGAAGGCTTTTCCGCGACGGCCGCGCGCGATGCCGGCCTCGTCTATGCCGTCGTCGAGCCGGGCGCGGTGGAGGGCGCGGCGCTTGCCGCTGCAAGGCGCCTTGCCGCCAAGCCGCCCAAGGCGCTTTCCATCGCCCGCAGCCTCGTGCGCGGCGACCGGGCGGAGGTCGCCGCCCGCATCGACGAGGAAGCCGGCCACTTCGCCGCGCAGTTGAAAAGCCCGGAAGCGCGCGCCGCCTTCGAGGCCTTCATGGCACGCGGCAAGGGCTGACCTTGCGATTTGTGGTCTGTCAATTTTAACAGGGCCTTAAACACGTTTTCCTATGGTACGGCATTCTCCGGCGTCCTGCCGGCGGCCGCATGATGCGTCCGATCCTTGCCCTCCGGCATGCCGTTCAGCATCGCGCCCCGCCCATCGACGGGCGCGCCCGAAGGAATTTCCGTGTCCAAGCGCTCCAATCTCATGACGCGCATTCTCGTCGTCGCGTCCCTCGTCGTCATCGCCGCCTTCACCGGCTTCTCTCTGTATATCGACAGCCTGCAGCGCAGCGTGCTGACCAAGTCCGTCGAGGAAAGCATCGACAGTTCCGGCAAGCAGGCCGCGCAGAGCATCGCCAACTGGCTCACCGCCCGCGTGGCGCTGACCGAGATGGCCGCCAATGCCGCCGGCAAGGCGGCCGATGCCGCTGGCATCGAGAGCGTGCTGCAGAACGACGTGCTGGTCGGCCAGTTCATGACCACCTATGTCGGCGACGAGGCGGGCACCTTCACCATGTGGCCGAAATCGGCCATGCCGGAAGGTTACGATCCGCGGCAGCGCCCGTGGTACCAGGATGCGGTGAAGGCGGGCGGCTCCGTGCTGACCGAGCCCTATGTCGACGCCTCCACCAACGACCTGATCATCAGCGCCGCCACGCCCGTCAAGCATGAAGGCACGCTGCGCGGCGTCGCCGGCAGCGACTTTTCGCTGAAGTCGCTGGTCGAGATGGTCAACTCCGTCGATCTCGGCGGCGCGGGCTTCGCCTTCCTCGTCAGCAAGAACGGCCAGATCCTCGTGCATCAGGACAAGGCGCTCGTCACCAAGACACTCGCCGACGCCTTCCCGGAAACGACGCCCGCCATCGGCGGCGGCATCACCCACACGACCTATGCCGGCAAGCCGGTGCTGGTTTCCTTCGTGCCGGTCACCGGCCTGCCGTCGGTGGAATGGTATCTCGGCTTCACCATCGACAGCGGCATCGCCTTCTCCGCCATCGACCAGTTCCGCATCGCTGCGACGATCGCTACGGTGCTCGCCGTCATCGTCATGATGGGCTTCCTCGCCACCGTGCTGTCGCGCCTCGTCGTGCGTCCGGTCAAGGACATGACCACGGCCATGGACAAGCTCGCCTCGGGCGACGTCGGTATGGAAATCCCGGGTGAGGAGCGCAAGGACGAGATCGGCCGCATGGCCGCCGCCGTCGCCGTCTTCCGCCACAACGCCATCGAGCGTTCGCGTCTCGAAAACGCCGCCGAGGAGGGCCGCGTGCTTTCCGAAAGCGAGCGGCGCGAGCGCGAAGCCCTCAAGGCCCGCGAAGCCGCCGAGATCCAGCACGCCGTCGAGGCGCTGGCGGATGGCCTCGGCCGCCTGGCCGAAGGCGATCTCGCCCATCGCATCGACGCGCCCTTTGCCGGCCATCTCGACCGTCTGCGCAGCGACTTCAACCATTCCGTGACCAAGCTGCACACGGCCATGACGACCGTCGGCCAGAACGCCCGCGCCATCGACGCCGGCGCGACGGAAATCCGCTCGGCCGCCGATGATCTTGCCCGCCGCACCGAACAGCAGGCCGCCTCGGTCGAGGAGACCGCCGCCGCGCTGGAAGAGATCACCACCACCGTCAAGGATTCGACCCGCCGCGCCGAAGAAGTCGGCTCGCTCGTCTCGCGCACCCGCACGGGCGCCGAGAAATCGGGCGAGGTGGTGCGCCGCGCCGTCTCGGCCATGCAGGGCATCGAGAAGTCCTCGCACGAGATCTCCAACATCATCGGCGTCATCGACGACATCGCCTTCCAGACCAACCTCTTGGCGCTGAACGCCGGCGTGGAAGCAGCGCGTGCGGGCGAAGCCGGCAAGGGCTTTGCGGTCGTGGCGCAGGAAGTGCGCGAGCTCGCCCAGCGCTCGGCCAATGCGGCCAAGGAGATCAAGGCGCTGATCACCACATCGGGCGAACAGGTCCGCTCCGGCGTATCGCTGGTCGACGAGACGGGCGCCGCCCTCGAAGCCATCGTGCGCGAGGTGCAGGAAATCAACGGCCACGTCAACGCCATCGTGACCGCTGCCCGCGAACAGTCGACGGGCCTGCAGGAGATCAACACGGCCGTCAACACGATGGACCAGGGCACGCAGCAGAACGCCGCGATGGTCGAGGAACAGACGGCCGCCAGCCACGGTCTTGCCTCGGAGGCTGCCGCGCTGAACGCGCTGCTCGCCCAGTTCCGTCTCGGCAACGAGACGGCCGGCTACGCCGGCAGGCCCGCACGCCGCGCGGCCTGAATGGTGCTACCCTAAAACAAGAGGCCCGGATCGCTCCGGGCCTTTTTCGTTATGCGGCTTTTTCCAGCACGGCCACCGCTTCGACATGCGCCGACCAGAGGAACTGGTCGATGGGGGTGACGCGGCGGATCTGGTAGCCGGCGGCGGTGAGGATGGCGAGGTCGCGGGCAAGGCTGATGGGATTGCAGGAGACGGCGACGATGGTCTTCACGCCGGAGCGGGCGAGCTCCTTGCACTGGTCCTCCGCGCCGGCGCGCGGCGGGTCGAAGACCACGGCGTCGTAGACCTTGAGCTCGGAGGCCATCAGCGGGCGGCGGAAGAGATCGCGCCGCTCCACCGTCACGGGCTTCAGGCCCTGCGTGTTGCGGGCAGCCTGATCCAGCGCCTTCAGCGCCTTTTCCTCGCCCTCCACCGCATGCACCTTGGCCTTCTGTGCGATGCGCAGCGCGAAGGTGCCGGAGCCGGCGAAGAGGTCGGCGACGCGCTTGGCCTTGCCGAGCGCCTCCAGAACCAGATTTGCCATGGCGTCCTCGGCGGGCTTCGTCGCCTGCGTGAAGCCGCCGGCGGGCGGAGAAACGCGCACGCCGGAAAAATCGATCACCGGCTTCTGCGGCTCGATGAGGATTTCGCCGTCGCTGGAGACGCGGGCGATGCCGCGCAGCGCCAGCACGGTCTCGGTGACGGCGCGGCGTTCCTTGTCGCCCACCTTCTTCACGCCCTCGAAGGCAAGGTCGAGACCCGAGAGCGTTTCGAGCACGGTGACGCGGAAGGGTTCGCTCGACGTGGCGATGGAAGCGGCGATGCGGCGGATGGCATCGAGCCGGGAGACGATGCCGTCGCTGGAGATCGGACAGTGGTCGATGGAGACGATGTGGTGGCTGCCGGCCTGGTTGAAGCCGAGCAGCATGCCCTTTTCCGTCTTGCGCGTGGTGAAGACCACGCGGCGGCGCTCGCCCGGCCGGGCGGTGACCAGCGGCGCGACCTCTGACGTCAGGCCCTTGGATTTCAGCGCCTGGATGACGAGATTGCGCTTGAAGTCATGGTAGAGCGCGTCGCTGGCATGCTGCAGCGTGCAGCCGCCGCAGGTGCCGTTCCTGCCGTCGGGGCCGAAATGCGCGCAGGGCGGCTCCACCCGCTCGGGCGAGGCGACCGCCATGGACATGACGGTGCCCTGGTTCTTCACCCGTGCGACGGCGACCGTTTCGCCGGGCAGGGTGAAAGGCACGTAGACCGGGCCGCCGGGCGCCTCGGCGATGCCGTCGCCGCCGCTGCCGAGCCGGGCGATGGTGAGGGTTTCCGTGGTCATGGCTTTCGGCCTCCAAGAAGAAATTCGACATTGCCGTCGCCGCCGGTAATGGGCGAGGGGACGAGCCCGAGGCTTTGCCAGCCCATCTCCTCGACGAGCCAGCGTTCCAGCTCGGCGGCGACAGCGGGCGCGCTGTCCGGGTCCTTGAGGAGGCCGGCCTTGCTGATCGCCTCGCGCCCCGCCTCGAATTGCGGTTTGACGAGAAGGGCGCAGAAGGCGCCTTGCTCGGCAAGCGTGAGGGCCGGGGGCAGGGCGAGCTTCAGCGAGATGAAGGAGACGTCGGAGACCACCGCGCGAATGGGCCGGCCGGCGAGATCGGCCCGGCCGAGCGCCCGGGCGTTCAGCCCTTCGAGATTGGTGATGCGCGGGTCTTCCCGCAGGCTGTGATGCAACTGGTCATGACCGACATCGACGGCGACGACATGGGTCGCGCCACGCTCCAGCAGCACCTGCGTGAAGCCGCCGGTAGAGGCGCCGATGTCGAGGCATTCGAGCCCCCGCGGATCGAGCGCGAAGTGATCGAGCGCCGCCGTCAGTTTCAGCGCGGCGCGCGAGACATAGGCCTGCGCCGGGTCGTCGATGGCAAGGACGGCGGAGGCGGGAAAACCTGCGCTCGGCTTGGTGACGAGGCGGCCGTTCACCGTGACGGTGCCGCGCGTGATGGCATCGCGCGCCCGCGAACGGCTGGCGACGAGGCCGGCATTCAGCAGGAGCTGGTCGAGGCGGATGGTTTCATTGGGGTCGGACATTGCCTCTCATGACGCCTTGGGCGGAAAGAGGCAAGTCCGCTCACAGCCAGATGATGCGGCCGGCATGGTTTTGCAGGGAAACGGGGTCGATAAGGGCGGAAATGCCCTGCGGCTTTCGCTCCGGCCGGGCCTCGTGCACGATCCGCGGCTCCTCGCCGATCCCGTGCGACTTGCGGATATCCGGCAGCTTCTTCTGCAGGATGGCGATGGCCGCCGCCTCGATGGCCGGGTCGTGCGAGGGCTGCTCTTCGGCGGCTGCGATGGAGACATGGCAAAGCGTGGCGGCGAAAGCCGCAAGCAGCGCATGGCGCATGGTGGAAATCCCTGTCCGGTTCTTCTGTCGTTGTCGCGGACACTAGCAGGCGGAGGTTTCGCAACGCCCAAGGGACGTGGTTACGGCCGGGCAAAACGGCATGGTTGAGAAAGCGTGAGAACCGCTTGCCGCGGCCCGTCGTTTCGGCTGTTATCGTCCCGTCGCCTCGGGGGATATCGATGAAGACCGCTTGCCGCCTGCTGCCGTTTCTCCTTCTGCTTTCCGCCCCGCCCGCGCTGGCCAACGATACGATGGCGGAGCTGAAGACCGGCGGCCTCACCTTCGTGCGCACGCCGGAGGTGGAGATGACGCGGGAGGCGCTGTTCATCTCGCCGACGGAAATCCGTGTCGACTACGTCTTCACCAACACGTCGGAAAAGGACGTTTCCGGCCTTGTCGCCTTCCCCATGCCGGATATCGGCGGCGATCCCTATGCCAATGTCGCCATCGACGATGTCGAGGCGGACAACTATCTCGGTTTCACCGCCGCGCAGGATGGCAAGGCCGCCGCGGTCACGCTTCAGCAGCGCGCCTATGCCGCCGATATCGATGTGACCGAGGATTTGAAGGCGCGGGGCATTCCCCTGCTGCCCTATGCCAAGGCGACGAAGGCGGCCCTCAAGGCGCTGCCCGAGGACGTGGCGGCCGACTGGATCGCCCGCGGCCTCATCTTCATCGATACCTATGACGACGACGGCAGCGGCATGAAGGATTATCGAACGCCGCTCTGGTCGCTGAAATCGGTTTATTGGTGGCGCACCACCTTCCCGGCCGGCAAACCGGTGACGGTGCAGCATCGCTACAAGCCGAGCGTCGGCGGCACGGTCGGCATCAGCTTCCTGGAAGACGGCAAGGCCAGGGGCAAGCGCTACGAGGAATATGTCGAGCGCTATTGCCTGGAGGGCGACATCGTCAGGCGCGCCGAAGAGGCCGAGAAAGCCATGCAGGCGGGAAAGCCCTACCTCTTCGAGGCCTGGATTTCCTATGTGCTGACGACCGGGGCCAACTGGTCCGGCCCGATCAAGGATTTCTCGCTGACCATCGACAAGGGCGCGCCGGAAAACCTCGTCAGCTTCTGCGGCGAAGGCGTCAGGAAAACCGGTCCGACGACCTTCGAGATGACGGCGAAGGATTTCTATCCCGAGCGGGAGATCGACATCCTGCTCCTGAAGCCGAGCGAGGCGCAGTAGGGCCTTCGAAAGGGCTTGTTCAGCCCGCGGCGCCCACGCCGACCGCCTTCTGGCCCAGCGCCTGAAACACCGTCGAGACGATGCCGGCGCGGTCGAGGCCGGCCTTGGCATACATCGCTTCGGGCTTGGCCTGTTCCATCCAGATATCGGGTAGCGCCATGGGGCGCACCTTGAGGCCGTGGTCGAGCAGGCCTTCCATCGCCAGGAACTGCAGCACATGGCTGCCGAAGCCGCCGACCGCGCCTTCCTCGATGGTGATCAGCACCTCGTGGTGGCGGGCAAGCTGGCGGATGAGGTCATGGTCGAGCGGCTTGGCGAAGCGCGCGTCGGCGACGGTGGTGGAAAGCCCCGCCGCGTCGAGGTCCTCGGCCGCAAGCAAACAGTCGGCAAGGCGCGTGCCGAAGGAGAGGAGGGCGACCTTGGAGCCCTGCTTGACGAGGCGGCCCTTGCCGATCTCGAGGATTTCGCCACGTGCCGGCATTTCCACGCCGACGCCCTCACCGCGCGGATAGCGGAAGGAGATCGGGCCGTCGTCATAGGCGGCGGCGGTGCGCACCATGTGCTTCAGCTCCGCCTCGTCGGCGGCGGCCATCACCACGAAGCCGGGCAGGGTCGCAAGATAGGTCGTGTCGAAGGAGCCGGCATGGGTCGGCCCGTCCGCGCCGACGAAACCGGCGCGGTCGATGGGAAAGCGCACGGGCAGGCCCTGGATGGCGACGTCGTGCACCACCTGGTCGTAGCCGCGTTGCAGGAAGGTGGAATAGAGCGCGCAGAACGGCTTGTAGCCCTCGGCGGCAAGGCCGGCGGCGAAGGTCACGGCATGCTGCTCGGCAATGCCGACATCGAAGGTGCGCGACGGATAGGCGGCGGCGAGCTTGTCGATGCCGGTGCCGGAGGGCATGGCCGCGGTGACGCCGACGATCCTGTCGTCGAAGCCGGCTTCCTGCACCAGCGCATCGGCGAAGACCGACGTATAGGCCGGCGCATTCGGCTTGGCCTTCGCCTGCGTGCCGGTGATGACGTCGAAGGTGTTGACGCCGTGATACTTGTCGGCGGCGGCTTCCGCCGGCGGATAGCCCTTGCCCTTCTGGGTGACGACGTGGATCAGCACCGGGCCCTTGGAATTGTCGCGCACATTGCGCAGCACCGGCAGGAGATGCTCGAAGGAATGGCCGTCGATCGGGCCGATATGGTAGAAGCCCATCTCCTCGAACAGCGTGCCGCCCGTCACATAGCCGCGCGCATGCTCGACGGCGCGGGTGATGGCCCGGTCGACCTTCTTGCCGAGATAGGCCGTCAGTTTCTTGCCGAGTTCGCGGAAGCCCATATAGGTGCGGCCGGAGGCAAGGCGCGCGAGATAGGCGCTCATCGCGCCGGTCGGCGGGGCGATGGACATGTCGTTGTCGTTGAGGATGACGATGAGGCGCGCGTCGAGCGCGCCGGCATTGTTCAGCGCCTCGTAGGCCATGCCGGCCGAAAGCGCGCCGTCGCCGATGACCGCGATGACATTGCGGTGCTCGCCCGAGAGATCGGCGGCCACCGCCATGCCGAGGCCGGCGGAGATCGAGGTCGAGGAATGGGCGGCGCCGAAGGGGTCGTATTCGCTTTCGGCGCGGCGGGTGAAGCCGGAAAGTCCGTCTTCCTGGCGCAGCGTCCGGATGCGGTCGCGCCGGCCGGTCAGAATCTTGTGCGGATAGCACTGGTGGCCGACGTCGAAGATCAGCCGGTCCTTGGGCGTATCGAAGACCTTGTGGATGGCGATGGTCAGTTCCACCACGCCGAGGCCCGCGCCCAGATGCCCGCCGGTGCGCGAGACGGCGTCGATCATCTCGGCGCGCAGTTCGGCGGCAAGCTGCGGCAGGTCGCGGTCGTCCACGGCCTTCAGCTCCGCCGGAATGCGGACCTTGTCGAGCAGGGGGGTGGCTGGCGTCTGTGTCACTCTCAGGCCTCGTTGTCACGCCGGCCATGGCTCCCTCGCGAAGGCATGGTCCGGGCATGCGGTCTATATACCGCGCTCGTCTGTCACATGCAGAATGCGGCGCGGGATTTCAACCGTTTCAGCAAGTCTAGAGCGTATTTCGCCGGATTGATACCGCGCAAACCGACGCATTCACGAAGTCGTGTCGGGCAAATGCGGCATTTTGCAGATGTCGCATCGCCGCGCGTCGGAATGATGGCTACCTCTTCTTTTTCGCGCGGGAGGCCTGGTTGAGCGCGACGGCGGCGCGGATCAGCGCCTTCAGCGCGTCCGCATCGATCGTCTCGCCCTCGTGGACATCGATGGCGCGGCGGGTGTTGCCGTCGAGGCTGGAATTGAAAAGACCAGCCGGATCGTCCAGCGACGCGCCCTTGGCGAAGGTCATTTTCACGGCCGTCTTGTAGGTCTCGCCGGTGCAGATAATGCCGTCATGCTCCCAGACCGGCACGCCGCGCCATTTCCATTCCTCGGTGACCTCGGGGTCGGCTTCCCGGATCAGGGCGCGCAGCCGGGCCAGCGTCTCGCCGCGCCAGTCGGCAAGATCGGCGATGCGCCGGTCGATCAGGTCGGAAGGGGATTGCGTCTCGCTGGCGGCCTTGTCCATGGCGGGTCCTTTCTCGATCTCTACATGCGTTCGCCGGGAAGCCGGCTCGCCTGCCGGATCCAGTCGGCAAGCCGCCCTTCGTCCAGCGCGTCGTTTTCGTGGATGTGGAAGTAGCGCGTTTGCGCGGTCTTGGAAGCCTCCGGCGGCACGGGGTCGAGCGAGGTGCCGCGGAAGAAGGTCAGCTTGATGTATTTCGCTGAGGAACCAGGTGCCGTCCTCCACGCCGTAGAAGGGCGAGTTCCACTTCACCGCCTTGTGCACGCCGGGCACGGTTTTCTCGACAAGGGTATCGAGGGCGCGCCCGGCATCGCGCTTCCAGCCGGGCATGGCCGCGATATAGGCCTTGACCGGGCCATCGCCGTAACCCTTGGCGATCTGCGGGTTGCCGCCCGAAAGCAGCACGGGTTTATCGGTCTTCTCGCCGGCCATGGCGTCCTCCTGCATACCCTGCCGTAGCGGCGTCGCTTCGGAAGGGCATGCGACAAACAAAGATCAGAGCGGTTCCGATGAACGGGGTCACCGTAGTGCCTGGTTGCGCCGCCACCGCGCCGCATAGGGTAGCATGAAGAGATAGAGGCCGCTCGCCAGCAGCAGGATGAGCGGGAAGAGCGCGGTGAGGCCGACCCAGAGGGGCGGCTGGCCCTGCGTCATCGCGGCGATGTTGACGAGGACCGCAAGGGTGAAGAGCATCGAAAGCCAGCGATGGACCTGGCGGATCTTCAGGGTCCAGCTCATTGCGCTTCCCCCTGTTCCAGCCCGGCCAGAACCCGCTCGAGATTGGTGAAGTGCTGTTCCCAGCCATAACGTGCGCCGCCGAAGGCCTGCTTCTGCTCCGGCCGGAAGCCGGTCTGTTCCATGCGCAGCAGCGTTCCCGCCGCCGTGGGGGTGAGCGTGAAGTTCACGACGCTCCTGAGGTCGAAGGCCGGGTCGTCATGCACGTGGTTCCAGGTATAGGTCAGGGTCTTTCCCGGCTCGACCGTCAGGACATCGCATTCCACGCTGCCCCAGTCGCCCGTCAGGGTGAACTTGCGGCCGACGACCGGCGCGAAATCGTTGCGCATCAGCCATTCCGATATGAGATGCGGCTGCGTCAGCGCGCGCCAGAGTTTTTCCGGCGGGTGAGCGATCTCGCGTTCGACGACGACCGTGCGTATCTCGGACGTTGCGGTGTTCATTGGTCCATTCTCCTGAGCAAATTTTCGAGGTCATCGAACCGCGCCTCCCAGAACCGCGCCATCTCGCTGGTCCAGTCGATCAGGGGCGCGAGGGCGCCGAGCTGCGCGCTGTAATGGGTCTGCCGTCCCTCGTGGCGATCGCGCACGAGGCCGGCCTGCTTGAGCAGGCTGAGATGTTTGGAGACGACGGGCTGCGAAACGCCGGCCTGCGCCGTCAGCGCCCCGACGGTCTTCTCGCCTTCACGGCAGAGCCGTTCGAAAAGCGCCCGCCGCGTCGGATCCGCCAGCGTGCGGAAGAGGGTGTCCTGGGGCTCGGTCAAAATCCATACCTCAATGGCTATGGATTTTCATATAGCTGAATAGCTATGAATGAGTCAATGGCAATTCTGCGCGGGGCACGCGTGTCTCTCGGGGGATTTCCCGGAGGAGGCCGGCGTCTGTATCCATGGCGTCGGCCTATATATGCTTGAACGGCTATACGTTAGCCCACTGGCAGCGGCACGAACTCTTCCTCGTCGCCGGGTACGATGTCGAAGCGGCCGGTGCGCCATTCCTCCTTGGCCTGCTCGATGCGTTCCTTGGAGGAGGAGACGAAATTCCACCAGATATAGCGCTTGGAGCCGAGCGCCGCGCCGCCGAAGAGCATGATGTGACAGCCCTGCGGTCCCGCCTTCAGCGTGATGGGATCGCCGGCGCGGAAGACGAGCAGCCGGTCGGCCTCGAAGACGTCGCCCGCCACGTCGAGCGTGCCGGAAAGGATATAGACCGCGCGTTCCTCCCAGTTGGCGGCAAGCGGCGCGGAAGCGCCGGGAGCCAGCATCAGGTCGGTATAGAGCGTGTCCGTCGGCACGCTGACCGGCGAGGCATGGCCCTCATAGGTGCCGATGATCGTGCGCCCGGTGATGCCGTCGGCGGAGAAGGCCGGGAGCTCCGCCTTCGTCGTATGGGCGAAAACCGGCGCCGATTCTTCGAGATGATCGGGCAGCGCCAGCCATGTCTGCAGGCCGGAGATGGATTGCGGCTTGCCGCGCAGGTTCTCCGGCGAGCGCTCGGAATGCACGATGCCGCGCCCGGCCGTCATCAGGTTCACGTCGCCGGGGGCGATCACCATTTCGGTGCCCAGGCTGTCGCGGTGCTTGATCTCGCCGTCGAAGAGATAGGTGACGGTGGAAAGCCCGATATGCGGGTGCGGCTTGACGTCGATGGCGTCGCCGGCGCGCAACAGCGCCGGACCCATGCGGTCGAAGAAGATGAAGGGGCCGACCAGCCGGCGCTTGGCCGTCGGCAGCGCCCGCCGCACTTCCAGCCCGCCGATATCGCTGGTGCGCGGAATGATCAGGTGTTCCAGCGCATCGCACGCCGCCGCATCCCCGGCCTCGGGGTCCTGTCCCGGAAAGAAGCTCATCACGCCCTCCTGTTGGTTCGTGAGGGCATGCTAGCGGGCGGGGAGAGGCGTGAATAGGGCGGCTGGCGTTGACGGTGTGTCGTCGTGCCGCCGCGTGCTTCCTAATCGGCCCGAAGACCGGGGCGACAGAGATGCCGCGACGTCAGCCGTCGAGCGGCTCGGTGCCCTGCGGCTTGCCGGCGCGGTCGAGACGGATCTTCTCGATGCGGTTCTCGGCCGCCGAAAGCAGGGTTTCGCAATGCTTCTTCAGCGCTTCGCCGCGCTCGTAGATCTCGATGGAGCGGTCGAGCGGCACGTCGCCGCGCTCGAGGGCGGCGACGATCTTTTCCAGTTCCTCGACGGCCTGCTCGAAGGAGAGGGCGGAAACATCGGGACCGGGGGCGGAAGGGGTCGTGCTCATGGTCAGCCTCTCATCAGGCGATAGATATGGGTGGCGGCGGATTCGGCGAGGCCCGTCAGGTCGTAGCCGCCTTCCAGCAGGCTGACCACCCGGTTGTTCGCCGATTTTTCGGAAAGTTCCATCAGCTTGGCCGTCGCCCAGTCGAAATCGTCGGCGACGAGGTTGATCTGGGCCAGCGGGTCGCGGTGATGCGCATCGAAGCCGGCGGAGATGACGATCAGGTCCGGCCGGAAATCGGCAACGCGCGGCAGCACGCGCGATCTGAAGGCCTCGCGGAAATGGTCGCTGCCGTCATTCATCGACAGCGGCGCATTGACGATATTGCCCGCGCCCGTCTCGTCCTTCGCGCCGGTGCCGGGATAGAGCGGCATCTGGTGCGTCGAGCAGAACAGCACGGAGGGATCGTCGAAGAAGATGTCCTGTGTGCCGTTGCCGTGGTGCACGTCCCAGTCGACGATGGCGACGCGCTCGGCGCCATAGGCCTTCTGCGCGTGGCGGGCGGCGATGGCGGCATTGTTGAAGAAGCAGAAGCCCATCGCCTTGTCGCGCTCGGCATGGTGGCCGGGCGGGCGGGCGGCAACGAAGGCATTGTCCGCCTTGCCGGAAAAGACGGCGTCGACCGCGGCGATCGCGCCGCCGATGCCGGTCAGCGCCGCCTGCAGGCTGGCGGGACTGGCATAGGTATCGGCCTCGACCTGGTTGATGCCCTCCTCGGGGATTTCGGACATCACGGCGCGCAGGTGGCTTTCCGGATGGGCGAGCAGCACGAAATCCTCGTTCGCCTGCGGGGCCTTCTCGCGCACGAGCGGCGCGAAGCGCTCATGCTCCAGCGCAAGGTTCAGCGCCCGGATACGGTCCGACCGCTCCGGGTGGCCCTCAGGCGTGTGATGCTCGAGGAAGATCGGGTTCTCGAAGAGAAACGTCGTCATGGCCGGAAGCTACCCATTGCGATTGATGCGGTCCACGGGAAATGGGCCGTGTCCACGGCTTTTCAACCGTCATGGCGCCAGCAGCAGTTTTCCGGCCCGGGCCGGATCCTCCTGCCGCGCAAGCGCCGCCGGCAGATCGGCAAGCGGAAAGACGGCGTCGACGGCCGAGCCGAGGATGCCGGCGCGAATGCCGGCAAAGCTGCGGGAAAAAGCGCTTTCGATGGCTGCGCGCGGGGCCGCATGCACCCAGTTGCGCAGCCACAGGAAGGAGAAGGCGACGTCGAGGCGGCGCGCGGCGACGAGCGCGGGATCGAGCTGCGCGCCGGAAAGCGCGCCATACTGGATGAAGGTGCCGCCGGGCCGGACCTGCCGGAAGAGGGCATTGCCCGCATCCCCGCCCACCGCGTCGAGCACGGCGTCGAGCGGCACGGGCTCTATGGCGATCTCGCCGGAAAAGCTCTCCCGAAGCCGCGCCGCGGTCGCCGTGCTGCGCACCAGTGCCACCGGACGGAAACCCGCCTCGGCGAGAAGGACGAGCAGCATCTTCCCGATAGCCGAGGCCGCCGCCGTCACGCCGACGCGCCGGCCGCCGGCCGCGCCGAAATGCGCCGTGGCCGCATCGATCAGCTGGAAGGCGGTCAGCGGGTTCACATAGGCCATGGCAGCCGCCGCGTCGGAGAGCTCGTCAGGGACGGCGAAGCACCAGTCCGCGGGGCGAATGAGATATTCCTGCCAAAGCCCGCTCGCGCCGATCGGCAGCACCCGCTGGCCGATGGAGAGGCCTCTCTTCGCGCCTTGGGAGGATGAGGCACCCCCCTCTGTCCTGCCGGACATCTCCCCCTCAGGGGGGGAGATTGGATGAGGCAAGGTCTCGTCCTTCTTCGACGATGCCGGTTGGGCAAAGGTCTCGCCACTTGCCGATCTCCCCCCTTGAGGGGGAGATGTCCGGCAGGACAGAGGGGGGCAAGCCTCGCCGATACCTTCGCCCATCCGCACGATCTCCCCCACGCCCTCGAAGCCGGGAACGAAGGGCAGGGTGGTGCGGCTGCGATAGGCGCCGGTGACGGGGATGAGGTCGGACGGGTTGATCGCGGCGCGGCGGATGCGGATCTCCACCTCGCCGGGGCCGGGCGCCGGGCGCTCAACCTCTTCGAGGCCGATCACTTGCCGGGGATCGCCGAACGCTCTAACAACGGCACGAAGCATGGTTTACCCCGGGACAAGACGTGGAACAGGCGGCAGACATCACGGTCAGCGAGATCCGGATACCGTTCCGCGATATAGACATGCACGGCCATATGCACAATGCCGCCTACTATGCCCATGCGGAGGCGGCCGTCGCAAATCTCTGGCGGCATCGGCCGGAAGGCCCGGCCGATCCGGTCTATTTCGTGCGCAAGTCCGGCTGCACCTTCCACCTGGGCCTGCGCCTCGACGATGTCGCCCGCTTCAAGGTCTCGGTCACGCGCATCGGCGCGACCTCGCTCAGCTTCGCGGTCGCCATCACCTCCGGGAATGCGCCGGTCGCCGATCTGGAGATCGTCTGGGTCGCCGTCGACCCAGTGACCCGCCAGCCCGTCAACGTGCCGCAGACGGTGCGCGACTGGCTGAAGTCATACCTCTCCTGAGGCCGTCTCCACCCGCAGCCAGCCCGGCCGGCAATCCTCGAAGGAATGATAGTGCGGCGCCAGCGCCGGATCGGCCGGATCGTCGAAACCGCCGATGAGCAGCGCCACCACGGGTTCGTCGTCGATGGCGCCGATGGAACTGCCGCAGGCCGGGCAGAAGGCGCGGCTGGAATAATCGGAGGAGCGCCAGGTGGACGGCTTGCCGCCCGTGCCCGTCCAGTTCAGGCGCGCGGCGGGAAATTCCACCCAGGCGGCGGTCGGCGCGCCGGTATGCTGCTGGCAGAAGCGGCAGGAGCAGGTATGCGGCTTTTCGGCCGGGCCGGTGGCTTCGAAACGGATGGCGCCGCACAGGCAGCCGCCGGAATAGATCGTGTTGCTCATGACTTTCCTCAAAATCCTGTTTTTTTGAAAAGCGTTGCAATACCCATGCCGCCGCCGATGCCCATCATGGCAAGCCCCTGCGTGCCGGGTTCGGCGTCCCGCATCTGCGCGAAAAGACGGGTGACGAGGATGGCGCCGGACGCGCCATAGGGGTGGCCGAGCGCCAGCGCGCCGCCCTCGCGGTTGACGGCGGTGGGATTGATGCCGAGCGCATCGAGGCTCGCCAGCACCTGCGACGCGAAGGCCTCGTTGAACTCGATGAAGGGAACGGCCGGCGCGTCGAGGCCGGGATTGCGCGCGACAAGCTTGCCCATGGCCGGCACGGGGCCAAGCCCGAGCAAGGCAGGCTCCACCCCGGCGACGGCGCTGTCCACCACCTCCAGCAGGAGAGGCAGGCCGCGCCGTTCCGCCTCGGCGCGGGAGGTGACCAGCACGAGCGCCGCCCCGTCATTGACCGGGCAGGCATTGCCCGCCGTCACCGTGCCGTCGGGGCTGAAGACGGGTTTCAGCGCGCCCAGCTTTTCCAGCGAGGTGTTTTCGCGCGGGCATTCGTCCTCGAGCACGATGCCGGCGGGTATTTCGACGGGCACGATCTCCTGGACGAACCGCCCCGCCCGCCGCGCCGCCACCGCGCGGCGATGGCTTTCCAGCGCGAAGGCATCCTGCCGTTCGCGGCTGATGCCGGCATGGGCGGCGACATTTTCGGCGGCAATGCCCATGTCCGGATCGCCGATGGCATCGGGCGCCATGCGGGCGCGCCGCACCGGCTCCGGCACACCGTCTGGCGCCAGCGGCGGGCGGAAGCGCAGATGCGCGCGGCTGGTGCTTTCCGTGCCGCCGGCAAGGTAGATGTCGCCCGCGCCGGCCTGAACGAGGCGCGCTGCCAGTGCGATCGCCTCCAGTCCCGAGCCGCATTGCCGGTCCACCGTCAGGCCGGGCACGCAGACGGGCAGGCCGGCCTCCAGCGCGGCGAGACGCGCGAGATTGCCGGCGCTGTTGGCGGCATTGCCGAGGATGACGTCGTCCACCGCCTCGGGGGCGATGCCGGTTTCCGCGAGGATGCGGCGGATGAGCGGCACGGCAAGGCTCGCCGGCTCGATGGCCGCGAGCGAACCGTTGATCCGGCCGATGGGGGTGCGGAAGGCCGCGGCGATGACGGGGATGCGATCGGGGTCAGACGAAGGGTTCGAGCGCATCATTTGCCTCCATGACCCATTGCCGCACCGTCTTCGCCTCCACCTTGCCGGAGGGCGTTACCGGCAGGGCGCGGCAGCGCCAGATGCGGCGCGGCTGCTTGTAGCGCGGCAGCACCGCCGCCATGGCGGCCTTCAGGCTATCAGGCGTCAGGTCGCCATCGGGCTCGATCACGGCGACGAGCGCGCTGCCGAGGTCGGCATCCTCGACGCCGAAGACATGGGCGGCGCGGATGCCGGCAAGCCCGGTCAGCGCGGCCTCGACCTCCGAGGGATAGATGTTGTTGCCGCCCGAAAGCACCATGCCGCCGGCGCGGCCGAGCAGGTGCAGCGTGCCGTCCGCCTCCAGGAAGCCGAGATCGCCGACGGTGGCGCGGGCGCCGAACCGCGCGAGCCCCGCGCCGTCGCCGGCGCCGAGATAGCCGGTGGCGACGAGCGGGCTTTCGACGAAGATCGTGCCGGTTTCCCCCGCCGGTAGCACCTTGCCCTCCGCATCGAGAACGGACAGGGAAACGCCGGGAAAGGCTGTGCCAACGGCTGTGGAGGAGGCGGCATCGCCGGGCGCGGTGACGGTGATGAAGCCGAGTTCCGAGGCGCCGTAATATTCCCGCAGCGCCGCCCTGGGGAAATGCTGCGCGCAGAGCGCATGATCGGCCGTCGTCAGCTTGGCCCCGGCGACGGTGATCGCCTCTACCGTCTCGAGCGGCGCGCCGGCGCAAAGCCGTCGCAGCATCGTCGGCACCAGCACGAGCCGGCTTATGCCGCCCTGCCGGATTTCGGTGAGCGCCTCGGCGGCGTCGAAGGCGCAGGCGGAATGGAAGGCCCCGCCGGCCAGCAGCGTTTCCGTCATGGCATAGAGCGCAAGGCCATGGGCGAGGGGGCCGGGGGCATAGGTCGTGGTGCCGCTGTCGATGCCGAAGAACGGCGCGCCGGTTGCAAGGCTGGTGCGCCAGGAGCGCCGGTCGCGGATGATGGGTTTCGGATCGGCAGTGGTGCCGGAGGTGAAGACGATCAGGAACGGCGCGTCGTCGTCGCCGTCGGGCAACGGGGGATGGTCGAGCGCCTTGCTTTCGCCGACCAGATGCGTCGCGTCCGTGCGCGGGTTGCGGATCCGCAGCGCATCGCCTTCGGCGGTGACGAGGAGGTCGGGATCGAGCGCGTCGATCATGCGCTGGCGCACGGCCTCGGGCAGGTGCGGATCGATCAGGGCGGCGCAGCTGTTGCCGGCGGTGGCGGCGGCGAAGGCGGCGGGAAAGAGCGCGTGGTTGCCGGTGAGGATCACGGTGAGCCGGTTCTGCGGCCCGATGATGCTGCGCCCCTCCGGCGCAAGAGCGGCGAGCGCGGCGAAGACCTGCCGCGCGGTGGCGGCGAGCGCACGATAGGAAAGAACCCGGCCCTCCAGATGGAAGGCCGGGCTCGCGGGATCGGTGGCGGCGTGCCGTTCGATGGCGCCGGACAGCGACATCAGGCGCGCTGCGGCAGCAGCGGATAGCCGGCGAGCACCGCGCGGCCGGCGAGCATGGCGACGACGGCCTTGATGAGGTCGCCCGGCACGAAGGCGAGCGAGGCGGTCGCGGCATTGCCGAGCGTCATGCCGGCGGCATAGGCGAGCCACGGAATGCCGAAGAGATAGACGACGGCGATGCCGCCGACGACGGACGCGGCGAGGAAGCCGGCATATTGCGAAAGCTCGGGCTGGCCTTCCTTCACCAGGCGCTCGGCAATGAGGCCGCAGACGAAGGCGCCGAAGACCCAGCCGATCAGATAACCGGTGCTGGGCGTTGCGAAGACGGCGAGACCGCCGCGTCCGCCGGCGAGGACCGGCAGGCCGATGGCCGCCAGCAGCAGCACCAGCAGCACGGCGGCCGCGCCGCGCTTGGCGCCGAGAATGCAGCCGGCCAGCATGACGCCGAGCGTCTGCGCGGTGATCGGCACCGGAATGAAGCCGAGCGTGATCGGCGGCAGCAGCCCGAGCACCACGATGATCGCGGCGAAGAGGGCGGCAAGGACGATGTCTCTGGTGGTCATGTCAGATTTCCCGATGGACAAAAGAGGGTGGGCATTTAGTGCCGCCGAAAACCGCGGGCGTCAATCGCCATGGCGATCGTGTCCGCGTTCTTCAGCGTCAGGATGATCAGCGGCACCAGCGTGGTGAGCGGGCGGACCGGCAGGCCGCGCGCGCGATGCGCCTCGGCGATGTCGTGATAGCGCGCCAGGATTTCCGGCACGAAGCGGATGACGAGACCGACCGCCAGGCTGACATCCGCCGCGCGCACCAGGCCGAAGCGCTCGAGCGGCAGGAGAAGCCGGGTGATCTCGTCCATGAAGGCGGAAATGCCCGTCGTTGCGGTGATGGCGGCGGCAAGGATGACGAGGGCGGAAAGGCGGCAGAAGGTGACGAAGGCCTCATGCGGCGAATGAAGGAACCAGTTTGCCGCCGCCACGAGGAGAACCGTGAAGAGCACGAAACGGACGCGCCGGAACGCCTCGGCGGGACCGATCCCGGTCGAGAGGTAAAGCGCGGCGGCAAGAGCGAGCGCGGGCGCCAGAACCCGCAGGTCGCCGATAGCGAAGAGCGCGATGGCGGCGATGAAGAGCAGCGCCAGCTTGCCGCGCACTGGCATGCGATGCAGCGGCGTGGCGCCGTCGATATCAAGCCCGTTCAGCACGCGGCGATCTCCCGGTAGGCCGCGATGGCCTCGGTCGGGCGGCCATCCGCCGCCAGCCGGCCCTCGTTGAACACCAGCACGCGCTCGAAGCTCTCGAGCAGCGCAAGATCGTGCGTGATGACAAGGACCTGTTCCGGCAGGGCCGCGACGGTGCGTTCGATGAGCGCCCGGTTCTTGAGGTCCAGCTGGTTCGTCGGCTCGTCGAGAATCAGAAGATCGGGGCCGGTGACGAGCACGCTGGCAATGGCGCCAAGCTGCGTCTCGCCGCCCGAAAGCTCGTGCACGCGGCGGCGCGCTAGATGGGAAATGCCGAAGCGCGCAAGGATCGCCTCGGTCTTCTCGGCGATCTCGGCCTTGCCGAGCCCGCGGTTCTTCAGGCCGAAGGCGATGTCTTCGGCAAGAATCGGCAGGATCATCTGGTGCTGCGGGTTCTGGAAGATGAAGCCGGTCCTGCCGCGCGCCGCCTCGGCGTCCGCCACCGTGTCGAGGCCGCCGACCGTCACCGTGCCAGCGGTCGGCTTCACCAGCCCGTTGATCAGCCGCGCCATGGTCGACTTGCCGGAACCGTTGAGGCCGACGACGCCGATGCGCCGTTCCGAAAGCGTCAGCGCCAGCGGATGCAGCGCGACGCGGCCGGCATAGTGCACCGTGGCGGCGGAGAAGACGATATCCAAGGCGGGGTCCCGTTTCAGAAAGTCGCTGCGACCTATAACACGGTGCGTCTCAAAGGAAACCGCAGGAGAGTTGCATTGCAAAGCGGATTCCCGGCACAAGACGGATGGAACAAACCAAGAATATGTGCCTATCATCCGGCATGACGATTCTTCTCTCCAACGCCGAAGCCCGGCGCATCTTCCTCGCCCGCCAGGGCCTCAGCGCGCCGCCCGGCCGCCTTCTCGGCAAGGAGGGGCTGCTGCAGCTCATCCACGACATCGGCTTCGTGCAGGTGGACAGCATCGCCACGGTGGAGCGCGCGCATCACCAGATCCTCTTCTCGCGCAACCAGACCTACCGCCGCGAGCATCTGTCGGAGCTTCTGGAGAAGGATGGCGAGCTCTTCGAGAACTGGACGCACGACGCCTCGATCATCCCGAGCGCCTTCTTCCGCTACTGGAAGCACCGCTTCCGCCGCGAGGACGCCAGCATCATCGAGCGCTGGCGCAAATGGCGCGAGCCGGGTTTCGAGAACGCTTTCGAGGAGACCTACCAGCGCATCGTCTCCGGTGGGGCCGTGCTCTCGCGCGATCTGAAGGCGGACGACCACAAGTCGGGCGGCTGGTGGAACTGGCATCCGAACAAGACGGCGCTGGAATATCTCTGGCGCACCGGCAAGGTCGCCATCGCCCGGCGGGAGAATTTCCAGAAGGTCTATGATCTCGTCGACCGCGTGCTGCCGCCCCATCACCATGCGCCGGATGTGGAGCACGACACCTTTGTCGACTGGGCCTGCCGCAGCGCGCTGGACCGGCTGGGCTTTGCCACCCATGGCGAGATCGCCGCCTTCTGGGACCTGATCTCGCCGGACGAGGCGAAGGCCTGGGTGGACGCCCATCGCGACGAACTGCGCCCTGTCACCATCGAGACGATGGACGGCAAGCCGCGCGCTTCCCATGCCTATGCCGATTTTCCGGACAATCTCGGCGATGTCCCGGAGCCACCCGCGCGCCTGCGTGTGCTCTCGCCCTTCGATCCGCTGATTCGCGACCGCAACCGCACGGAACGGCTGTTCGGCTATTTCTATCGCATCGAGATCTTCGTGCCGGAGCCGAAGCGGCAATACGGCTACTACGTCTTCCCGCTGCTCGAAGGCGACCGGCTCGTCGGCCGCATCGACATGAAGGCCGACCGCAAGGCCGGCACGCTCGATGTCAAGCGGCTCTGGTGGGAGCCGAAGACCCGCGTCTCCTCGGGCCGGCTGGAACGGCTGGAGGCCGAACTGGCGCGGCTGGCGAAATTCACCGGCGTGGACACGGTCCGCTATCTCGACGGCTGGCGCGGGGACGAAGGTTAGAGCATTTCCAGCCGAAGCGGGATCGCTTCGGCGTCGGACAATGCTCCAGCTCCCCCTTTTCAGGCCGTGACGGGCCTCCCGCCGAAGGCGGACTTGGCCTCTTGTGTCAGGGCGCGGAACTTCTCGGAGGCGCCCATCAGTTTCGCGTCCCATTCGGGATCGGGCGCCTGGCCGCGGATCGTCTCGAAATAGACCGCCATCAGGGCGGCGATGGCGAAGGGCTCCAGCACGGCGGCGCGAAAGGCCCAGGCGAAGACGATGGCGACGACGAAGCTGAAGGCCGCGGTCTCGCCGGGGAAGGCATAGAGGATGGCGGCGGCCGGCGCGAGCGCCAGCAGGAAGACCGCGATGGACAGGATCCACAGGAAGACGGCGAGCCAGACGGCGTTCTTCACCATCTTCAGCCCGTTCTGCGCATAGAGCACGAGGCCGTGGCGCGCGCTTTCGAAGGCATTGTCGCTGCCGGTGCGGATGTTGTAGCCGAGTACGATCTCGTCGACATAGGTCAGCGACAGGCGGATGACGGTGTTGGCGAAGCGCGCGATGCCGTCGAGGCCGGGAATGGGCAGGAAGGCGGCGATGCCGCCGATCAGCCCGGTGATCGCGGCGATGACGCCCTTGATGAGCTGGTCGAGCGCGAACAGCACATTCGCCTCGCCGAAGCGCGCGGCAACGACCTCGCGGCCATAGGCGACCTGTCCCTTGCCGTCCGGCAGCGCCTCGCCGTCGATCAGCTTGACGATGACGGCGATATGGGCGGCCTTGACCATGTAGAGCAGCCATTCGCGCGCCCAGTAGACGGCGACGCCCACGAAGCCCATGCCGAAGATGCCGCCCCAGACGGCGAAGGATTCCGGGCTGTCGGAGAGCGAGCCGACGCCGTAGCCGATGCCGGCCCCGGCGCCCGTGGCGAGGATGAAGGCGAGCGTGATGACGAAGTAGATCACCATGCGCAGGAGGATGAAGGGCATGGTCCGGGCGAGGATGCCGATGGTCTTGCCGATGCTGAAATCCCACATGCCGTCATGCCCCCGATGAAACCCCGCGTCCTCCAGACGTTTCTGCGGCGCGGGATATTCGCTGTCAGCAGAGGTCGGTGGCGCTGATCTCTATGCCGAAGCCCTCGAGGCCGACATAATGGCGCTCGCGCGAGGCCATCAGGCGGATCGAGGTGACGCCGAGATCCTTGAGGATCTGCGCGCCGAGGCCGATTTCCAGCCATTCGCTTTCACGGGCCTGCGCCTCGTCATGGCCTTCGCGCTCGTGCATGGCCTTGCGGGCGGTGGTGGACTGGCCGACGCCGACCGAACCCTCGCGCAGATACACGATGACGCCGCGGCCCTGTTCGGCGATGCGCTTCATGATGCCGTCGATCTGCCGTCCGGCGCCGAAGACGTCGCCGCCGACATTTTCGAGATGCAGGCGCACCGGAATGTCGACGCCGTCCCGGATGTCGCCGAAGACCACGGCAAGGTGCTGCATCGGGTCCCAGGGCAGGGTGTAGGTCAGGGCCTTGGCCTTGCCGTAGGGCGTCTCGATGTCGAAGCTGCCGACCTGTTCGATCAGCGTTTCCTTGCGCTGGCGATAGGCGATGAGATCGGCGACGGACACCTGCTTGAGGCCGTTCTTCTCGGCAAAGGCGGCGACCTGCGGGCCGCGCATGACGGTGCCGTCGTCATTGACGAGTTCGCTGATGACGCCGATCGGTGGGAGGCTCGCCAGCCTGCAGAGGTCGACGGCGGCTTCCGTATGGCCGGAGCGCATCAGCACGCCGCCCTCGCGGGCGACCAGCGGGAAGATATGGCCGGGCCGCACGAAATCCGTCGGGCCGACATTCGGATTGGCGAGATTGCGCACGGTCAGCGTGCGGTCGTCGGCGGAAATGCCCGTCGTCGTGCCGTGCTTGAAGTCGACGGAGACGGTGAAGGCGGTGGTGTGGGCCGAATCGTTTTCGGCCACCATGGCGTTGAGATTGAGGCGCCGGGCCTCCTCGCGCGGCATGGGCGTGCAGACGATGCCGGAGGTGTGGCGCACGATGAAGGCCATCTTTTCGGGCGTGCAATGCACGGCGGCGACGATCAGGTCGCCCTCGTTCTCGCGGCCGTCGTCATCCATGACGACGACGATCTCGCCGGCCTCGAAGGCGCGGATGGCGTCGACGACACGCTTCTGGTCGTAGCTCATGGCAGGCTCCTATTTCAGGCGGCCGGTCTGGCCGCGGTCGCGCAGGTAGTGATCGGCAATGGCGCAGGCAACCATCGCCTCGCCGATGGGCACGGCGCGGATGCCGACGCAGGGGTCGTGCCGGCCCTTGGTGCGCACGTCGACATTGTTGCCGTCGGCATCGATGGAGCGGCGCTCTGTGAGGATGGAGGAGGTGGGCTTGATGGCGAAGCGCGCGACGACCGGCTGGCCCGTCGAAATGCCGCCGAGGATGCCGCCGGCATGGTTGGACAGGAAGATCGGGTTGCCGTCATTGCCCATGCGCATCTCGTCGGCATTCTCCTCGCCGGTAAGTTCCGCCGAGGCGAAGCCTTCGCCGATCTCGACGCCCTTGACGGCATTGATCGACATCAGCAGCGAGGCGATGTCCTGGTCGAGCTTGCCGTAGATCGGCGCGCCGATACCGGCCGGCACGCCCTCGGCGACGACTTCCACGACGGCGCCGATGGAGGAGCCCGCTTTGCGGATGCTGTCGAGATACTCTTCCCAGACGGGAACGATGGCCGGGTCCGGTGCGAAGAACGGGTTGTTGTTCACCTCGTTCCAGTCCCAGTTGCGGCGGTCGATCTTGTGCTTGCCGATCTGCACCAGCGCGGCGCGCACGGTAAGGCCAGGCACGACCTTGCGCGCAAGGCCGCCGGCGGCGACGCGCGCGGCGGTCTCGCGGGCGGAGGAGCGGCCGCCGCCGCGATAGTCGCGGATGCCGTATTTCACGTCATAGGCATAGTCGGCATGGCCGGGGCGGTAGCGGCGGGCGATCTCGCCGTAATCCTTGGAGCGCTGGTCGGTGTTCTCGATCAGCATGGAGACGGGCGTGCCGGTGGTGATCATCGTCTCGCCGTCCTCGTCCAGCATCACGCCGGAGAGAACCTTGACGAGGTCGTCCTCGCGGCGCTGCGTCACGAAGCGCGACTGGCCGGGCTTGCGCTTGTCGAGCCAGGCCTGGAGTTCGGCGAGCGTGAAGCGGATGCCGGGCGGGCAACCGTCCACCACGCAGCCGAGCGCCGGCCCGTGGCTTTCGCCCCAGGTGGTGACGCGGAAAAGATGACCGAAGGTATTGTGCGACATGAGCGGAACCGGACCCGAAAGAAAGTGCGTTCCCTCTTAGTGGAAAAGGCGGGGGAGGGACAAGGGTTTCGCGACCTTGGCGTTGCGCTATTGGTGATTGCCCCTCATCCGGCCGCCGCCATTTCTCCCGCAGGCGGCGCGGAAGGCCTTACGACGCCAGCTTCCAGCGCATCTCGCTGCCGAAGGCGAGGAACGCATCGCGCGACAGCGGCTTGGCGAAGGCATAGCCCTGCAGCAGGTCGCAGCCGAGGCGGTTCAGCATGTCGGCATGCTCCATCGTCTCGACGCCCTCGGCGACGATCTCGATGCCGAGCGAGCGGCCGATCTCGATGATCGAGCGCACCAGCGCCTGCTCGTTGTGCGAGGACAGGATGGGCGCGACGAGCTGGCGGTCGATCTTCAGGCGCTTGGGCTTCAATTTCAGCAGGCTGACGATGGAGGTGTGGCCGGTGCCGAAATCGTCGATCTCGATGTCGATGCCGAGCGCCTTGATGCGTTCCAGATTGCTGAGAACCACGTCGTCGCTCTCGTCGAGGAAGATCGATTCCACCAGTTCGAAGGAAATCTGGCCGGGCTGGATGGAAAGGCCGGTGAGGCTTTCGATCAGGCTCTCGTCGCGCAGCCGGCGGGCGGAGACGTTGACCGAGATCTTCGGCATGACCAGTCCCTGCGCCGCCCAGCGCGCGCAGTCGAGCAGCGCCTTTTCCAGGACGATCCGGTCGAGCGTCGCCATGACGTTGAGGTCTTCGGCGATCTTGAGGAACCGGTCGGGCGTCAGCAGGCCGTCGCGCGGATGGTTCCAGCGGATCAGCGCCTCGGCGCCGGCGAGCTTCAGCGTGCCGGCGTCGATCTGCGGCTGGTAATAGGGCACGAATTCGTTGTTCTCGATGCCGGCGAGAATGTCGTCGGCGATGCGCTTGTTCGAGACGATCTCGGCCTGCAGCACCTCGGTGAAGAATTCGTGGCGGTTGCGCCCCATCGCCTTGGCGCGGTAGAGGGCGATATCGGCATTCACCAAGAGCTTGCCCGTGTCGATCATGCGGCCTTCGGCCAGCGCGATGCCGATGCTGACGCCGAAGCGGCACAGATGCCCCTCGTAGTCGACCGGCTGCTGCATCAGCGTGATGATGCGGCGGGCGAGCACGCTCAGATAATCCTGGTCGGTCGTGTTGGTCACCACCACGACGAATTCGTCGCCGCCGATGCGGGCGATGAGGTCGCCCTTGCGGGTGGAGGCGCGCAGCACCTGCGATGCATGCACGAGCAGCGCATCGCCGGCCGCGTGGCCGAGCGTGTCGTTGATCTGCTTGAAGCGGTCGAGGTCGATATGCAGGATGCCGACGTGCACATCCATCATCTCGCTGAGTTCGGCGATGCCCGTCAGCTCGTCGTCGAGTTTGCGGCGGTTGCCGAGCCCCGTCAGCGGATCGTGCAGCGCATTGTGCTCGATGCGCGTCTTGGCCTGTTCCAGTTCGACATTCTTGGCGTCGGCCTGTTCCTTGGCGGCCTTCAGGTTTTCCTTGAGGATCACGTCCTCGGTGACGTCGAAGGCGATGCCGATCAGCTTGCGGCTGCCGTCCTGGCCGTGGTGGATCTTGCCGACCGAGCGCACATGCCGGACGGCGCCGCCCGGCAGTACGATGCGCGCCTCCTGCACATAGGGCAGATCATGCGCGATGCAGTGATTGACGTTTTCCAGCGTCGCCTCGCGGTCATCGGGATGGATGACGCCGAGCCAGGCCTCGTGCGAGACGATGCCGTCCGTATAGGCAAGGCCGTAAAGCTGGTGCATGCGCTCGTCCCACAGCGTCACGCCGTCCGCAAGGTCGGCCTCCCAGAGACCGCACTGGTAGGAATCGAGCGCGAGGTCGAGGCGGCGGGTGAGCTTGGCGAGCGCGGTGTTCTGGACTTCCGCGTGTTCCTTGGCGCTCTGGAGCGCCTGGTTGAGCAGCACGTCCTCGGTGACGTCCCAGCTGATGCCGGTCAGCTTTTCCTCGCCGTTCGGGCCGATGAGGCGCGAGCCGACATTGCGGATATAGTGCCAGCTGCCGTCGGGCATGAGGATGCGGTACTGCGACTTGTAGTCGTTGCCGCCGGCGCGGATCATGTCCATTTCGGCCTTGGCGATGGCGACGTCGTCGGGATGGAGCACGGAACGCCATTCCATGTCGTTCGGTGTCTGGTTCTCCGCAAAGCCGTGCAGGCGGTGCATCTGCGGGTCCCAGTTGCGCGCGCCCGTCGCAAGCTCGATTTCCCAGATGCCGATCTTGGAGGCGTCGAGCGCGATGTCGAGGCGCTGGGAGAGCGACTTGACCTGCCGCTCGCGCGCCTTCAGCCGGGCGATGTTGCGCTGGCGCTCGCTGACGAGGCTGCCGGTCAGGAAGATCGGAACGATGATGACGAGCGCGGCGATGGCGATCATCAGGCGGATCTGCGCGCGGTTCTCCGGCGGGTGATGCCAGCCCCTGGACGGGACGGCCGCCAGTTCCCAGCGTCCGCCGGGAAAGTCGAGCACCTGTACGACCGGTTCGTTCTCGAAGATCTCGGCCCTGCCGAAGAACGGGTCGACGATGTTGTCGGGAACGCTGACATCGCGGATGGCAAGCTCGATATCGGCTTCGTGCTGCGTCATGCCGGGCCGCACATGGTGGTCCGGGTCGATCAGGCCGGCATCGGTGAAGAGCTTGCGCGCGTCGATCAACCCGTCGATGTAACCCCAGAAATAATACCGTGCGTCGACATTGGTGAAGACCGGCATGAAGAGGTTGAAGCCGCGTCCCCCCCTGGCGAATTCGACCGGGCCGAACATCAGCGGGCGTCCGCGCGAACGGTCCGCCTGTGCGGCGCTCCGGAAGGAGGGGAAGCGGTTGAAATCGGTGCCGATATAATGCTGGTTGCCGTCGAGCGGGAAGGCCTGCGTCACCTTTCCGGCGGGCGCGACGCCGACACGGCGGAAATGGGTGTTCTGCAGCATCAGCTTGCGGGCGAAGACGTTGAACTGCAGCGTCGCCTGTTGGGGCGCGACGGCGAACATGTTGGCGACGCTGCGCAGCGCCGCGACATTGCTGTTCACCTCGCTCTGCAGGCGCGCGCCGACCAGCGCGAGATCGCCCGAAACGTGGGTCTGCAATTCGTTGCGGTAGACGCGCTCGTTCTGCCGCTCGTAGAGGATGCTGCCGGTCAGGATGACGCAACCGGCAATGGCTGCCGGGACGAGCGACGGCCGCGCCCACTCTGCAATGGACGCCAGATGGCGGCTGATGGCGGCTGTCACTGACAAGAAGAGTGTCCCCGGTTGTGACGAAACCGTAAGGGAGGCTTCCTTAAAATTGCATTTATAAGCAACTGAAATACTTGCATTTCCGCCCGCTGGGTCGGGGCGGATAGAGTTGCTTGCGGACAGGATCGGCTCTCATTTGTCCGACAATCCGGGGGATGACGCGGCGGCGCGCCTTGATTCACCGGTGCTTTCCCGCCATCCATTGCATCCACGACGGCAACGCGGGCGAATTTCGCCATATTTGGGGGGCATCTGACGTGACCAGCAAAAAGACTGATTCATTTCCAGGGGTTCGTATGATGCGACTGCTGATCGCCGCGCTGATGGCCACGGCCGTTTTCCTTTCACCGCTCGCAGCCTCCGCCGAAAGCGCCGATGTCGAGGCCGTGATCACCAATGTGGACACGACCAACCTCAGCCTGTCGCTCGACGACGGCAAGAAGTATCAGGCGCCGGAAGAGTTCAATTTCGAGGGCCTGGAGCCGGGCGTGAAGGTTCTGGTGTTCTATACCGAAGTCGACGGCAAGCGCGTCATCAACGATCTCGAAGTTCTTCAGTAATACGCTGCTACGCCGGGAGAGCCGCTCTGCCCGGCAGGGCGGGCAGGCGCCCGCTACGGCCTCACAGCCAGTGCATCCCCGTCCCGTCGATCCGCAGGATGCGGTCCTGATGGACGGGCGTGTTGGCCGCTTCTTCCTCATCCATGCCATGAAGCCGGAAGGCCGCGCGGAAGACGCCGCCGTGGCTGACGCAGACCGTCGGCCGCGTCACGTCGCCGAGGAAGGACCCGATGCGCCAGGAGAGGATTTCGTAGCTTTCCGCCGCATCGCCGGGTGGAATAAAGTTCCATTTCGCATGGGAGCGCTCGTCCACCCGCTCCGGCGCAAGGGTCTTCAGCTCGGCCAGCGTATGGCCTTCCCAGTCACCGAAGGAGAGTTCGACGAGGCGCGGATCGGTGCGATAGGCGAGGGGGTCGAGACCCATGGCGCAGCGCAGGATTTCCATCGTCTCGCGCGTGCGCCCGAGCGGGCTTGCCACGAAGTCGAAATCGGAAACGGACGCGCCGAGAATGCCCTTGAGGGCGTCGCCATTGCCGGCCGCCTGGCGGCGACCGGTATCGTTGAGCGGAATGTCCTTCTGGCCTTGCAGTCTGCCCTCTGCATTCCACGCGGTCTGGCCGTGGCGGATCATGTAGATGAGCAAGGCAGGGTCCTTGGGATATCAGTCCTTGATGACGGAAATGTCCGGTGCGTCGACGGCCTTCATGCCGATGACATGGTAGCCGCTGTCGGCATGGTGCGTCTCGCCGGTGACGGAACGCGACAGGTCGGACAGGAGGTAGAGGCCGACATCGCCCACTTCCTCGATGGTGACGGTGCGGCGCAGCGGCGCGTTGTACTCGTTCCACTTGAGGATATAGCGGAAGTCGCCGATGCCGGAGGCCGCGAGCGTCTTGATCGGGCCGGCGGAGACGGCGTTGACGCGGATGTTCTTCGGGCCGAGGTCGACGGCGAGATACTTCACGCTCGCCTCGAGCGCGGCCTTGGCGACGCCCATGACGTTGTAGTTCGGCATGACCTTCTCGGCGCCGTAATAGGTCAGCGTCAGCATGGAGCCGCCATCGGTCATCAGCTTTTCCGCACGGCGGGCGACCGACGTGAAGGAATAGACCGAGATCTGCATCGTCTTGGCGAAGTTGCCGGGCGTCGTGTCGACATAGCGGCCCGTCAGCTCGTCCTTGTCGGAGAAGCCGATGGCGTGCACGACGAAGTCGATCTTGCCCCAGAGCTTTTCGATATTGTCGAAGACGGCGTCGATGGACGCTTCGTCCGAGACGTCGCAGTCACCGGCCAGGACCGCGCCGATTTCGGCGGCGAGCGGTTCGACGCGCTTCTTCAGCGCATCGCCCTGGTAGGTGAAGGCGATTTCGCCGCCCTGTGCATGAATAGCCTTGGCAATGCCCCAGGCGATGGACCGGTTGTTGGCGACGCCCATGATGACGCCGCGCTTTCCCTGCATCAGACCAGATGCCTGAACCATGGTTTGCCCCCTGATATCTAGGGCAATTCCCCGCAAGGCACGGCAGCGGCCTCGCAATCGGAATTGCGTGAAATAAGTCGAAATTGCCTATGACATAGGCGGCAATGCGGTTCAAGCGCGCGGGGGTTCAGGAACTGTTAGCATCCGTAACATTGGGTGCATGTTTCACGGGAGCGTCATAAATCGATTAAAGGTACAGCCCTTCGCGCAGCGACCGCATCAGGTCGATCATCTTGTCGTCCGGCTTCTCCCACAGGAGCAGGCGGATTTCCGCGATGAGGTCGCCCCGTTCGCCATTCTCCTTGAGAAGGCCCTCGCCTTCGATGCGGATCGTCTGATCGGAACCCGACCAGGCCGGAACGGTGACGGGGAGGGGACCGAGCGGTCCCTCGATGGTCGTCTCGCAGCCGAGCACGGCATTCTCGATGGTGACGGGCAGATCGACCTTGAGATCGAAACCGTCGACGCGGAAGCGACCGGGGGCAACGCGCACGGTGATGACCGCATCGCCCCGCCTCAGGTTCTCGATGCGGTGGCCGGCCTCCTTGAGGCGGATCACCTGTCCTTCAGTCGTGCCCGCGCCGACCGGCACGCGGATCGTCTGACCCTCGGGCGTCTCGATGGTCGGGCGCGCCCGATTGAGAATGTCCTCGACCGTGACGGTGACGTCGGCGACGAGATCCGGCGCCTTCTCGACCCTGGCGCGGCTGCCGCGGATGCGGCGGATGATGGCGGAGATGATGGCGGCGCCCGGCGCGGTGCCGCGGGCCGGCATGGTTTCCTCGGTGCTCGCATCGTCCATGGACTTGCGGGCGTCCTGCGCCGGGGCGGCGCCTGCCTGAGTCTGGCTTTGAGCCTGCGCTTGCGCCTGGGGCTGCGGGCGGGCCTGCGCCTTGGCGTCGGCCTGCTGGCCGCGGGAATCGACGCCGAAGATGCGGGCGATCATGTCTTCCGCGTCTTCGTTGGACATGCGCGGCGGCGGGCTGGCCGTCGCCTTGCGTTCGGCCTGCTGGCGGCGCATCTGCTCCATGCGGCGAAGCTCGGCCTCGCGCTGCTGGCGGTCGTAGCGGCTGCGTTTTTCCGGGTCGCGCAGAAGATCGTAGGCGCGGCCGGCTTCGGTGAAGCGGACGGTGGCGAGCGGGTCGTCGTGGTTCTGGTCAGGATGGACGGCCTTCGCCAGCGAGCGCCAGGCGGCCTTGATTTCCTCCTGCCCGGCGTTCTTCTTCACGCCGAGAACCGAATAGGGGTCACGCATAACTTCCACCCGTTGCCGTTTTGCCGCACAGGATAGTGAGAAACGTCCTAATCGCCTGTTACGGATCAGGGTTTAGAAAGTGTTATCCTTGCTTGTCGAAGGCCAGGAGCAGCCATTCGCCGGAATTGCCGAGGCAGGTGCGGCCCGCGAAATTGGCAATGCCCTGATAGGAATGCTTCGTCGTGATGAAGTCGCGGCAGGTGCGGCCGGCCGCGTCCTGGTTCTCTGCGATGCTGCTGATGACGCCCGCGCTGCCCGAGGCGGAATTCGCCCAGGGAATGGGGCTTCCGCCGGTCCGCAGGATGTCCGCCGAGGACACGGCATTGCGCACGGTGATCTCGTCGGTCAGACGTTCCGTGTTGCCGTTCGGCACGGTGCTGGTGCGCACCGTCTTGTCGATATTGCTGTCGGAAAACAGGTCGAGACCGCTCATGCAGCCTGAGAGAAACGCACCGGACATCATGACCGCGGCGACCCCAAGGCAGCGCGTCCAGTATGTCTTTGTCTCCGGTCGCGTCTTTGCTATGACTTTCACTCCAGACTGCCTCATACAGCTAGATAGATCGGCATTGAATCGAATATGAGCGAAAATGCGTTAACAAGCGGTGACTTCACCGAGGAAAACGAACCCTATGCCCTGTTCGCGACCTGGCTGGCGGACGCCGGCAAGAGCGAACCCAACGACGCCAATGCGCTGGCGCTGGCCACCGTCGACGAGACGGGCCTGCCCAATGTGCGCATGGTTCTGCTGAAGGGTTTCGACGAGCGGGGCTTCGTCTTCTATACCAATTTCGAGAGCCGAAAGGGCGTGGAACTGCTCGGCGCGCGCAAGGCGGCCATGTGCTTCCACTGGAAATCCCTGCGCCGGCAGGTGCGGGTGCGCGGCGAGATCGAGATCGTCACGGATGCCGAGGCCGATGAATATTACGCCTCGCGTCCGCGCGGCAGCCGCATCGGCGCTTGGGCCTCCAAGCAGTCGCGCCCGCTCGAAAGCCGCTTCGCGCTGGAAAAGGCCGTCGCCGAATACACCGCGCGCTACGCCATCGGCGAAATCCCCCGCCCGCCGCACTGGTCCGGCTTCCGCCTGAAGCCCGTCTCCATCGAGTTCTGGCACGACCGCCCCTTCCGCCTGCACGACCGCGTGGAATTCCGCCGGGCGGAAGACGGCAGGGGATGGGAGAAGGTGCGGATGTATCCGTAAGGGTCAGCGGTAGACGGATTTTCGGTCGCCGATGCGAACCACGAAGATGGTGACGACCGAATCCTCGATCCGTGCGATGACGCGATAGTCACCGACCCGGTACTTCCAGAACTCGCCGAGTTCCGAGCCTTTCAAGGCTTGACCGATGGCGCGTGGATTGTCGAGTGGCGCCACACGGTCATGAAGGAATTGGAGAATGCGCTTCGTTGCGACGGAGCCAACCTTGGCGAGTTCCTTTTCCGCGCCGGAATGGAACTCAATTTTCCAGGCCATGGGATTTCATGAGGTCGCTGAGTGACAGCGTGCGTGCCGTTCCGCTTTTCAGTTCGCGAAGACGCTCTTCGGCGATCTGCAGATCCTGAAGATCCTCGAGGTGTTCGATAAGAATGTCCTGGATGTAGTCGCTCTTGCTGCGTCCTGTCTGGCGGGCAAGATCGTCGAGGCGTTTTTCGATATCGGCGGGTAGTTGCAGCGCAAGCATCGTGTGGTCTCCACAAGACAGCACTATAGCATGCCGATACCGGCCACCAAAGCCTATCGCCCCATCAGCTTGAACGGGATGCCCGAGGCAAGCGCGCCGACATATTTCGGCTTCTGGTAGAGCCCGTTCAGCGAGATGCGGGGCAGGGCCGTCGGCGCGTCGAAGGAGCGCGCCGAGAGGGTGCCCGGTTCCGTGGTCACGGCGACGCGGAAGCCGAGGTCCCGGGCCAGCCGGTGCTCGCGCGGCGAGACGGCAGCGCGGTCGCCATAGGGATAGGCGAAGGTATCCGGCCGGCGGCCGGTAATGGCGGCGATGCGCTCGGCGGATTCGTCCATCTCGCGGCGCGCCTCCGCATCGCTGAGGCGCGCGAGCGCGCGGTGGCTCACCGTATGGCCGCCGATGGCGGCGAGCGGATTGAGCACGAGGCTCTTCAGTTCCGGTTCGCGCATCACCAGCCGCTCGGTGATCATGAGCGGATCGATGCCGTGAGCCTTCGCCGCCGCGTCTAGTTTCTCGATGGCGGCGGTCTCTTCCATGTCCGCCTGGATGAACCGCGTGAAGCGGCTGTAGGCGGCCTGCTTCTGGAAGGGCGTGGCGAGCGGCAGGGTGACCGGGCCGGAGCCGAAATCGAATTCCAGATGCGGCGCGACGCGCAGAAGCTCCGTCAGCGTTTCCCACCAGATGCCGTGCGTCTTGCAGGCAAGACCGGGCGAGACGAAAACCGTGAACGGCACCTTGTGCCGGGTGAAGACGGGCTGGGCGTGCACCGCATTGTTGCGGTAGCCGTCGTCTAGGGTGAAGGCGGCGAAGCGCTCGCCGGCGCGCGCAATGGCAAGGCGCGCGGCCATGTCGGCAAGAGCCACGAACTGGTAGCCCTCTTCCTTCAGATGCGCGATGGCCGCATCCAGGAATTCCGGCGTGATCTCCAGATGCGCATTGGGATCGAAGGCCTGCGGCGTCTTGGGGCGCACGTGGTGCAGCGTGAAGATCGCGCCCATGCCGCGGGCCGACGCCATGAGCCCGGCCCGGCCGGCAAAATGCGCGAACTCCAGCCCGCCCGTGATCACGGCGCGCTTCAGCCCCTGTCGCATGACGCTGCGGATCGGCATGTCGTCTTCGTCTTTCCTCATGATGTCGTGCGGCCGTTATCGCACCCGGTCGGTATCCGAGGAGTTAACAACGGCTTTCCTGTGGCGCGGCGGGGCGGCCCGCCCCGTCTGGAAGGTCACGAGGCGCACGACCTCCATGACGATGGTGTTGATGCTGTCGAACATGGTGCAGTCCTCCATGGGGTGTTGAACCTGCATGGAGTGTCCGCCCGCTTGCCACTGTTCCTCAAACGAGTTTATCGTCGATTTCAGATGACTTGAGGTTATGCGATGAAGCGCGGACGGTTGCCCTTGACGGCGCTGAGGACCTTCGAGGCGGCGGGCCGGCTCGGCAGCTTCACGC
The DNA here is from genome assembly GCF_050172695.1 of Shinella sp. G-2. NCBI lineage: Bacteria > Pseudomonadati > Pseudomonadota > Alphaproteobacteria > Hyphomicrobiales > Rhizobiaceae > Shinella > Shinella sp. G-2. The sequence continues at coordinate 142,323 of NZ_JBBEYH010000005.1, read as the reverse complement.
TGGCCGCCGACGAGCTTGCCGTGTCGCAGGCCGCGGTCAGCCGGCAGGTGAAGGAGCTGGAGGCCGATCTCGGCAAGCCGCTCTTCGAGCGCCATCACCGCGCCGTCCGCCTGACGACGGCCGGGCAGGCCTTGCTCGCCGTGCTCTCCCGATCCTTCGACGCGATGGATGCCAGTCTTGCGGACATTCGCGGCCGGCAGGGGGGAGGGCTGCTGGAGATCAGCGCCGTGCCCGGCTTTGCCGCCTGCTGGCTGGTGCCCAATCTCGACGACTTCCATTCCAGCCACCCGGATATCGACGTCGTGGTCGACGCCGATCCGCGCGTCATCGAGTTCCGCACCCATCAGGCGGAAATCGCCATCCGCTACGGGCTGGATGCCAAGGCCTGGCCGCGCATCGAGGCGGACCGGCTGGCGGAGGTGGAGATGATACCCGTCATCGCGCCCTGCCTTCTGGCCGAGGGGCCGCCGCTCACCGAGCCGGCCGGGCTTCTCGCCCATACGCTGCTGCACGAGGACAACCGCAGCGCCTGGCAGCGCTGGTTCGCCGCCGCGGGCCTGCCCGAGACGGCGCCGGGGCGCGCGCAGATCTATACCGAGGGCAATCTGGTGCTGCAGGCTGCGCTGCACGGCCACGGCGTCGCGCTGGTCGACAGGCTCTATGCCGCCGCAGACCTTGCCGCCGGCCGCCTGATCCAGCCCTTCGACCTTTCCATCCACGATGGCGCCTACTGGCTGGTCGCCCGAAGCTTCAAGCGCCTGTCGCCGCAGGCGCGCGCCTTTCGGGAATGGCTGCTGGAGCGGCTGCGTGCCGGGGACGATTCGGGCTGAAAACCCGGTCCGCTGCGGCAGGCGAGCGAGGGGCTTTGCGGCTTACGTCTTGGTGCCGCCGACCGTGATCTGGTCCATGCGCAGATGCGGCTGGCCGACGCCGACCGGCACCCACTGGCCGGCCTTGCCGCAATTGCCGATGCCGGTGTCGAGCTTGGTGTCGTTGCCGATCATCGAGACGCGGCGCATGGCGTCGGGCCCGTTGCCGATCAGCATGGCGCCCTTGACCGGCGCCGTCACCTTGCCGTTCTCGATGAGATAGGCTTCCGTGCAGCCGAAGACGAATTTGCCGGAGGTGATGTCCACCTGCCCGCCGCCGAAGGAGACGGCATAGATGCCGTTCTTCACCGAGGCGATGATTTCCTCCGGCGCCCGGTCGCCCGAGAGCATGTAGGTATTGGTCATGCGCGGCATGGGGCGGTAGGCATAACCCTGACGGCGGCCGTTGCCGGTCGCCTTCATGCCCATCAGGCGGGCGTTCTGCCGGTCCTGCATGTAGCCGACCAGCTTGCCGTCCTCGATCAGCACATTATAGGCCGACGGCGTGCCCTCGTCGTCGACGGTGATCGAGCCGCGGCGGTTGTCTATGGTGCCGTCGTCGACCACGGTCACGCCCCTGGCCGCCACCTGCTCGCCCATCAGGCCGGCGAAGGCCGAGGTCTTCTTGCGGTTGAAGTCACCTTCGAGGCCGTGTCCGACCGCCTCGTGCAGCATCACGCCCGGCCAGCCGTTGGAAAGCACCACATCCATCGTGCCCGCCGGGGCCTCGACGGCGTCGAGATTGACGAGCGCCTGGCGCAAGGCCTCGTCCGCGCCGGAGCGCCAGCTTTCCTCGGTGAGGAAGGCGTCGAAGGTCGTGCGCCCGCCGATGCCGTAGCTGCCGGTTTCCTGGCGGTCGCCCTGGCCGACGACCACGGAGACATTGATGCGCGTCATCGGCCGCACGTCGGTGACGCGGTGCCCGTCGGCGCGCAGGATGTTGACGACCTGCCAGCTCGCGGCGATCGAGGCCGTGACCTGCCGCACCTTCGCATCCTTGCCGCGCAGATAGGCGTCGATCTCGGTCAGCAGCGCCACCTTCTGTTCGAAGGTGGGCGCGCCGATCGGGTTTTCCTCGGTATAGAGCCGGCGGTTGGTGCCCTGGGGCGCGTCCGCATAGTCGCCGGAATAGCCGCGTGTCACCGCGCCGGCCGCGTCCGCCGCCCGCTTCAGCGCGGACAGCGTCATCTCGCCCGAATGGGCGTAGCCGACCGCCTCGCCGGCAACGGCGCGCAGGCCAAAGCCCTGGTCGGTGTTGAAGCTGCCGCCCTTGAGCCGCCCGTTGTCGAAGGACAGCGATTCCGCCTGCGCGTGTTCCAGAAAGAGCTCGCCGTCGTCCGCGCCCTTGAGCGTTTCCCGAAGCACCGCCTGCACGGACGCCTCGTCGGCATCGAAGAGGGAAAGGAGGTCGGTGTTCATGGGAGGCTCCGCGCTGCTGCTTGTCGAGTGACCTCCCATGTAGAGACGGCAGGCGGCAACGGCAAGTTTGGACTTGTTTTCCGGCGGCAAAACCCGGCCGGTGCGGGAACGGCCGGGCCCGCTTACGGCAGCGCGTCGTAGCCCTCGCCGAAGCCCTTGAGGTCGACGGGGATGCCGATGCCCTCTTCGGGGGACTGGAAGACGATGAAGGTGGCCGTCGCGCCGGAGCGGAAGGTCTTCAGCAGCTCGTCCTCGAGCACGACTTCGGCATAGCAGCCGTCGGAGAAGCAGCGCACGAAATAGGCGCGGCCGATATCCTTGCCGTCGACATTGAGGCCGAGACCGTTCGGCAGCAGCACGCCGAGGGGGGCGAGCACGCGCAGAATCTTGGCCTTGCGGTCGGCGGTCTTCAGCACGACGACGGAAAGGCCGAGTTCCGGCCGGTCTTCGGCAAGCACGTTCTGCATCAGCGCGCACTGTTCCCCGGACGCGCCGGCCGGCTGGTCGCAGACGATGGACCAGGCGCCGTGGTTCGATTTCACCGTGCCCGGCTGCTGTGCCGATGCCGTCGCCGTTCCCATCCCGACCATTGCCGCGGCAGCGACCGACGCTGCCAGGAGCGGCTTAAAGGAAGACCAAAGGCCCATAACCACCTCGAAAAGACGAATCATCGGGCTATTCTTTAAGCCTGACGGAAAGAATGAAAAGCCCGGACGGCTACATTCCAGCCCTATGGGGCCGAAATTGGACGGCGCCTGGCGATAGTTACCGGAAAGTGGGCGCAAGATCGACGGGGAACCGGCCATATCAAGCCGGCCGCCATTATTAAGGAGTGCAGCAGGGCGGGTGCCTGAAATGCATCTCCATTCCGACGGCATGCCGAGGGGCGATCCTATGCACAGGATTTCACAGGCCGCGACCGTTTCGGCACCTATCAATGCGGCTGGTCGGGGAGGCGTGCGCACGGCCGCCCGACAGGCTTCAAACGGCTGTGTCGCGGGCGTTGGAAGCCCGGCCGATCCACGCCTCCATCCCCCATCGGTAACCCGGTATGCGCGCGAACGTGTGGCCAGCCTTGCGTTTATGCAAAAATGCCGCATCAGCATTTGTCCATGGCTGTTGCGGCGAGCATAAATCTGTGGTTTTAAGGCCTCAGTATAGCAGGGATTCTGCGCGTCTGTTTGATCCCAATCAAACGCCTTGGGGAGATACGTTGTGAAAAACAAAGCTTTTGCAGTTCTGGCCGCCATCGGCTGTCTGCTCTTTGCTTCGACCGCCTTCGCTGACCAGCCGATGCCGTGGCAGAAGGGCCTCCAGCCCGCCGCCACCTCGATCATGGAAGAGATCAGCTGGTTCGAGCACTACACACTGTGGTTCATCGTCCCGATCACGCTGTTCGTCCTTGCTCTTCTCATCGTCGTCGTCGTGAAGTTCCGCGAAAGCGCGAACCCGGTTCCGTCGAAGACCAGCCACAACACCGCGATCGAAGTCGCCTGGACGCTCGGTCCGGTCATCGTTCTCCTCTTCCTCGCCGTTCCCTCCTTCCAGCTTCTCACCAAGCAGCTCGCGCCGACGGAAGAGCCGGAAATGACGATCAAGGCCACCGGTTACCAGTGGTACTGGGGTTATGAATACCAGACGGCCGACAAGCCGGTTTCCTTCGACAGCCTGCTTCTGGCCGACGCCGATCGCGCCGCTGCCGGCAAGGAAGACAAGGCGGTCTATCCGCGCCTGCTCACCGTCGACAACGAGATCGTCGTTCCGGTCGGCAAGCATGTCCGTCTCCTCGTCACCGCCGCCGACGTGATCCACGCCTTCGCAATGCCGTCCTTCGGCATCAAGATCGACGCCGTCCCGGGCCGCCTGAACGAAACCTGGTTCAAGGCCGACCGTGAAGGCCTGTTCTACGGCCAGTGTTCCGAGCTCTGCGGCAAGGACCACGCGTTCATGCCGATCGCCGTCCGCGTCGTCTCGCAGGAGAAGTTCGATACCTGGCTTGCTGCCGCCGCGACGAATGTCGGCGAGGCAAACAAGGCCCTGATGGCGTCTGTCGACGGTGCGGCCAAGTCCGTAGACGTCGCCCAGAACGCCGCGCAGTAATACCTAGGGAGTCAGATCCATGGCCGGAACATCCGCTGCCCACGGCGATCACCACGATCACCACGAACACAAGCCGCTCACCTTCTTCCAGCGTTGGTTCCTGTCGACCAACCACAAGGACATCGGCACCCTCTACCTGATCTTCGCGATCTGTGCGGGCATCATCGGCGGTACGCTGTCGGTGGTGATGCGCATGGAGCTGCAGGAGCCGGGCATCCAGATCTTCCACGGCCTTGCCCAGATGGTCTACGGCTTCGAGGGCGATGCCGCCATCGACGGCGGCAAGCACATGTTCAACGTCTTCACGACGGCGCACGCCCTGATCATGATCTTCTTCATGGTCATGCCGGCGCTGATCGGCGGCTTCGCCAACTGGATGGTTCCGATCATGATCGGCGCCCCGGACATGGCGTTCCCGCGCATGAACAACATCTCCTTCTGGCTGATCATCCCGGCCTTCCTGCTCGTTCTCCTCTCGATGTTCGTCGAAGGTCCGGCAGGCGCCTACGGCGCGGGTGGCGGCTGGACGATCTATCCGCCGTTCTCGACCTCCGGTCAGCCCGGCCCCGCCATGGACTTCGTGATCCTCGGCCTGCATATCGCCGGCGCATCCTCGATCCTCGGCGCGATCAACTTCATCACCACGATCCTGAACATGCGCGCTCCGGGCATGACGCTGCACAAGATGCCGCTCTTCGCCTGGTCGGTTCTGATCACCGCCTTCCTGCTGCTGCTCTCGCTGCCGGTTCTGGCAGGCGGCATCACCATGCTTCTGACCGACCGCAACTTCGGCACGGCCTTCTTCGCGCCGGAAAACGGCGGTGACCCGATCCTCTTCCAGCACCTGTTCTGGTTCTTCGGTCACCCGGAAGTGTACATCCTGATCCTGCCCGGCTTCGGCATCGTCAGCCACATCGTTTCCACCTTCTCGCGCAAGCCGATCTTCGGCTACCTCGGCATGGCCTATGCCATGGTCGCCATCGGCGCCGTCGGCTTCATCGTGTGGGCGCACCACATGTACACGGTCGGCATGTCGCTCGACACGCAGCGCTACTTCGTCTTCGCCACGATGGTCATCGCGGTTCCGACGGGCGTGAAGATCTTCTCGTGGATCGCGACGATGTGGGGCGGTTCGATCCGCTTCACGACCCCGATGGTCTGGGCGATCGGCTTCATCTTCCTCTTCACCGTCGGCGGCGTCACGGGCGTCCAGCTCGCCAATGCCGGCCTCGACCGCGCCCTGCACGACACCTACTACGTGGTTGCTCACTTCCACTACGTTCTGTCGCTCGGCGCCGTCTTCGCCATCTTCGCTGCCTGGTACTACTGGTTCCCGAAGATGACCGGCTACATGTACTCCGAGTTCCTCGGCAAGCTGCACTTCTGGGTCATGTTCATCGGCGTGAACCTGATCTTCTTCCCGCAGCACTTCCTGGGCCTCGCCGGCATGCCGCGCCGCTACATCGACTACCCGGATGCCTTCGCCGGCTGGAACGCGGTTTCCTCCTACGGCTCGTACATCTCGGCCGTTGCGGTTCTGATCTTCCTCTTCGGCGTCTTCGAAGCCTTCGCCAAGAAGCGCGTCGCCGGCGACAATCCGTGGGGCGAGGGTGCGAACACCCTGGAATGGCAGCTGTCTTCGCCGCCGCCGTTCCACCAGTGGGAACAGCTCCCGAAGATCAAGTAAGATCTTGCAAGGATCGGGGCCGCCGGAAACGGCGGCCTCAGCACTGACAGAAGACCGGCGGAGGCCGGTGGCCGGAAAGCCGGCACACCAGCCTCCGTCATCCTCGTCCCCGGCCACTGCGGGGACGAGGATGACGGAGGAGACGGAACGCGGAGGCTCGTCTTCGCGAAGCAACGAGCGGAAAGAACATGGCGGTCATCGAGCATCACGAAACGGTTCCGGGCGGCGGCGAGGTCTATCTCTCCGAAGCGTCGCCGCGTGATTTCTTCGAACTCCTGAAGCCGCGCGTCATGTCGCTCGTCGTCTTCACGGCCTTTGCCGGCCTCGTCGTCGCGCCCGGCACGATCAACCCGCTCATCGGCGCCATCGCGATCCTCTGTATCGCCGTCGGCGCCGGCGCGTCCGGTGCCCTCAACATGTGGTACGACGCCGACATCGATGCGGTCATGACCCGCACCGCCAAGCGTCCCATTCCCTCCGGCCGCATCCGCCCGCAGGAAGCGCTCGCCTTCGGCCTGACGCTCTCGGCCTTCTCGGTCGCCATCCTCGGCCTTGCGGTCAACTGGCTATCCGCCGGCCTGCTTGCCTTCACGATCTTCTTCTACGCCGTCATCTACACGATGTGGCTCAAGCGCTCGACGCCGCAGAACATCGTCATCGGCGGCGCGGCCGGCGCCTTCCCGCCGATGATCGGCTGGGCCTGCGTTACCGGTGGCGTTTCCATCGAGAGCGTGGTGCTCTTCCTCATCACCTTCCTGTGGACCCCGGCGCATTTCTGGGCGCTCGCGCTCTTCAAGATGCGCGACTACGACGCCGTCGGCGTACCGATGCTGCCGAACGTCTCGGGCGAAGCCACCACGAAGGTGCAGATCCTGATCTATGCGGTGCTGACCGCCGTCATCGCCGTCGTGCCGACTTTCCTCGGCTTCGCCAGCCTCGGTTATGGTCTCTTTGCCGCAGCGCTCGGCCTTGGCTTCGTGTGGTACTCTGTCGGCGTGTTGCGCATGCCGGAGGGCGACCGCGCGATGGTGCCGGCCAAGAAGCTTTTCGCCTTTTCCATCCTGTACCTGTTCGCTGTCTTCTCCGGGCTGATGCTCGACCATTTGATCGCGTCGTTCGGATGGGTGCTGTAATGGAAACCGTAAATCTCACTGAAAGCCAGAAGAAGGCTCGCCGCAGCCGCAACATCGCGCTCGGCGTGGTGCTTCTGGGCCTCGTCGTCCTGTTCTACATCGTCACGCTGGCGAAGTTCTCCGGCGGAATGGCGGGTGGCGCATGAGCGCGGAGAAGAAGATCGAAAAGAGCGGCCTCGGCAACGGCGTCATCGTCGCCATCTGCTGCTCCTTCGTCATCGGCATGGTCGGCATGGCCTATGCCGCCGTACCGCTCTACGAAATGTTCTGCAAGGTCACCGGCTACGGCGGCACGACGCAGCGCGTCGAGCAGGCGTCCGACGTCATCCTCGACCGCAAGATCAAGGTGCGCTTCGACGCCAATGTCGGCCCGGGCCTGCCCTGGTCCTTCGAGCCGGTGCAGCGCGAGGTCGAGCTGAAGATCGGCGAGACCGTGCAGATTCTCTACAAGGCGCGCAACAACGCCTCCACGCCGACGACCGGCCAGGCGACGTTCAACGTCACGCCGCAGGCCGCCGGCGCCTATTTCAACAAGGTCCAGTGCTTCTGCTTCACCGAAACTACGCTGAAGCCGGGCGAGGAACTGGAAATGCCCGTCGTGTTCTTCGTCGATCCGGAGATCGTCAATCCGGTCGAGACGAAGGGCATCCACACGATCACGCTGTCCTACACCTTCTATCCGCATGAGGCGTCGAAGCCGGTGGCTTCGGCTGCGGATAGCAAGACGGACGACGCGAACAAGCTTTGAAATACATGCGTTTCCGGCTATGCCGGGAACGGAACGCGATACATTCGGGGATAAGTCACATGGCCGATGCGCATCAGAAGAAACACGACTACCACATCATCGACCCGAGCCCGTGGCCGCTGCTCGCGTCCATCGGCGCCTTCGTGCTGGCGTTGGGCGGCATCGGCTACATGCGCTACCTGTCGGGCGGCGCGTTCCATCTGTTCGGCGTCAATCTCGCCACGCCGTGGATCTTCTTCATCGGCCTCGTGATCACGCTCTACACGATGTACGCCTGGTGGGCGGACACGGTGAAGGAAGCCCATGAGGGCCACCACACCCGCGTCGTCTCGCTGCACCTGCGCTACGGCATGATCATGTTCATCGCTTCGGAAGTGATGTTCTTCGTCGCCTGGTTCTGGGCCTTCTTCGACGCCAGCCTCTTCCCGGGCGAAGCCATCCAGGCTGCCCGCACCGAGTTCACCGGTGGCGTCTGGCCGCCGAAGGGCATCGAAGTGCTCGATCCGTGGCACCTGCCGCTCTACAACACGGTCATCCTGCTGCTCTCGGGCACCTGCGTGACCTGGGCGCACCACGCGCTCCTGCACAACGATCGCAAGGGCCTCGTCAACGGCCTCGCGCTGACGGTTGTTCTCGGCATCCTGTTCTCCTTCGTGCAGGGTTACGAATACGCCCACGCTCCCTTCGCCTTCAAGGAATCGATCTACGGCGCGACCTTCTTCATGGCGACCGGTTTCCACGGCTTCCACGTTCTGGTCGGCACGATCTTCCTGATCGTCTGCCTCATCCGCGCCATGCGCGGCGACTTCACCCCGAAGCAGCACTTCGGCTTCGAGGCTGCCGCCTGGTACTGGCACTTCGTCGACGTCGTCTGGCTGTTCCTGTTCTTCTCCATCTACATCTGGGGTGGCTGGGGCGCGCCGGTTCACGGCTGATCCGCCGAACGAAACTTCCGAACGGCCGCAGCGATGCGGCCGTTTTTCTTTGGGGCGCTTTGTCGCGACCTTTCGGTTGGACGCCGGCGGGGCGGGGGATATAGGATCGGACCAGCCCGCGGCCGCGCGCAGCGCCCGGAACACAACAGGCCGCAGCCAAGCCTGCGGCGACAGGCAATGGAATACGACCATGGACGACGACAAGGCCCTCTATCCCCCCGTCGACCCCTTCAGCGCCGGCCTGCGCGGCTGCTGCCCGCGCTGCGGCCAGGGCAAGCTGTATGACGGGCTGCTGAAGGTGAAGCCGGCCTGCGCCAATTGCGGCCTCGACTATTCCTTCGCCGATTCGGGTGACGGCCCCGTCGTCTTCGTGCTCCTGATCGTCGGCTTCATCGTCGTCGGTGCGGCGCTGTGGACGGAAGTGAACATCAACCCGCCGCTCTGGGTGCACTTCATGCTCTGGATCCCGCTGGTCATCGTGCTGGGCCTGGCGCTGACGCGCGTCCTCAAGAGCCTGCTGATCGCCCTGCAATACCGCAACAATGCCCGGCCGGGAGAGATCGACCGTGGCTGAGGTGCCGGCAAGCCACCGGCCGCGCGGGGGAAGGGGCAAGACGGTCGTGGCCGTCGTCGCCTTCTTCATCGCGCTCGCCATCCTGCTGTCCCTCGGCACCTGGCAGGTGCAGCGCCTTCACTGGAAGGAACAGCTGCTCGCCGACATGGCCGAGCGCCGCGCCGCGCCGCCCGTTTCCCTTGCCGACATCGAGGCGATGGCGGCGAAGGGCGAGGATATCGAATACCGCCCCGTCACCGTTTCCGGCGTCTTCGCCAACAACAGGGAGCGGCATTTCTTCGCCACCTGGCGCGGCCAGACCGGCTACCACGTCTATACGCCGCTCCAGCTTGCCGACGGCCGCTTCCTCTTCGTCAACCGGGGCTTCACGCCCTTCGAGGCGAAGGAACCGGAAATGCGCAAGCAGGGCCAGTTGACCGGCGAGCAGACCGTGACGGGCCTTGCCCGCGCCCGCCTTGCCGAAAAGCCGTCCTCCATCGTGCCGGAGAACGATCTCGCCAAGAACATCTTCTACTGGAAGGACCTCGACACGATGGCCTCCAGCACCGGCATTGCGGCGGACAGGCTCGTGCCCTTCTTCGTCGATGCGGGCGAAGCACCGAACCCCAAGGGCCTGCCGATCGGCGCGGTCACCCAGTTCGACCTGCCGAACAATCACCTGCAATATGCCGTCACTTGGTACGGCCTTGCCGCCGCGCTGGTGGGCGTCGCCCTCTATGCGCTCTTCCGGCGAAAAGGCGGTCGCCCGACGCCCTGAAATGCCGTAGGAAAGAGGACGCAACGGAGGGCAAGGCATGCAGGCGCTCGCAACCATTCTCGTCGCGCTCATCGCGCTCGAACATGTCTATATCCTCGTCCTGGAAATGGTTCTCTGGACGACGCCGAAGGGTCTTCGGGCCTTCGGCATGACGCCGGCCCAGGCGGAGGCGACGAAGGTGCTCGCCGCCAACCAGGGGCTCTACAACGGCTTCCTCGCCGCCGGTCTCTTCTGGTCGCTCCTCCATCCCGACCCGGCCTTCGCCTGGCAGATCAAATTGTTTTTCCTTGGCGCGGTCGTGGTCGCCGGCCTATATGGGGGCGCAACGGCCTCGCGGAAGATTTTCGTCATCCAGGCGCTTCCCGCGGCCATCGCCCTTGCTGCCGTCCTCATTGCCGGATAACCGATGCGCATGACTGAGAACCGACCGGATTTGACCATCAGGCTCTGCGGCCCGCGCGGTTTCTGCGCCGGCGTCGACCGCGCCATCCAGATCGTCGTGCTGGCGCTGAAGGCCTATGGCGCGCCGGTCTATGTGCGCCACGAGATCGTGCACAACCGCTACGTCGTGGAAGGCCTCGAGGCCAAGGGCGCGATCTTCGTCGAGGAACTCGACGAGATCCCGGACGAGCACCGCCAGCAGCCCGTCGTCTTCTCCGCCCATGGCGTGCCCAAATCCGTGCCGGCCGATGCCGAGGCGCGCAATCTCTTCTATCTCGACGCGACCTGCCCGCTGGTCTCCAAGGTGCACAAGCAGGCGATGCGCCACCAGCGCCTCGGCCGCCATGTCGTGCTGATCGGCCATGCCGGCCATCCGGAGGTGATCGGCACCATGGGCCAGTTGCCGGAGGGCTCGGTCGACCTGGTCGAGACCGTCGAGGATGCCGACAGATACATGCCGCCCGATCCGGACAATCTCGGCTTCGTCACCCAGACGACATTGTCTGTCGACGATACGGCCGGCGTGATCAAGCGCCTGCACGAGCGCTTCCCCAATCTCACGGCCCCCGCGGCCGATTCGATCTGCTACGCCACGACCAACCGGCAGGAGGCCGTCAAGCAGGCCGCGCCCGGCTGCGATCTCTTCCTCATCGTCGGCGCGCCGAACTCGTCCAATTCCAAGCGTCTCGTCGAAGTGGCGCTGCGCGCCGGCGCGACGAAGTCCGTGCTCGTCCAGCGCGCCGCCGAGATCGACTGGGAAACCATCGGCGACATCAGGACCGTCGGCCTTTCGGCCGGCGCCTCCGCGCCCGAGGTCATCGTCAACGAGATCATCGAAGCCTTCCGCGCGCGCTACAACGCCGTGGTGGAGCTTGCCGATACGGTCGAGGAAAACGAGCACTTCCTCGTCAACCGCGAACTGCGCAATATCGAACTCACCTCCGCCGACATGGCCTTTGTGAATGGGGAATAGGCGTCTGCCGCGCCGCACCCCTTTCCGGCCTGCCGGCCGGAGGGGATGAGACTATCCGACCGCCGATCCGATCCATGCAAGCCTGAGACCCCGCCGTGGCCGTCTATACCGATATCACCGAAGACGATCTTTCCCGTTTCCTCGCCGCCTATGACGCGGGCACGCTGCTCTCCTACAAGGGCATCGCCGAGGGCGTGGAGAACTCCAACTTCCTGCTGCACACCACGAAGGGCGCCTTCATCCTGACGCTCTACGAAAAGCGCGTCGACCGCAACGACCTGCCGTTCTTCCTTGGTCTGATGCACCATCTTGCCGAGCGCGGCCTGTCCTGCCCGTTGCCGTTGCCGCGCAACGACGGCGCGCTGCTTGGCGAACTCTCCGGCCGCCCGGCCGCGATGATCTCCTTCCTCGAAGGCATGTGGCTGAGGAAGCCCGCGGCGAAGCACTGCCGCGAGGTCGGCAAGGCGCTTGCCGAAATGCACCTGGCCGGCGAGGGCTTCGCCATCACCCGCAGGAACGCGCTCACCGTCGATGGCTGGCGGCCGCTCTGGGACAAGTCGGCCGACCGCGCCGACGAGGTGGAAGCTGGCCTGCAGGGCGAGATCGGCGGCGAGCTTGCCTTCCTCGAAGCCAACTGGCCGAAGACCCTGCCGTCGGGCGTCATCCATGCCGATCTCTTCCCCGACAATGTCTTCTTCATCGGCGACGCGCTTTCGGGCCTGATCGACTTCTATTTCGCCTGCAACGATTTCCTCGCCTATGACGTCGCCACCTGCCTCAATGCCTGGTGCTTCGAGAAGGATGGCTCGTTCAACCTCACCAAGGGCATGGCGTTGCTGGCCGGCTACGAGAGCGTGCGCCCGCTGACGGCCGAGGAGGTCGCTGCCCTGCCGTTGCTCTCGCGCGGCTCGGCCTTGCGCTTCTTCCTGACGCGGCTCTACGACTGGCTGATGACGCCGCCCGGTGCGCTGGTGGTCAAGAAGGATCCGCTCGAATATCTGCGCAAGCTGCGCTTCCACCGCCAGGTCGAGAGCGCCGCGGATTACGGGCTGTCGCGATGAAGCATGTCGATATCTTTACGGATGGCGCCTGCTCGGGCAATCCGGGACCCGGCGGCTGGGGCGCGGTGCTGCGCTATGGCGAGGTCGAGAAGGACCTGTGCGGCGGCGAGGCGGTGACGACGAACAACCGCATGGAACTGACCGCCGCCGTCTCGGCCCTCGGTGCGCTGAAGACGGCCTGCGAGGTCGATCTCTACACCGACTCGAAGTACGTCATGGACGGCATTTCCAAGTGGATCTTCGGCTGGAAGAAGAACGGCTGGAAGACCGCCGACAAGAAGCCGGTGAAGAACGGCGACCTCTGGCAGGCGCTCGACGAGGCGCGCCTGCGCCACAAGGTCGAATGGCACTGGGTCAAGGGCCATGCCGGACATCCGGAAAACGAACGGGCGGACGAACTGGCCCGCAGGGGCATGGCGCCGTTCAAGAAGGGGTAGGGTGGGTAGCTCCATTCGGCGCGCTCGTGACCCCCCTCTGCCCTGCCGGGCATCTCCCCCTCAAGGGGGGAGATCGGCAAGTGGCGATAACAGCGCCTGATCTGGAACGTCAAAGGACTGCGAGGCGCTGCGTCGTCCAATCTCCGCTCAAGGAGAGGGGATCGGCACGTGGCGCTGACGGTGCTTGATCTCGAATGCCAAAGGGATGCGAGGCGGCGCTCCATCCAATCTCCCCCCTTGAGGGGGAGATGCCCGGCAGGGCAGAGGGGGGCGAGATCCGCCCCGCCTCGAAGGGCTGGCTTAGCGCAGTCTCAAAGCTGCTCGATCATCGCGGCCGCGCCCGAAACGGTCGCCTGGCCCGGGCTTTCCTCGATGTTCAGCGTCTTCACCACACCGTCCTCGACGAGCATGGAATAGCGCTTGGAGCGCACGCCCAGCGTGCCGGCGGACAGGTCGATGTCCATGCCGAGCGCCTTGGTGAAGCCGGCGTCCCAGTCGGCGAGGAAGCGCAGCTTGCCCGCGCCGCCCGTCGAGGTCGCCCAGGCGCCCATGACATGGTGGTCGTTGACGGCGACGACGGCGATGTCATCGACGCCCTTGGCGAGGATCGCGTCGCGGTTTTCCAGATAACCCGGCAGGTGGTTCAGCGAGCAGGTGGGCGTGAAGGCGCCCGGAACGGCGAAGAGCACGACACGCTTGCCCTTGAAAAGGTCCTCGGTCGAGATATCGGCGGGACCGTCCGGCGTGCGTTCCTTCAGCTTGAGGTCGGGCAGCTTGTCTCCAACGGCAATGGTCACGGCGTCTCTCCTGTATGGCAGCGGAATGGCTTGCGGCGGAACTATAGGGGAGCGCTAGTCGATGGCAAGCGGGCTTTCCATCGTCTTCTCGCCGGCGCGCACCGTCAGGCTGATCGGGTTCTTGGCAAGGTCGAAGACCTTGGGCCGGTGCAGCACCGGCACCTCGGCAACGAAGGCGGCGCCCTCGCGCCGCACGGGGCCGGCCGCGCCGAATTCGAAGGACGAGGCGCTGGAGAGGAACACATCGGGCAGGGGCGTATCGCCCGGCGCCTCGAAGCGCACCGTGACGCTCATGCCGTCCGCCGCGAAATGGCCGGACAGCGGCTTGAAGCCGTCGTCCGCGCCGTGCGGCAGGCTCGCCTCGGCCGCGGCGATCGCCGCTTCCTCGAGCGGATTGGCAAAGCTCTCGCCGCTCGTATCGACGGAAAGCTCCGCCTGCACGGGAATGCACAGGTTCTTGCACACGCCGAGGAAGACCTTGGCGGTGATCGCCCCACCCGCCGCATTGCCGAGGGTCAGCGGCAGGCGCACCGGCCTGTCATAGCCGATATAGTGGTTCTCCACATCGCCGAGCCGCCGGGGCGCGGGAAAGCCGATCGAGACGAGATTCGCGCCGGTCAGGGTGATGGACGGCGGAATGCCGCTGCCGCCGGGATCGCGCCAATAGGTCTTCCAGCCGTCATGCAGGCGGATATCGAGCATGGCGCGCACCGAACCGTCGGCCGCCGCGGGCAGGGCGACGAGGCGCACGTCGCCGCCCTCGGTCTCGACCCATGAGGATGTCGCGGCGCTGGCGGCGGAAGAGAGGAAAAGCAGCGCGATGGCAGCGGTTTGCAGGCGTTTCATGCCCCCACATCTAGCGCCGCCGCCCCGCCGTTTCCAGCAACAAAACCGCACGGCGCAATCATAAAAGCTTGATCGGCGGCCCGCTCGCCATAGGTCTTTGCACACACCTTGCGCTGCATCGGGGTGAAAAGAACACTTTTCATTTGGCGGCGAATTGATAGGCTGAGGGCATTATGGCTCTGTCGGTTCTGAAAAACGAGCGAGAACGCGGTTTCCTTGACGGTCAGTTCCTGATCGCCATGCCGGGGATGGCCGACGCCAATTTCGCCCGCACCGTCGTCTATATCTGCGCCCATTCGGAAGACGGCGCGATGGGCTTCGTCATCAACCGGGCGCAGCAACTGAGCTTTTCCGACGTTCTGCTGCATCTCGACCTTCTCGGCGAGGACGAGGTGATCCGCCTGCCGGGCTCGACGCTGGATTTCCCCATTCGTTGCGGCGGGCCGGTGGAAAGCGGCCGTGGTTTCGTCCTCCATTCGGACGACTACCTGTCCGAATCCTCCATCCCCGTCAGCGACGATATCTGCCTGACGGCGACGCTGGATATCGTGCGAGCCATTTCCCGCGGGCGCGGCCCGCAGCGCGGGCTGATGATGCTCGGCTATGCCGGCTGGGGCGCGGGGCAGATCGAAAGCGAGATCGGCGCCAATGGCTGGCTGACCTGCCCGGCGCAGGAAGAGTTGATCTTCGACACCAACCTCGACAGCAAGTACGAGCGCGCCCTCGGCCTCATGGGCATCACGCCGGCCATGCTCTCCACCGAGGCCGGCCACGCCTGATCGCGGGCGTGCGATTTCATCTCTACGTCATGGAACCAGTCGGCGCTTTGTCCGTTGTCTCGCCGCGTGAATGAGCACGCCACGAACGACAGGAGTACGATGGTGGGTAGCACGAGCGACAAGATTAAGGGCACGGCCAACGAACTGGCGGGCAAGGCCAAGCAGGCGGCCGGCAAGGCAGCAGGCAGCCCCAAGCTGCGCGCCGAGGGCGCCATGCAGGAAGCCAAGGGCAAGACCCAGAAGACGGTCGGCAAGGCCAAGGATGCCGTCAAGGGTGCGGTCGACCGCCTCTGACGGCGGGACCGACGCCTCGCCGCGTCATTTGTCCTTCTTGAAGGAACGATACCCGTATCGGCGGTGGCCGATGCGGGTATTTGCAGGAAGCCACGTTGCCATCCGGGGGTGCCATGAAGCTCTTCACCTGCAGGACCTGCGGCCAGACCATCCATTTCGACAACCGGCTCTGCGTGCGCTGCGGCTCCACGCTCGGTTTTCTCGCCGAGGACGTCACGCTGCATGCACTGGTGCCGGAAGGCGAGGGCTTCTGGAAGATCGCGCCGGGCGAGGGCGTCTATCGCTTCTGCGAAAACGCCGCGCAGGATGTCTGCAACTGGCTTCTGCCGGCCGACAGCCCCCACGCCTTCTGCGCAGCCTGCCGCCACAACCGCATCGTGCCGACCACCGATCCGCAGGGGCTGGAGCGCTGGCGCCGCATCGGCGCGGCGCAGCGCCACCTCTTCTATTCGATCCTGCGCTGGAAATTGCCGCATCCGACCCGCGAGGAAGACCCTTCCGGTGGCCTCGTCTTCGATTTTCTGGCCGATGAAGTGGACGCCGGCGGCAATATCGTCGCCGCCGCCATGACGGGCCATGAGGACGGCCTCGTCAGCCTGCGCGCCGCCGAGGCCGACGACGTGGTGCGCGAGAGCGTGCGTGTCTCGATGGATGAACCCTATCGCACGCTGCTCGGCCATTTCCGCCATGAGATCGGCCATTTCTACTGGACCCGGTTGATCCGCGACACGCCGACGCTGGAGGAGGCCCGCCGCCTCTTCGGCGACGAGCGCGAGGATTATGCCGCCGCGCTCCAGCGCAATTACGAACAGGGCCCGCCGCCCGACTGGCAGGAGCGGTTCATCAGCACCTATGCGAGCTGCCATCCGGCGGAGGACTTCGCCGAATGCTGGGCGCATTTCTTCCACATCGTCGATACGCTGGAAACCGCCCGCGCCTTCGGCCTCAACACCGATCCGAAGGGGCACGAGGAACTGGAAGCCGAGGTCACCTTCGACCCCTATCGCGCGCCGAATGCCGGCCGTCTCGTCGAAGCCTGGATCCCGCTCTCCGTCGCCATGAACGCCATCCAGCGTTCGATGGGCCAGCCCGACAGCTACCCCTTCGTCCTGCCGCCGCCGGTGGTGGAGAAGCTGGATTTCATCAATCGGCTGGTGCGAGCGGCAGGGGGGAGCCAATAGGCATCTCCCTCCGCCGGCCTTACTCGCGATGCGTTTACGCCCGCTTCATCAGCGGGAAACGTTCCTTCAGCAGCCGCAGCACGGAATCGTAGCCGATGGGCGGGCCGAAGAGATAGCTCTGGCCGAATTCGCAGCCCATATTGCCGAGTTCGATGGCGTCCTCTTCCGACTCGATGCCTTCAGCCACCACCTTCATTTCCAGCTCCCGCGCCATGGAGACGACCGAGCGCAGCAGCACGCTGCGCTTGTCCGAACCGTCGCGCACCAGCGACTTGTCGATCTTGATCGTGTCGAAGGGGAAGCGGGTGAGATAGGAGAGCGAGGAATGGCCCGTGCCGAAGTCATCGAGCGCAAGGCCGAGACCCACGTCCTTCAGCTTGTTGAGGATCAGGCGTGCCTGTTCGGGGTTTTCCATCACCACGGATTCGGTGAGTTCCAGCTTGATCTTCTGCGGCTCGCAGCGGGTGCGCGCGAGCGCCGCGCGCACGTCGTTGTAAAGCTCGTTGTTGAGAAGCTGGGCGCTGGACAGGTTCACCGAGACGAAGACGGGAAGATCGCCCGTCTGGAGCTGCCAGTCCATCAGGTCGCTCGACGCCTTGTCGAAGGCGAAGAGGCCGAGCTGGTTGATGAGATCGGAAGCCTCGGCGATGGGAATGAACTCGGCCGGCGAGATGTTGCCGCGCTTGGGATGATCCCAGCGCATCAGCGCCTCGAAGCCGGCGATCTCGGCATCCTGCAGGCGGACGATCGGCTGGTAGACGAGGGACAGTTCCTTGCGCTCGATGGCGCGGCGCAGGTCCGTCTCGATCTGCAGGCGATCCGCGCCGAAGGTGCGGAAGGCGGGGCGGAAGGGCTCGACGCGGTTGCCGCCGGCCTTCTTGGCCCGGTACATGGCAAGCTCGGCGTCGTTGAGCAGGCCCGGCGCGTCCTCCTGCTGGTCGACCCACGATACGAGGCCGATGGAGGCCGTCAGGATGATCTCGCGGCCGCCGAAATTGATGGGCACCATGATCGCCTTGCTGACCGCGTCGGCGAAATCGGCGACCTTGGCCGGGTCGCGCTCCGACATCAGGATGAGGCCGAACTGGTCGCCCGAAAGGCGCGCCAGCGTGTCCTGCGGTTTCAGCAGGCGGCGCAGGCGCCGGGTCAGCGCGATGAGGATATTGTCGCCGGCGGCGATGCCGAGCGCATCGTTGACCTGCTTGTAGCGGTCGATGTCGATGGTCAGCACCGTCGGGCGCACATTGTCGGAGCTGGCGGTCAGCGACAGGATCGCCTGCAGCCGGTCGAGGAAGACCTGGCGGTTCGGCAGGCCCGTCAGGTTGTCGTGCAGGGCGTCCTGCAGCAGCCGGTCGACGGAATTGCGCTGTTCGGTGATGTCGATGATCGTGCCGACACAGCGGATGATCTCGCCGTTCGCGCCGAGCACGGGGCGGGCGCGGATGGAGAGCCAGTGATAGTGGCCGTCCTCGGCGCGCACGCGGAACTGATGGTTGAGCCGGCCCTTGCGGTGCTCCAGGAGCACGTCGAGCGTCGCGCGGAAGCGGTCGCGGTCATCGGGGTGGAGGCGCGGCAGCCAGTTGCGGGCCGGGCCGTGCATGACGCCGGGGGCAAGGCCGAGCTGGATGGAGATATCAGGGATGGTGACGACGCGGTCGCGCGCCACGTCCCAGTCCCACACCGTGTCGCCCGAACCCGTCAGCGCCAGCGACTGGCGCTCGAGGTCGGAGAACAGGCCCTGGCTATAGGCGCCGCCCGCGAAGGCATGCTGCATCACCGTGAAGCCGATCAGCAGCACGATGAGGACGAGGCCGCCGCCGAGCGCCGGCTGGATGATGTCGTTGTTGAGCTGGCCCGTCACCGTCAGCCAGGCGCCGAACAGCCAGACGAGGATCAGCGCCCAGGCTGGCACCAGCAGGATGGCGCGGTCGTAGCGGTTGAAGCCGAGATAGGCGATGAGCACGATGCCGACCGTGCCGGTCAGCGCGAAGGAAAGGCGGGCGATGCCCGAGGCGATCGGCGGATCGTAGATCGCGACGCCGAAGAGCAGGCCGAGGCCGAGGATCCAGGCGAGCGTCGCATAGGAAAGATGCGCGTGCCAGCGATTGAGGTTCAGATAGGTGAAGAGGAAGACGACGAGGCCGGCGGCAAGGAACACCTCCGTTCCCGCGCGCCATATGCGCTCGTCGCCGGCCGTGATCGAGATGAGCTTGGACAGGAAGCCGAAATCGACGCAGATATAGCCGAGCACCGCCCAGGCGAGCGCCGCTGTCGCCGGCAGCATGGAGGTGCCCTTCACCACGAAGAGGATGGTGAGGAACACCGCGAGCAGGCCGGCGATGCCGAGCACGATGCCGCGATAGAGCGTGAAGGCGTTGACCGTGTCCTTGTAGGCGTCCGGCGCCCAGAGATAGATCTGCGGCAGGTCGGGCGTCGCCAGTTCCGCGACGAAGGTGACGACCGTGCCGGGGTTGAGCGTGATGCGGAAGACGTCCGCCTCCTCGCTCTGCTGCCGGTCGAGCGCAAAGCCTTCGCTCGGGGTGATCGAGATGATGCGCTTGGCTCCGAGGTCCGGCCAGAAGAGTTTCGATTCCACGAGACGGAAATGCGGGGCGACGATCAGGCGGTCGATCTGCTCTTCCGAGACATTGGCGAGCGCGAAGACGGCCCAGTCGCCCTGGTGCTCGTCGGAGGTGGCGCGTACCTCGATGCGGCGCACGATGCCGTCCGTGCCGGGGGCGGTGGACACCTGGAAGGCCTCGCCCCGGCCCGTATAGATTTCCGTGGTGGCGGTCAGGTCCAGCGCGGTGTCGTCACGGGAGATCTTGACCGGCTCGACCGCGAAGGCGCGCCCGGAAAGAAGGGCGACGAACAGCATCGCCGCCAGGAGCATGAAAGCGAGCAGCCGGCTGGCACGCAGCGTTTGCGGCACAAAGGAAGACGTCATTGAAAGTGCATTGTCCTTAGGTCTGCCCAGTCCTGCCGCGTTCCTCGTGTCGCTCACGACGGCCTGTCGGCTGCCAGAAGCGAGAACATCACGTGGTCGCGCCACTCCCCGTTTATCTTCAGATACTCCCGAAGGTAGCCTTCCTGCCGAAAGCCGGCCTTTTCAAGGAGACGGATGCTTCTTGTATTGTCTGGAATACAGGCTGCCTCGATACGGTGCAACTGAAGGCCCGAAAAGATATAGGGTATAGTCAACTTCAGCGCACCGAACATGTGCCCCCGGCCGGCATGCCGCTCGCCCATCCAGTAGCCGATCATGCAGCATTGCGCCGCCCCGCGCCTGATATAGCCGACGGTCAGCCCCCCGAGCAGCGTTTTCTCCTCGCGCGAGAAGACGAAAAGCGGCACCGCCTGCCCGGACGCAAATTCCTGTTCATTGCGCAGAACCCGCGCCCGAAAGGCGCTTTCCGTCAGCTCGTCCCCCCGCCATGTCGGTTCCCACGGCTCCAGGAACCGCCGGCTTTCCGAGCGGAGTGCGAACCACTGGCGATAATCCTGGAAGCGGGGAAGGCGAAGCAGATACCCGGCGTCGGCCAGTTCCACGGTGTCGGACTGTCGGGACAGAAACCGAAAAACCGACCGTGCCATTCAGTCCACTCCGCATGCGCCCCCGTGACGGGCTCCTTGCAGCGAGACTATGCCGAGAGGCTCGTCGGCGTCAAATGGCGCAAATTGGTCCTCTATTGGTCCTATGCACGGCACGCATGCCAGCGCTGTGAGCTTATGCATTTTCCCCGGCGAAGGGATCGACTATCTATCTCTCAACGCAAGAGAAACACGAAGGAATTGACCCATGAACATCTTCGCCAAGCTTAAGAAGAACGCTGCCGACCGTCGCGCTGTCCGTGAACTCGGCGCTCTCGACGACCGCGCCTTGCAGGACCTCGGCATCTCCCGCTCGAACATCCAGGCTGCCGTCAAGGGCATGGTCGTTTTCGGCTAATCGAATAGGGCTTGGGGCTCAGGCCCCTTGCGACAGGGATGATATCGACGCGCCCGAAACGGTCGCGCCAGTCCGGTCATCCCTTCTGCCTGTCGGACCGTTCCTCCCCGGTCCAGACCAAGCAACCCGCCGCAAGGCGGGTTTTGTTTTTGGGGCTGTCCTTCGCATCCCGTCGGGCCGTTCCTTTCGGGACGGCACCGCCAGGGGCGCGGCTGTGGGCGTGCACCGAGACTCTAGGCGGCGATGGCGCTGCTTCTCGGAAGAAGCGGAAGTCCCATTTCGACCGCGAGCGCCGAAAGGAAGGTTTCGACATCGACGTCCTTGTTGGGCACGATCGTCTGGCTGTTACACGCCGGCTGGAACTTTTCGAAAAGGCGCCTTTCCCGTGTCTCGAGCCATTCGCTCTTCACGAAATCGTAGGCCTCCTTCCTTGAGGCGGAGCCGATCAAGCCCGCGGTCTCGGGAAGAAAACGCGCATAGACGAAACTGATCTGCTCAAGCATTTCTTTCTCGTTGCCCGGCTGGAAGATGTTCCAGTTTTCCGCCGCGAA
Organism: Shinella sp. G-2; assembly: GCF_050172695.1. Classification (NCBI taxonomy): domain Bacteria; kingdom Pseudomonadati; phylum Pseudomonadota; class Alphaproteobacteria; order Hyphomicrobiales; family Rhizobiaceae; genus Shinella; species Shinella sp. G-2. The sequence goes on along the minus strand of NZ_JBBEYH010000005.1, from coordinate 120,792 downwards.
ACGCACCTTGTTGAACTGCGTCGACGTGCCCGTCGCAAAGCCGATTTTCCGGTTCCGCAGGTCTTCGATGGTGAAGGGATCATTCCCCACCAGTTCCGCGATGGCCGCGACAGGCGCGCCTTTCAGTTCCGCAAGAATACGGCGAAGGTTCCGAGGCGAAGCCGCACATTCCGGCGAACGCATGGTGAAAAATGTCAGGTGCTTTCTCCAGCGCTCGTGGACGACCGAGCCGGCAAAGAGCGTCGAGCCCAGTCCGGTAAAGATCCCGACATAGATGAGCTTGCCTCCACACAGGACGCCGTAGATGCCGGTGCCGGAAAAGCGAGGCTCGTCTTTCCCAACCCGGGGCACCGCCCGAACATTGGCATAGTCAGGCACGACGACGCCTTTGCGGACATGCGCCTTCAACGTGAAAAGGTCGGCAGCTTTGAAAGGTCCGCTGATTTCGTATTGCATGTCGTCATCCTTGTTTCACCGTTCAGATGACGCAACGATGGATTGCAGTTCATAACGCCGGGTAAAAATTCGAAAGCCATCGCTCAAACCGGCAACCGGTTGATATCGTTATTAATAGTGGATGAACTGTTCTTATGGGTTCTCGCACGCCTCGCGCTCCCACAAGGAACCAGGCTGTTCGGTTGCATCACGGGAACAGCCGGCATTCGGCGCCGGTGATCGCGCGTGTACGTCTTGTGCGACAGGAGTGCTGCGGGTTTCGGCAGGCGTGACGGCAAACAGGAAAGACGGGCATCCGCGATGGGGCGGCATTGGTGCCGCCGCCTGCCGAGGGCTGTTGTTTAGCTCGCCGCGCGCTCCGGCACGGCGCCGCGTGACAGCGAGCGCGTGATATCTCCCGCCGAGACGAGGTGTTCCAGCGGGCCGATGGCCGAGATGGTCGGGACCGTGTCGAAGAACAGGCGCCCGGCGAGGTCCGTCAGGCGCTCGATGGTGATGCCGGCGAGACGGTCCATCAGTTCCTCGTTGGGGATGGGACGGCCGTAGAGCATCATCTGGCGGGCGATCTGGCCGGCGCGGGCGGCCGGGCTTTCCTGGCCCATCAGGAGCTGGGCGCGGATCTGCGCGCGGGCGCGCTCGATTTCCTGCTGGTGGATCGTTTCGGAGGACTTCTTCAGCTCGTCGAAGATGACGGGCATCAGTTCCGGCAGGTTCTCGCCGCCGGTCGCGGCGTGGATGCCGAAGATGCCGGTGTCCGAAAAGCCCCAGTGGAAGGCATAGATCGAATAGCAGAGGCCGCGATGCTCGCGCACTTCCTGGAAGAGGCGGGACGACATGCCGCCGCCGAGGATGTTGGCGAGGATCTGCGAACAGTAGAAGTCGCGGGCGTGATAGGCCTTGCCCTCGAAGCCGAGCAGGACCTGCGCATCCATCAGGTCGCGCGTCTCTCTGATGTCGCCGCCGGTATAGCGGGCGGGCTCGAAGACGGGCGACACCTTGGGCGCGGTCGGCAGGCTGGAGAAGCGCTCCTCGACCTGGCGCACGAACTCGTCATGGTTCACCGCGCCAGCCGCCACGACGAACATGCGGTCCGTCGTGTAGTTGCGGTCGAGATAGCTGCGGATTTCGCCGGGCGAGAAGGACAGCACCGTTTCCGGCGTGCCGAGAATGGCGCGGCCGATGATCTGGTCGCGATAGGCGACCTCGGAGAACTTGTCGAAGACCACGTCGTCGGGCGTGTCGTTCGCCGCGCCGATTTCCTGCAGGATGACGTGCTTTTCGCGGCGAAGCTCTTCCTCGTCGAAGACGGATTCCGTCAGGATGTCGGCGAGGATGTCGACCGCGAGCGGGACGTGATCCTTGAGGACGCGGGCGTAGTAGGAGGTGGTTTCCGTCGAGGTGGCGGCGTTGACTTCGCCGCCGACATTTTCGATTTCCTCGGCGATCTGGCGGGCCGAGCGACGATCGGTGCCCTTGAAGGCCATGTGTTCCAGAAGGTGGGCGATGCCATGCTCGTCCGTGGTTTCGTTGCGTGACCCTGACTTGATCCACACGCCGAGAGCGACGCTCTCGAGATGCGGCATGTTTTCGGTCACCACGGTCAACCCGGACGCGAGCCGGGTGCACTCAACTTTCATCAGACGCACTTTCTGCGATTCTAGCCTCGAACCCGCGTATGTTTCCCGATGAAGGCTTCCACCGCATCGAGCTCGGCTTCGAGGATGTCGAACCGCTCCTCCCTTTGCATGAGGTCAGCAAGCCACGTCGGAAGCGCCGGGTCAATACCGCATGCCGATTTTACTGCGGCGGGGAATTTCGCCGGATGGGCGGTCGCGAGCGTCACCATGGGCGCGCCCGGCTTCTCGTGCTTGGCGGCGACGAAGACGCCGATGGCCGAATGCGGATCGAGCAGATAGCCGGTGTCGGCAAGGGTCTGCCTGATGGTCTTGGCAACGTCCTTTTCCGAGGCGCGGCCGGCGCGGAACTCCTTGCGGATCGCCTTCAGCGCACTGTCGGCGATATCGAAGGCGTTCGACTGCTTGAGGCTCGCCATGGCGCGGCGCACAGCGCCGGCATCGCGGCCATGGGCCTCGAACAGCAGGCGTTCGAAGTTGGAGGAGATCTGGATGTCCATCGACGGCGAGGTCGTGGCCTTGACGTCCTTCATCTCGTAGCGGCCGGTCTTCAGCGTGCGGGAGAGAATGTCGTTCTCGTTGGTGGCGATGACCAGCTTGTCGATCGGCAGGCCCATGCGCTTTGCGGCGTAACCGGCGAAGATGTCGCCGAAATTGCCGGTCGGCACGGTGAAGGAGATCTTCCGGTCCGGCCCGCCCAGCGCGACGGCGGTCGTGAAGTAATAGACGATCTGGGCCATGATGCGCGCCCAGTTGATCGAGTTGACGCCCGAAAGCTTCACCCCGTCACGGAACTTCGTGTCGTTGAACATCGCTTTGACGAGGTTCTGGCAGTCGTCGAAATTGCCCTTGATGGCGAGGGCATGCACGTTCTTTTCCGTCGAGGTGGTCATCTGGCGCTGCTGCACCGGCGAGACCTTGCCTTCCGGGAAGAGGATGAAGATGTCGGTGCGTTCACGTCCGGCAAAGGCGTCGATGGCCGCGCCCCCGGTATCGCCCGATGTGGCGCCGACGATGGTGGCGCGCTCGCCGCGCGCGGCCAGCGCATGGTCCATCAGGCGGGCGAGAAGCTGCATCGCCACGTCCTTGAAGGCGAGCGTCGTGCCGTGGAAGAGCTCCATGACGAAGGCGTTCGGCCCGGTCTGCACGAGCGGCGCGATGGCCGGATGGCGGAAGGTGGCATAGGCCTCGTCGATCATCGCCCGGAACCTGTCGGCGGGAATGTCGCCCTCGACGAAGGGCAGGAGCACCGTGAAGGCGATCTCCTGGTAGGATTTACCGCGCAGGGCGCGGATGTCCTTCTTGGAGAAGGTCGGCCATTCGCGCGGCACATAGAGGCCGCCGTCCCGGGCAAGGCCCGCCAGAAGCGCGTCGGAGAAACCGAGGGAAGGGGCTTCGCCCCGCGTCGAAACATAGTCCACGTTCACACGTCCTTGGATTTGTTGGGCCTGTATTTGTTGGGCCCGGATTTATTGGGCCTGGATCCGGGGTGGGGGACCGTTCGCCGGTCGCTCGGTCGCTTTCCTGCCATCGTGCTTCCGACCCTACCCGAAAGGCCACGCATGCCGCAGGTCTTTTTGCGGCGGATCGTGGCAATGCCGTTGCGTCCTGCCCGCCCGGTGCCGGGTGGGCCTCTCCGAAATTCTGCGGGCGGTTTCATTCGACAATCGATTTTTCGCCGCGCCGCTGCTATAGACCATCGCCTAGGGTCGTGAAAAGGCCCGTAAAACGAGTTCCGAAAGGCTTGCACGCCGGAGGCGGGGCCTGATCGCAGGGGTAGAACGTAACGTGTTTGGAATGACCATCCGCCGCTTTCTCGGCATCTCCCTTCTCGCCGTCGTCGCCGGCTGCAGCCAGACCGACAAGCCCGCCGATCTCGGCGTGACGAGCGATCCGTCCGGCGTCCAGACGGCGCATCAGCAGCAGACCCAGATCGCCGTGGTGCAGGGCTCGTGCCCGCAGGTCTTCCTGCGCGAAAGCACGGCCGTGCTGAAGCGCTACGGCAAGGGCGCCAAGGACGATCCGCAGAGCCTCGCCTATCAGGTGACGCTGGCCGACACGACGCGCCAGTGCGTGCTGAACGAAAGCCAGCTCGTCATGACCGTCATGGTTCAGGGCCGCCTCGTGGTCGGCCCGGCCGGCGCCGGCGGAACGGTCAACGTGCCGATCCGCGTTTCGGTGCTCGACGGCAGCACGCCGCTCTATTCGGAGCTGGAGCAGTTCCCGGTGACGATCCCGGCCGACGGCACCGGCACCCAGTTCGTCTACACGAGAAGCAACATCACGGTTCCCGGCGGCTCGGGCGGCTTCATCAAGGTCTATGTCGGCTTCGAGGACGGGCCGGTGAAGAAGAAGAAAAAATAACGGGCCGATCAGCCCAGAACATAAAGGCCGCGGAAGAGATCTCCGCGGCCTTTGTGTTTTCCGGGAAGGGAAAAAGGTCAGATGGCTTCCTGCCACTCCGCCAGGGCGGCGATGGTGCCGGGCAGTTCGCTCATGCGCGAGATGACGGTCTCCGCGCCCGCTTCCGTCAGGCGGTCGGCGTGCGAGGGGTAGGTGTGCGAAGCGCCGGTAAAGCCGACGACACGCATGCCGGCGGCGCGGGCGCCGGCGATGCCATGCACGGAATCCTCGATGACCAGCGTGCGGGCCGGGTCGGCGCCGAACTGCTTGGCGCCGTGCAGGAAGATGTCCGGCTTCGGCTTGACGCGGTCCGCGCCGAGGTCCTTGGCGGAATAGACATAGGGGCCGAAGACCTCGCGCAGGCCGACCTTGGTCAGCATCATGTCGAGACGGTGCGCGGCGGAATTCGAGCAGATGCAATAGGGCTTGCGGATGCGCGAGAGCATGGCCTTCACGCCGTCGATCACCTTCACCTCCTGGGCAAGGCGCGCGTCGAGCAGCTTTTCCGACTTGTCGAGCAGGGTGGCGGAGAGCGGAATGGCGGCCTCGCGCTCGACCGCGAGGAGGATGTTGTGCCAGGTCATGCCGGCAAAACGCTCGCCCATTTCTTCCACGCTGATCGGGTAGCCGGCATCCGTCAGCAGCGCCGATTCCACTTCCGCCGCGATGATTTCCGAATCGACCAGAACGCCGTCGCAGTCGAAGATGATGAGATCGAAACCGTTCATGAACGCCTGTCTTTCCTAGGGGCCGGTTCACGGACGCGACCGGCAAGGCCGTGGGTCCGGAACTGCGGGAGAGGGAGGACGCATACGCGCCCGTAAAGCCGCCGGTTCCCTACACGAAAGGGGCCTGCGGGACAATTGCGGATTCGGGAGAAGAGCTATGCGGCGGCGGTTTTCGGGCGGGAAACGGCCGGCGTCCTCTTACGGAAACAGCGCCATGAACGTCCGCTCGCCTTCTCCGGTGAAGCGGATGGCGCGGCTGTCCTTCTCGCGTTTCGCCCAGCCGTTGGCGATGAAGCGGGCGAGCAGGGCCTCGCCGATCGAGCCGGCAAGATGCGAGCGGCGCTCGCTCCAGTCGAGGCAGGTGCGGCAGAGCGGCCGGCGCTGGGCCTTGAGCGCCGGCACGTCGATGCCGAGGGCGGCAATGCGCGTTTCGCCTGAGGGCGTCAGCGCGGCCTCCTCGCCGTCCAGCGTCACGTCGCCGTCGGCGACCAGCCGGTCGAGGAGACGCACGCCATAGTCGCCGGCCAGGTGGTTGTAGCAGACGCGCGCCTTGCGCAGCGCCGGATCCTTCGGGCCGGGGCGGGTGCGCAGCAGGCCGCGGTTTGCCGCAAAGCCCATGATCCCCTCCAGCAGTAGCCCCACCTCGTCGTCGGCGAGCCCGAAATAGCGGTGCCGGCCCTGCTTGCGCTGGGCGATCAGCCCGCCGGCCTCGAGCTTCGCGAGATGGGCGCTCGCCGTCTGCAGCGTCACGCCCGCCGCGCCGGCAAGCTCGGTCGCCGTCAGCGCCTGCCCGCCCATCAGCGCGGTCAGCATGTTGGCGCGGGCGGGATCGCCGATCAGCGCGCCGATCTGGGAAATGTCCGGTCCTTCTTTCATACTTCGATGATAGTCGAAGCATTCGCGTCCGGCAATGTGGGAAAAGCGGTGCAGAGACAGGACGACAGACAAGGAGAAAACGATGATCACCTGCTTCATCCGCTACGAGATCGACCCCTTCAGGAAGGACGCCTTTGCGGCCTATGCCCGCAACTGGGGGCAGGTCATCCCACGCTGCGGCGCCGATCTCATCGGCTATTTCGGCCCGCACGAGGGCTCCGCGACGACGGCCTACGGCGTCTACAACATCGAGAGCCTTGCCGCCTACGAGGCCTACCGCGCCCGGCTCGCCGCCGATCCGCTCGGCCGGGAGAACTACGACTTCTCGCGCCGGGAACGCTTCATCCTGAGGGAGGACCGCATCTTCCTGAAGAACGTCTCGCTGCCCCATGCGCCGGCGGTGACGCCATGATTGCGGTGATCTTCGAGGTAGTGCCGGCCCCCGGCCGCATGGACCTCTATCTCGACACGGCGCGCGATCTCGGCCCGCTGCTGTCGGGCATCGACGGCTTCCTGTCCATCGAACGGTTCCGCAGCCTGACGGATCCGACCCGCCTGTTGTCGCTCTCCTTCTGGCGCGATGAGGCGGCGGTGAAGGCCTGGCGAACCACGGAGGAACACCGCGCCGCCCAGTCCCTCGGCCGCAACGGCGTCTTCGACGCCTACCGGCTGCGCATCGCCAGCGTTATCAGGGACTATGGTCTCAACGATCGCGACGAGGCGCCGCAGGACAGCCGCACCTTCCACGCCGCATGAGATGGGACGGCCCGCGCGAGCGGGCCGTTGCTACTGCACCGTCACTTCCGCGCGCTCGCCGGCCTTCACGGTGGCGGTCGCTTCCTTGGGCGCGGTGTCGCTCTCGTATTTGACGGCGACGACATAGTCGCCCGGCGGCAGCGTGTCCTGCCATTCGGCGGCGTAGGCGTAGGACAGCGATTTCCGGTTGCCCTGGATATCCTTCGCCGCGCTGAGGATCTCGATGAAGTTCGCGCCCGGCGCGGTGATCGCCAGCACGCCTGCATTGAGGTTGACGGTGATCTCCGTCGTCTCGCCCGCCTTGACGGAGAAGGGCATTTCCGCCGTCGTCGAGCCGAGCTTTGCCGTCATCACATGGTCGCCCGGCGGCACGTCGAGCTTGGTGCCGGTGCCGTAGGTATAGGCGATGCTCTTGCGCGTCCCGTCGATGTTCTTCTTGGCCTCGACCACCTCGAAGAACACGTCGCCCGAATCGACCGCCGGCCCGCCATCGGCATAGATCGCCTTGTTGAGCACGGTGCCCGAGCCGATGACGAGATCGCGCTCCACCGTCTCGCCGGCCTTGATGGTCACGGTCTCCTCGACGATGGCGGGGCCTATCTTGCCTTTCAGCGTTACGTCGCCGGCCGAGGCATAGAATTTCGCCGTGCCATAATAGGTCGTCGAATAGTCGCCGAAGGCGATCTCGACGGCCGCGTTGGCGTCGCCTTCCGCATCCTGAGGCGTGCGCTTTGGCGTGATCGTCAGAAGGCCGGCATCGAAGTTGACGAAGGGTTTCGCCACCGCGCCGTCCTTCACTTCGAAGGGAACCTCACGCTTGATCGCGCTTTGCAGCGTCGCGACGGCGACATATCTGCCCGGCGGATAGGTGCCGGAGAAGGCGCCCTTGTACTGGGTTTCGACGGTGTCGCCGGCCGGCGCGCCATTGGCGTCCGCCTTGTAGACCTGCCAGAAGATATTGTCGTTGTCGCCGAGCGAGGGGCCGCCTTCCGCGAGCACGCTGTCGAATTCCGTGTTGAAGGCGGCGACGGGTTCGGGTTCCGGCTCGGCCTCCGCGACCTCCTGCGCCGGTTTCGACATCGGCGCTTCCGCCACCGTCTCCGTCAGCGCCGCGACGAGTTGGGCCGCGTCGGAAGCCTGGAAATATTTGCCGCCGGTGTTTTCGGCAAGGCAGGCCACCTGCTTGCCTTCCTCCGCCGTCAGGCCGAAGCCGACGACATGGGTGGTGAAGTCGACGCCCTTCTTTTCCAGCGCCGAGGCAAGCGCGCAAGGGTCGGCCTCGCAGGTCTCCAGCCCGTCGGTGACCAGCACGACCGTCGCCTTGTCCTCGGTATATTTGAGGATGTCGGCCGCCTGTTCCACCGATTGCGTCAGCGGCGTCTTGCCCTTCGGGTTGAGCCCGTTGACGAAGGCGGTGATGGCGTTTTCCGTGCCCGCGCCCGGCGGCACCGCAAGCTCGATATCGCTGCACGAACCCTTCTCGCGGTGGCCGTAGACCATCAGGCCGAGCTCGGTGCCGGCGGGCACCGATTGCAGCACCGTGCCCAGCGTCTCGCGGGCGATGTCGATCTTCGCCTTGCCGTCGATCTGGCCCCACATGGAGCCGGAGGCGTCGAGCACGATCATCGTCTTGTCGGCGGCGACGGTCTGTGTGGCGGCGAAAAGGCTGGCCACAAGCATCAGGGCGGCGGGAAATCGCACGGTCTTCCTCCTCGTCAGGGCCGCCTCGACCGGTCGTGAACGGCGCGTTTCCAAGGGAACGGGCGGGGGGCGGCATCTATTCTCGGCGTGCGGCAACGGGACGGTTTTTGCTTTTTCTCCAAAGCCTTCAGCCTTTGGTAACCATCTTCGGTAACCATAAGCACCATCACGTTCCGTTCCGAGTAAGCGTATCAGCGAGTATCAAATGCCATCTGTTCTTTCGCTTGCAGACGTCTCCCGCTCGCCCCGCAAGAGCGGCTGGCTCGACACCATCATCAAGGGTGACTGCGTCGCCGCGCTCGACGCGCTGCCGGACCAGTCCGTCGACGTCATCTTCGCCGACCCGCCGTACAATCTGCAGCTCGGCGGCGCGCTGCACCGCCCCGACCAGAGCCTTGTCGACGCCTGCGACGACGAATGGGACCAGTTCGCCTCCTTCGAGGCCTACGACGCCTTCACCCGCGCCTGGCTGCTCGCCTGCCGCCGCGTGCTGAAGCCCTCCGGCACCATCTGGGTCATCGGCTCCTACCACAATATCTTTCGCGTCGGCGCGACGCTGCAGGATCTCAATTTCTGGATCCTCAACGACATCGTCTGGCGCAAGGCCAACCCGATGCCGAACTTCAAGGGCCGCCGCTTCCAGAACGCGCACGAGACGATGATCTGGGCGACCCGCGACCCCAAGGCCAAGGGCTACACCTTCAACTACGACGCCATGAAGGCGGCCAATGACGATGTGCAGATGCGCTCGGACTGGCTGTTCCCGATCTGCAACGGCGGCGAGCGGCTGAAGGACGCGGACGGCAAGAAGGTACATCCGACGCAGAAGCCGGAAGCCCTGCTCGCCCGCATCCTGATGGCCTCTTCCAAGCCCGGCGACGTGGTGCTCGATCCGTTCTTCGGCTCCGGCACGACCGGCGCGGTGGCCAAGCGTCTCGGCCGCCACTTCGTCGGCATCGAGCGCGAGCAGGCCTATATCGACGCCGCCCGCGAACGCATCGATGCGGTCGAACCGCTCGGCAGCGGCACCCTTTCCGTCATGAGCGGCAAGAAGGCCGAACCGCGCGTCGCCTTCAACACGCTGATCGAAAGCGGCCTCATCGCGCCCGGCACGGTGCTGACCGACGCGCGCCGCCGCCACAGCGCCATCGTGCGGGCCGACGGCACGCTCGCCTCGGGCAACGATGCCGGCTCCATCCATCGCCTCGGTGCGAAGGTGCAGGGGCTGGATGCCTGCAACGGCTGGACCTTCTGGCACTATGCCGATGGCGCCGAGCTGAAGCCGATCGATGCCCTGCGCGCCGTCATCCGCTCGGAAATGGCCGGCCTCGAATAGGCCTGCCAACCCGCTTCATACCGTTTCTCCAGCTGCGGCCTCCGGTGTTCCCTGCACCGGGGGCTGTGGCTTTTCGGGGAGGCGGGCGCGCGCAAATTTCCCTGAAGGGATTCAGGTGATCTTAACCATCAGGCGCTTAGTCTCATGGTGCAAGTATATCGGGCCAAGCAATGGAAATCGTTGCGGAAAGCTACGGCCGATCAACCGGCCCTGCAGGCCGGATGTCGCTTTTCCGGTTTTTGTACCTTCAGTCCCGGAAATGCGAAAACGCCCGGAGCTCACAAGGCTCCGGGCGTTTCGGTTTCCAGGTCCCGGACCTCCACGAGCACGATGCGGCCCGCCGCATCGAAGGTCACGGTCTCCTCGCCCGCGCGGCGGGAGACCGCGCCGGTATGCCGGCTGGTCGCAACGAGGCTCCAGAGCGAACGGGCGGCGTGGGGCGAGACCCGCTCGACGAGCGAATCCTCCGCCCGCTGGTCGGGAAATTCCGCGAAGTAGCGGCGGAAGGCGGCGAGGATCGCCGCGCGTCCCTCGATGGAGCCGCCGGTGCCGGCCGAACGATAGACGGCCTCCTCGGCGAAGAAGCCCGCGATGGCGTCGAAGTCCAGCGCGGCGATGGCGGCGTGGTAGTCGCGCACCGCCTCGGCCGGGTCGAAACCCATGGGGTCAGAGCGGGATGCCATGGGCCGCAAGGTCGCTCTTCAGCTTTTCCGGATCGGTGAACAGCACGGCGTTCCAGCCGGCCTGCCGCGCCCCGTCCACATTGGCGGCCGAATCGTCGATGAACAGCGTATGGGCCGGCGACAGGCCGAAATCGCGGGTGTGCATTTCATAGATCGCAAGGTCCGGCTTGATGAGGCCGACTTCGCCCGACACCGTCACGCCGCGCGGCATGTCGAGGAAGGGGAAGAGCTTGCGCGCTTCCTTGAACGTATCGGCCGCGAAATTGGTCAGCATGGTCACGTCGCGCCCTTCCTGGATCAGCGCTTCCATGATCGCGACGCTCTCGACATAGGCATGCGAGACCATCTCGTGCCAGTATTTGCGGAAGGCGCGGATATGTTCGATGCGGTCGGGATGTGCCTCGATCAGCAGCGCCTCGGCGTCTTCCCACTTGCGGCCGCGATCCTGCTCCAGGTTCCAGTCGTGGGTGCAGACATTGGCGAAGAACCAGTTGCGCTCGGCATCGTCGGGGATGAGCCGCGAGAAGGGGATATGCGGATCGTAGTGGATCAGCACCTTGCCGATGTCGAAGACGATGTGTCGGATGTCGATGCTGCTCATGCTTTCCTCGCCGGTTGAAATGCGTCGGGTATGGCCTGTTTTATTGCCTTCTTCATGACGGTCGGCAGCGCCTCGCCGTCGAGCGTCGCCTTCGGCTGCCACCAGCCGTCGCCCGGAACGGCCGAGCCCGTCACCTTGGAACGGTAGACGGTGAGGCGCAACTCGAAATGGGTGAAGACATGGGTGACGGTGCCGCTTGCCTGCCAGTCGGCCGCAAAGGGCGCGGCGGCGGGGCTCGTCTCGCCGTCGATGCGGGCGGTCCAGGCGCTGCCCGGCACCTCCGTCATGCCGCCGAGAAGGCCGCTTTCGCCCCGCTTGCGCAGGAAGATGGCGCCGGTCTCGTCTTCCGCGACGAAGGCGGCGCCGAGCCGCACCGGCTTTTCCTTCTTCGCGGCCTTGCGCGGATAGGATTCCGGGTCGGCGCGGCCGAGCACGCGGCAATCCGCATTGAAGGGACAGAGCGCGCAGGCCGGCCGGCGCGGCGTGCAGATCGTCGCGCCGAGATCCATCATCGCCTGGGCGAAGTCGCCCGGCCGGTCCATGGGCGTCATCGCCGCGACGAGCGCGCGCATTTCGGGCTTGGCCGCGGGAAGGGGCGTCTCGATGGCATGAAGGCGCGAGATGACGCGCTCGACATTGCCGTCCAGCACCGCGCTGCGGCGGTTGAAGGCGATGGCGGCAATGGCGGCGGCGGTATAGTCGCCGATGCCGGGCAGGGCCTTCAGGCCTTCCTCCGTATCGGGAAACACGCCGCCATGCTCGAACGCGACGGCTTCGGCGCATTTCTTGAGGTTGCGGGCGCGGGCATAGTAGCCGAGGCCCGCCCAGGACTTCATCACGTCCTCGTTGTCCGCTTTCGCAAGATCCGTGACGGTCGGCCAGCGGGCGGTGAAGAGCGCGAAATAGGCCTTCACGGCCTGCACCGTCGTCTGTTGCAGCATCACCTCGGACAGCCAGATGCGGTAGGGATCGGGCGTTTGCCCGCGCGCCGCCATGGGCGGGCTCACCCGCCAGGGCAGGTCGCGATGGTGCCGGTCGTACCAGGCAAGCAGCAGGTCGGCGGGCGACAGGGTCCGGTGGGCTTGGGTCATGATCTGCCTGACGGGACCTTCTTCGGCGGCGCTGTTGCGGGCGCAAAACGGCTGCACATTTTTGCTGGAATTGCTCTATAACTGGCGGAGTGATCCGCGATCTTCAAGGTGCTTCGCGGGTGAAGCAGGAATATTTTCCCGTAAGGGGTAAATCGTGAACAACAAGGCGTCAAGACGCGGCATCGTCCAGATCAGCGAAGTGGCCAACGGCCTCATCGATCCCGTCCTGGCCAAGCGCGCGGGCATCAACACGATGCTGCTCGGCTCCTGGGACGAGATCGCCGGGGTGCAGTTTGCCGAATGCACGCGGCCCGAGCGTATTTCCTGGCCGCGCCGCGCCTCCGAAATGGCGGGCGAGGGCGGCGGTCACCAGCCGGGCGTGCTGACCATCGCCTGCGAGGGCGCCCGCGCGCTCTTCCTCAGCCACCAGCAGGGCGAGATCATCCAGCGCATCAACGGCTTCTTCGGCTTTCCCGCCATCAACGAGGTGCGGATCGTGCAGAAGCCGGTGGCCGTCCAGCCGCGCCGCCGGCCCAAGCCCCGCCCGCTGACGGGCGAGGCCGCGCGCCATCTCGATCATCTCGTCGAGGGCATCGAGGGCGACGCGCTGAAGGCGGCGCTGAAGCGGCTCGGCACGGCCGTGCTCGGAAAGCGCCGCTAGCGCAAGCGCGGTGAACGCCGCCCACCGGAATTGCTTTCCTGTCTCCTGTTTTCCGCGTGGTCCGGCGCCGGCGCGAAGCCGCTTCGCGTGGGAATGCCCGGAACATCGAACGGTCACAATTCTTTGAAGTTACTTGCCTTCACACCGCTTGTTCCCGCCCCAAAGCAGGTATAACGGGGATGCCGAGAGCAATTGCGGAAAGATGTAAGTCGTTCCCGCCCGCCATTGCGCCAGAGATTTGAATTCCTATCCCTTCCCACAGGAGAGACCATGTCCCTTTCCGAAATGAGCCTGATGAAGCGCCTCCTGACCGGCGCGGCCGTTGCGGCGCTCGCCGTGACGCTGGCCGCCTGCTCCGACGAGAAGAAGGAGGAGACCGCCAAGGCTCCCGAAACCAGCCAGACGACGACCGAAGGCGCAAGCTCGACGCCGGCGACCTCGACGGCGACGACCACCGAGACCGCCACGACGACGACCACGACCACCACGCCGGCAACCGAAACCGCCCAGAAGCCGGCGGCAGAAGTTCCTGCCGCCGAGGGCGACGTGGATATGGCCGAAGTCCTGAAGCCCGGCGCGCTGCCGGACATGGCGCTCGGTGAGGCGAACGCCCCCGTCACCATCGTCGAATACATGTCGACGACCTGCCCGCACTGCGCGGCCTTCCACAACAACACCTTCGACGCCATCAAGACGAAGTATGTCGACAGCGGCAAGGTTCGCTTCATCGTGCGCGAATTCCCGTTCGACCCGCGCGCTGCCGCCGCCTTCATGCTGGCGCGCTGCAACCCGCAGGACACGACGAAGCTCACCGAAGCTGCGCAGTATTTCCCGATGATCTCCATGCTGATGAAGCAGCAGGAAGTCTGGGCCGCCGCGCAGGACGGCCGCGAAGCCCTGATGCAAATGTCCAAGCTCGCCGGTTTTACACAGGAGAGCTTCCAGGCCTGCTTGACGAACCAGAAGCTTCTGGATGATGTGAACGCGGTCCGCGAACGCGGCGCCAAGGAATTCGGCGTTGCCGCAACGCCGACCTTCCTCATCAACGGCAAGCGCTATTCGGGAGACATGTCGGTTGACACCATGTCGGCCCTCATCGACAGCATGCTCTGATCCTTCGACCGGATTTTCGGCGGGCGACGGCGGAAGCCGTGCGCCCGCTTTTTATTGCGCAGCGGCGCTGACCGCCCGCCATGCGATCTCTTCCCCTCAGGGGAAGAGGGCCGGCGGGCGAGAGGAGGGCGGTCCCATTCGCCCTGCGCGCGCGGCATGAGGTTCACCAAGCTCCGCCTCCTCGGCTTCAAGTCCTTCGTCGAGCCCACCGAATTCGTCATCGAGCGGGGCCTGACCGGCGTCGTCGGACCGAACGGCTGCGGCAAGTCGAACCTCGTCGAGGCGCTGCGCTGGGTGATGGGGGAAAACTCCTACAAGAACATGCGCGCGTCCGGCATGGACGACGTCATCTTCTCCGGCTCGGGCAACCGCCCGGCGCGCAACACCGCCGAGGTCGGCCTCTATCTCGACAATTCCGACCGCACCGCGCCCGCCGCCTTCAACGGCGAGGACGAGATCCAGGTGACGCGCCGCATCGAGCGCGAGAACGGCTCGGTCTACCGCATCAACGGCAAGGAGGCGCGCGCCAAGGACGTGCAGCTTCTCTTCGCCGACGCTTCCACCGGCGCCCGCTCGCCCTCCATGGTGGGGCAGGGCCGCATCGGCGAACTCATCCAGGCAAAGCCGCAGGCCCGCCGCCAGCTTCTCGAAGAGGCGGCCGGCATTTCGGGCCTGCATTCCCGCCGCCACGAGGCGGAGCTGCGCCTGCGCGCCGCCGAGACCAACCTCGAACGGCTCGATGACGTCACCTCGCAGCTCGAAAGCCAGATCGAGAGCCTGAAGCGCCAGTCGCGCCAGGCGAACCGCTTCAAGGCGCTGTCGGCCGATATCCGCCGCCACGAGGCGATGCTGCTGCATATCCGCTGGGTTCAGGCCAAGGAGCAGGAAGGTGAGGCGGAGAGCCAGCTCAACCAGGCGACCTCGCTCGTCGCCGAGCGGGCGAACGCCCAGATGCAGGCCGCCAAGGACCAGGCCGTCGCCAGCCTGAAACTGCCGGAACTGCGTGAGAACGAGGCCAAGCTTGCCGCCGTGCTGCAGCGCCTGCAGATCGCCCGTGCGCAGCTCGAGGAAGATTCCGCCCGGCTGCTGCGCCGCCGCGACGAGCTTTCCCGCCGTCTCGCCCAGCTTGCCGAGGATATCGTGCGCGAGGAGCGCATGGTGGCCGACAATGCCGCCGTGCTGGAACGCCTGACGGGCGAGGAGGAGGAGATCGGCGACATCCTCGCCGAGGCCGACGAGCGTGCCGAAGCCGCCCGCGAGACGATGGACGCGGCCGCCGCGAAACTTGCCGAAAGCGAAGCCGCCCTTGCCGGCGTCACCGCCGAGCGCGCCGAGGCGCAGGCCGTGCGCAACCAGCTCGAAAAGGCGATCCGCGACCTTGCCGAACGCCATCTCCGGCTCGGCCAGCAGCTCGACGCGCAGGCGCGCGAACTGGACGAAATGGACGCGCGCATCGCAGCGCTGCCCGATCCGGAAGAACGCCGCGCCGCCGTGCAGGCGGCGGAGGAGGCGCTGGAAGCGGCCGGCGACATGCTTGTTGCCGTGGAAGACGCGCTGGAAGAGGCCCGCTTTGCCGAAACGACCCTGCGCGGCCCCGTCGACACGGCTCGCGCCCACCTTGCCGGCATCGAGACGGAAGCCCGCACCATCCGCCGCATGCTGGAGGCCGGCGCCGCCGGGGGCTCCTTCGCGCCTGTCGTCGAGGATGTGCATGTCGACCGCGGCTATGAGACCGCGCTTGGCGCAGCCCTCGGCCACGATCTCGATTCTCCGGCCGACAGCGACGCGCCCGTTCACTGGCGGCAGGCCGGCGACGCATCCGCCGATCCCGCCCTGCCGGATGGCGTTCCCGCGCTTATCGCCCATGTTCGTGCGCCGGAGGTCCTGCATCGCCGTCTTGCCCAGATCGGCATTGCTGGCGATGTCGGCGAAGCGCTGGCCCTGTTGCCGCGGTTGAGGCCCGGCCAGCGGCTCGTCACCCGCGAGGGCGCGGTCTTCCGCTGGGACGGTCATGTCACCGGCGCGGATGCGCCGAGCGCCGCTGCCCTTCGCCTCGAACAGAAGAACCGCCTGTCCGAACTCGAAACCGAGGCGGAAGACGCCCGCGCCAAACTGTCTGCCGCAGAAGCTGATCTGGCCCGCGCCGCCGAAACCATCCGCGCCGAAAGCCAGCGCCAGCAGGCCGCCCGCGAGGCGCAGCGCACCGCCACCCGCACGCTGGCCGAGGCCCGCGAGGCGCTGGAGGCGGCCGAGCGCGCGTCCGGCGATCTCATCCGCCGCCGCGCCGTGCTGTCGGAAACGCGCGCGCAGATCGAGGTGCAGGTGGAGGAGGCGGCCGTCTCGCTGGAAGATGCCCGCGCCGCGCTGGAAGACGCGCCTGACCTTGCCGAACTTGAGCTGCGCCTGCGCACCCACACCATGGATGTCGCGACCGACCGGGCGACGCTTGCCGAGGCTCGCGCCGCCCATGACGGCCTTGCCCGCGAAATGGCCGACCGCCGCCGCCGGCTGATGGCCATTGCCGCCGAGCGCGAGACCTGGAGGACCCGCGCCGCCAGCGCCGAGACCCACATCGCGACGCTGCGCGAGCGTGAGGGCGAAGCGCGCGAGGAAATGGAGGAGCTTGCCGAGGCCCCCGACGAGATCGAGGAAAAGCGCCGCGAGCTCCTGACCGGCCTTACCAATGCGGAAGCCGCCCGCCGCGAGGCCGCCGATGCCCTGCAGGACGCGGACAACTGCCAGCGCGAGGCCGATCGCCTCGCCGCCACGGCCCTGTCGCAGCTTGCCGAATCCCGCGAGACGCGCGGGCGCGCCGAGGAACGCCTCGTCTCCGCCCGCGAGCGCCGCATCGAGGGCGAGACGCGCATCCGCGAGGCGCTGTCCTGCGCCCCGCACGAGGCCCTGCGCCTCACCGGCCACCCGGCCGATGCGCCGCTGCCCGATCCGCGCGAGCGCGAACGGGACCTCGACCGCCTGCGCGTCGAGCGCGAACGGCTCGGCGCGGTGAACCTGCGCGCCGAGGAAGAGCAGAAGGAGCTGACGGATAAACTCGACGCCATCGTCGCCGAGCGCGAGGATATCATCGAGGCGATCCGCAAGCTGCGCTCGGCCATCCAGAGCCTCAACCGCGAGGGCCGCGAGCGGCTGCTGGCCGCCTTCGACGTCGTCAACGTGCAGTTCCAGCGCCTCTTCACCCACCTCTTCGGCGGCGGCACGGCGGAACTGCAACTGATCGAGAGCGACGACCCGCTCGATGCGGGCCTCGAAATCCTCGCCCGCCCGCCCGGCAAGAAGCCGCAGACCATGACGCTGCTGTCCGGCGGCGAGCAGGCGTTGACCGCCATGGCGCTGATCTTCGCCGTCTTCCTCACCAATCCCGCGCCGATCTGCGTGCTGGACGAGGTGGACGCGCCGCTCGACGACCACAATGTCGAACGCTACTGCAACCTGATGGACGAAATGGCGGCCTCCACCGAGACCCGCTTCGTCATCATCACCCACAACCCCATCACCATGGCGCGCATGAACCGCCTCTTCGGCGTCACCATGGCCGAACAGGGCGTTTCGCAGCTGGTGTCGGTGGACCTTCAGACGGCCGAGCAGCTGCGCGAAGCCGTCTAGGGACGACGGCCCCGTCGTGTCGTTCCTGACGTCCTTGGCGACTGGAAACTCAAAATACAACTTGTAATTTTGAGCTGCTGGCATACCTTTTTCGGGACGTTTCGATCGGCGACTTTGGGGAGAGTGTCATGGCGGACGATGTCGTTGCTGGTGCCGATCCACAGAACGAAGACCAGGGGGCAGGGGCTTCGAACACGCCCCGGGAGACCGGCCGGAAGGTTCAGCCGCAGAATTTCAACGCTGTCTTCCTGGAGGAGCGCCGGGAGGTTGCCGGGGCCTCCGCGCTGGAGACGATGGCGATCCGGCGAAAGGCCGAACCGATCGAGACGGGCCTTGCGCTTTCGGGCGGCGGCATCCGCTCGGCGGCCTTCAGCCTTGGCGTGCTGCAGGCCCTGAAGGTGCGCAAGGTGTTCGACAGGATCGATTTTCTGTCGACCGTATCGGGCGGCGGCTATACCGGCGCGGCGCTGGTCGCGGGCATCAAGCGCGGAAACGGCGACTTCCCCTTCGGCATGGACGACAGCACGGACCGCCTCGGCATGGGGGCGAACGAGATCGGCGACAATGGCGATGTGCGCGCGCTGCGCGACAAGAGCCGCTACCTGATGCCGACAGGCAAGTTCGATCTTATCGTCTCGCTCGGCATCATCCTGCGGGGGCTTGCGGTCAATGCCGTCATGGTGGCCGCCGCGATCTTCCTTGCCGCCGCCGTCACGCTGTTCTTCAACCCCACCAAGGCGTCGCTTCAGGTGTCCTGGATCAATGCCCTCCTCGATCAGGCGCGGTTCAAGGGCATGCTCGATCTTGGACCCTCGCTGGTGCTGACGAAGCTGCTCGCCATCGTGCTTCTGCTCTGGCTCATCGGGTGGGCGCTGGTGCGGTCGGCCGCGCGCAGCGAAAGCGATCAATCGGACCCGGGATCAAAAGGGGCGAGGCGGACGGGGATTTTCCTGCTGGTGATCCTTGCGGTCTTCCTGTGCGAGGTGCAGGTGCCCATCGTCGACCGGCTGGTGGCCTGGCGTGAAGGCGGCGGCATCTTCAAGGGATGGTTCTCGTTCCAGACCTCGGTGTTCACGCTCGTCACCGGCAATGTCATGCTCGCCTTCTTCTGGCGCAAGCTCGTCGGCTATATCCAGGCGGCCGACAAGAACGGTCCGTGGCGCGCCCGCTTCGACAAGCTCGTCAGCGGCCTTGCGCTCGTGCTGCTCGCCGCCGCGCTGCCGCTCCTGATCTATGTGCTCTATCTCTGGGTGACCGTGCTCGCCCTCGCGAGGAACAGCTGCGATATTCCCGCCGTCTTCGTCGCCGTACAGGATTGCCTCGGCGCCGTCTGGTTCCTGCTGCCGCCGCTCTGGGTCATGCTGGCCATCGCCCATTGGTCGGCGAAGGTCGGGCCTGTCGGCGAGACGCTGCTCAACGGAGCCTGGTGGAAGGGCGGTGGCTGGCGGCAGGAGGACAGCCGTTCGGCCGTCGCGGCCTCCGTCTTCCTGCTGATCCTTGCCGTGCATCTTGCCGGATGGCTCGCGCTCCACACCGGTGCCGCAGACCTCGGCATCTACCGGATCGCCACGGACTATCTCGCGCTCTTCATGGTGCTGTTCCTGGTGGGCAGCCTCTTCACGGAAAACGCCAATTCGCTCCATCGCCTCTATCGCGACCGGCTGAACTTCGCCTTCAACCTTGGAAACGGCGAGAAGAGCTACCGCCTTACGGATCTCGCGACGGTGACGAAGGACGGCGTCGAGCAGCCGCTGCGCCCGCAGCTCATCATCAACGCCGCCGTCAACATCCAGCATTCCGAGCATAACAAGCGGGCGCGCGACGCGGACTTCTTCACCTTCACGCCGCGCCATGTCGGCTCCGAGGTCACGCAATATGTGTCGACGGAGGACTATCAGAAGGCGGAACCGTCGCTCGATCTTGCGACCGCCGTCGCGATCTCCGGCGCGGCCGTCTCCTCCGCCATGGGCCGGGCGGGCATCGCCCTCATCGCGCCGACGCTCGCCTTGCTCAACATTCGTCTTGCCTACTGGCTGCGCAATCCGAACCGCCTCGTGGTCGGCGGCGACCAGCGCAAGGTCTCGGCGGGAGACTGGCGGCTTCCCTATCTCTTCTTCGAGATGTTCAAGCTGCTCGACGAGAAATCGCCGAAGGTCTACGTCTCCGACGGCGGGCATATCGACAATCTCGGGCTCTACCAGCTTCTCAAGCGGCGCTGCGACGTGATCGTCGTTTCGGACGCCGAGGCCGACCCCGCCATGACCTTCGCCTCCTTCGTCGATGTCGAGCGCTTCGCCCGCATCGATCTCGGCATCCGCATGGAGGTGCCGGTCGCCACCATCCGCGAGGCCGTGCTGAAGCGGCAGGCGGAATTGAAGAAGGCCGACGTGCTTTCCTACAAGGCCCCGGCCCATGCCCATGCGGTGATCGGCAAGATCTCCTATCCCGCGCTCTATGACGATAACCGAAGACTGCTCAAGCCGGCGAAGGAGGGCGTGCTCCTCTACATCAAGGCGTCCATGACGGGCGACGAAAGCACCTATGTGCTCGACTACGAGAAACGCTATCCGCGTTTCCCGCATGAATCGACTGGCGACCAGTTCTTTTCCGAGGAGCAGTTCGAGGCCTATCGGGCGCTCGGCTTCCACGCGACGAGCCATGGCCTGAAGGACACCGTCGGCAAGCCGCAATATGACAGCCTCCGCAACAAGCTGCAGGACATGCTGGACGACGGCGCGAAGGAACAAAACTGACCCTGGTGCATTATGGGCCGCCTGCCAGTTCCTGCAGGCAGCCAATGCAATCGGGGACCAAACGTGAACAGAAACGCACTTTACATGATCATCGGCGCCCTCATCGTCGTGGTGGCAGGGTTTTCCTATTACGCCTATCAGCAGGAAAAGAAGCCTGACGGCGTCGAGATCCGGCTGGACCAGCAGGGCCTGTCCATCCAGGAAAATTGAGCCGCGACGCTGCGGCAAGGCACGAGGCCGTGTTTCCGCAAGGGAGCGCGGCTTTATCGTCTTGTCGTAATATTGCATCGCCGTCGCAAAATTGACGCAGTGCAGCAAAAAACCTGTCGTGCCGCGTTTTCAAAGGGATGCAGTTCCTGTAGATTGCCCGGATACGTTTGGGGAGGCGTCGATGGAGAAGTGGGTTTACACCTTCGGGGGAGGCCGTGCCGAAGGCAGCGCGGGCGATCGCAATCTGCTCGGCGGCAAGGGCGCGAACCTTGCCGAAATGTGCAATCTCGGCCTGCCGGTGCCGCCCGGCATCACCATCGTCACCTCCGCCTGCAACCACTATTACGAGAACGGCCGGGTGCTTCCGGCCGGCCTGAAGGACGAGGTCCGCGCGGGCCTGCGCCAGATGGAGGCCATTACCGGCCGCATCTTCGGCGACATGAGCAAGCCGCTGCTGCTTTCCGTGCGCTCCGGCGCGCGCGCCTCCATGCCCGGCATGATGGACACGGTGCTGAACCTCGGCCTCAACGACCGCACGGTCGAGGCGCTGGGCCACGATGCCGGCGATGCGCGCTTTGCCTGGGACAGCTACCGCCGCTTCATCCAGATGTATGGCGACGTCGTCATGGGCCTCGACCATGAGGTCTTCGAGGAGATCCTGGAAGACGAGAAGGGCCGGCTCGGCCACGAGCAGGACACCGAACTATCGGCGGTCGAGTGGCAGCACGTCATCGCCCGCTACAAGGAAGTCATCCAGGAAGAGCTTGGCGAGGAATTCCCGCAGGATCCGGAAGTCCAGCTCTGGGGCGCCATCGGCGCCGTCTTCGCAAGCTGGATGAACGCTCGCGCCGTCACCTACCGCACGCTGCACAACATTCCCGCCGTCTGGGGCACCGCCGTCAACGTCCAGGCCATGGTCTTCGGCAATCTCGGCAATTCCTCGGCCACGGGCGTCGCCTTCACGCGCAACCCCTCGACGGGCGAGAACAAGCTTTACGGCGAGTTCCTCGTCAATGCGCAGGGCGAGGACGTTGTCGCCGGCATCCGCACGCCGCAGAACATCACCGAGGAGGCGCGCATCGGTTCGGGCTCCGACCGGCCGTCGCTGGAAAAGCTGATGCCGGAGGCCTTCGCCGAATTCCGCGGCATCTGCGACCGGCTGGAGCAGCACTACCGCGACATGCAGGACCTCGAATTCACCATCGAGCGCGGCACGCTCTGGATGCTGCAGACGCGCTCGGGCAAGCGCACCGCCAAGGCCGCGCTGAAGATTGCCGTCGACATGGCGACGGAAGGCCTGATCAGCGAGGGCGAGGCCGTCGCGCGCATCGATCCCGCCTCGCTCGACCAGCTGCTGCACCCCACCATCGACCCGCGCGCGCGGCGCGACGTCATCGGCTCCGGCCTGCCGGCCTCGCCGGGCGCCGCGACGGGCGAGATCGTCTTCACCTCGGAAGAGGCTGTGAAGGCGGAGGAGGAGGGCCGCAAGGTCATTCTCGTGCGCATCGAGACGAGCCCGGAAGACATTCACGGCATGCACGCCGCCGAAGGCATCCTGACGACGCGCGGCGGCATGACGAGCCACGCGGCGGTCGTCGCGCGCGGCATGGGCACGCCCTGCGTTTCTGGCGCGGGCACGCTGCGCGTCGACCTGCGCAACGAATTGCTGGTCGCCCATGGCGTGACGCTGCGCAAGGGCGACGTCATCACCATCGACGGCTCCTCCGGCCAGGTGCTGAAGGGTGAAATCCCCATGCTCCAGCCCGAACTGTCGGGCGATTTCGGCCGCATCATGGAATGGGCGGACCGCACGCGCCGCATGAAGGTGCGCACCAATGCCGAGACGCCGGCGGATGCGCGCGCCGCGCGCTCCTTCGGCGCGGAAGGCATCGGCCTCTGCCGCACCGAGCACATGTTCTTCGAGGGCAGCCGCATCAATGTGATGCGCGAGATGATCCTGGCGGAAGACGAGGCCGGCCGGAAGGCGGCGCTCGCCAAGCTGCTGCCCATGCAGCGCTCCGACTTCGTCGAGCTTTTCGAGATCATGCACGGCCTGCCGGTGACGATCCGCCTGCTCGATCCGCCGCTGCATGAATTCCTGCCGAAGACGGACGAGGAGATCGCCGAGGTCGCGGCCGCGCTTTCCATCGACGAGACGGTGCTGCGCCGCCGGGTCGATACGCTGCACGAGTTCAACCCCATGCTCGGCCATCGCGGCTGCCGCCTCGCCATCTCCTATCCGGAGATCGCCGAAATGCAGGCGCGCGCCATCTTCGAGGCGGCCGTGGAAGCCGCCAGGAAGACCGGCGCCGCCGTCGAGCCCGAGATCATGGTGCCGCTCGTCGGCCTCAAGGCGGAGCTGGATTATGTGAAGGCGCGCATCGAGGCGGTGGCCAAGGCGGTCATCGCCGAAAGCGGCGTCGCCATCGACTATCTCACCGGCACGATGATCGAGCTGCCGCGCGCCGCGCTGCGCGCCCATGTCATCGCCGAATCGGCCGAATTCTTCTCCTTCGGCACCAACGACCTGACGCAGACCACCTTCGGCATCTCGCGCGACGACGCCTCGGCGTTCCTGTCGACCTATATCCAGAAGGGCATCGTCGAGCAGGATCCGTTCGTCCAGCTCGATTTCGACGGCGTGGGGGAACTCATCCGCATCGCCGCCGAGCGCGGCCGGCGCACGCGCAACGACCTGAAGCTCGGCATCTGCGGCGAACATGGCGGCGACCCGGCCTCGATCCACTTCTGCGAGGAGGCGGGGCTGGACTACGTGTCCTGCTCGCCCTTCCGCGTGCCGATCGCGCGCCTTGCGGCGGCGCAGGCGGCCTTCAGCGGCAAGGCCTGAGCGAAGGGCGACGCCTGAACGGCCTCAGTGCCAGTGCCGCCGCTCGCGCACCACGATGACGGGCGACGGCATGAACAGCGCCTCGCTGCTCGCCTGGCGAAGCTGCGCCCGGCGGTCGAGATCGATGCGCTGCAGGCATTCGGCAAAGGCATCGGTGGCGGGGCGGAAGCCATAGGAAACGCAGCGGTTTTCATCCGCCGCGCGCATCTCGGCCGCGCTCTGGCAGCCGGCGAGCAAAAGGGCGGTGGCGGCGAGGACGGCTAGTCTTGCAAACATCGGGAAGGCTCCGGGCGAACGGGTGTCTGCCCTGCAAATAGGCCGGGCGCCCTGCCTCGGCAAGGCCTCAGATGCGTTCCAGCACGCCGACGAAGGCCTCCGCGAAGCGCTTCAGGTCCTGCGTCGTCTCATCGGGGTTTTCCACGCGGATGGTGGATCCCTCGGCATCGAGCAGCGCGAAGACTACCTCCAGCGCGTTGTCTTCGCCCTTCGGCACGCGCAAAGCTGCGATGCGCAGGCAATCCTCGGCAAGGCCGGAGGCCGGCAGGTCGAACAGGAAATCGCCGCCGAGCTGCGTTGCGGCCTGGCGCACCGCCTCGGCAAAATTCTCCACGTCGCCGGAAAAGCCGTCGAGCGACAGTTCGAGTTCGAGAAGCTCCAGGGGGAGGGCGGGTTCGCCAGCCGTGGTGGCGACAGGTGTGTCGGCGGCCGTCTGCGTCGGCAACATCGTCTTCTCCTTGTTCTACCCCCGTTTATGAAGGCTCGTTAACGAGCGTGGCAAATTTACGGCACGCAAGTATTTTTGCGCGCCTGGGTTTTTTGCGCTGTTGGGGGCGTTCGCTCTCACAAGACCGATCCCGGTGGAAAAGTTCCCCGCCCTGCGCTAGGGATGGGGCGCGGCAGCGGTGCCGTGCGCATCCGGTGAGGCCATGGCGATCACGATCCAGTACGAGAGGCCTGTTTCTCACGCGGCCCATTGGGCGCGGCGTCTCGCGCTGTTTTCCTGCCTGCTCTTCGTCGCCGTGGTGCTGTCGCACCGCTTCGGGCCGCTGACGACGCCGCATTTCCTGGTGCTCGCCGGTTTTGCCGCCGCGCTTTCCGCGCTTGCCGTACTGCTGGCTTCCGTCGGCCTCGTGCGGCTCTGGCATGTCGGCGCGCGGGGCGGCAAGGCCTCTTTCATCGCGCTGCTGCTGGCGCTGCTGCCGCTCGGCGTCGCCGCCGCCGCCGCCTATTCCTATTTCTACAAGCCGGCGCTCTACGATGTGACGACGGATACGCTTTCCGCGCCGCCCTGGCTTTCGCAGCCCTCCGCCGAGCAGGACTGGCTGCAGCGCGCCGGCGTGGTGACGCCGCGCGACCGCGAGGTGCAGCTTGCCGCCTATCCCGCGCTATCCGGCCGGCGCTACGAGGGCGCGCTCGACCGCGTCTATCAGGGCGTGCGTAAGGTGGCGGCCGCCTATGGCATTGCGATCACCGCCGAGGACGGCCTCGACAATATCCTTGCCGATCTCGAGGACCTGGTGGTCGATCCCGGCAAGGCGGCCGGCAGCGCCGAGCCGCTCGGCGAAGTGCCGATCCCCGAGGCAAGGCCGCTGGAAACGCCCATCCTGCCGCATATCGGCGGCCCGGGCGACGTGATCCTGCAGGGCGAATGGCGCTCGCCGGTCTTCGGCTTCCGCTTCGACGTGGTCATCCGCCTGCGCGAGGAGGCGGAGACGACGCTGGTCGACATGCGTGCCGCCTCCCGCTACGGGCCGCACGATCTCGGCATCGGCGCCGAGCTGGTCGAAGGCTATCTCAAGGCGCTGGACGCGGAACTGCTCGGCATTGCCGGGGACTAGCGTTTGTCAGGGAAAAGTGGGAACCGGTTTTCCCGAAAAGACAAACGAAAACAAAAGCATTTAGAGCATGTCTGGTTCAATCTGAACCTGACATGCTCTAAAATCCCGGCGCGGGGAAATAGAGCCCCTTCAGCGAAGGCGGTCCCTCGGTGACGACCTCGCCGCGTCCGACAAGATCTTCCAGATGCGCCAGCACGGACAGCGCCGCCGCGCCATGCAGGCGTGGATCGGTCTCGCGGTAGATCACCTTCACCATGTCGGCGATCAGCCGGTCCCCGGCGCGCACGCGCTCGCGCACCGCCCGCTCGCGCATGCGCCGGTGGGTGCGCAATCCGCGCAGGAACGAGGCTGGCTCGACCACCGGCCCGCCATGGCCGGGGAAATAGAGGCGGTCGTCCCGCTCCAGCAGCCGCTCCAGCGAGGCCATGTAATCCGCCATCGCGCCATCGGGCGGGGCGACGATGGTCGTCGCCCAGGCCATGACATGGTCGGCGGAAAAGACGATGCCCTCAGGCCCGTCGAGCGCGAAGGCCGCATGGTTGGCGGTGTGGCCGGGGGTCAGCAGCGCCGTCAGCGCCCAGCCGTCGCCGGCCAGCGTCTCGCCATGGCCAAGCGCGATATCGGGCACGAAATCCGTATCCGAGCTTTCGGCAAAAGGGTTCTGCTCGCCGGCATGGAGCGGCCGCGCGGCCCGGTGCGGGCCTTCGGCGACGATGATCGCGCCCGTCTCCGCCTTCAGCCGGCGGGCGAGCGGCGAGTGATCGCGATGGGTGTGGCTGACGGCGATATGCGTGACCTCACGGCCCGCGAGCGCGGCCATCAGCGCGCGGAAATGCGCCTCGTCCTCCGGCCCGGGATCGATCACCGCCACCGAGCGGTCGCCGACGATATAGCTGTTGGTGCCGTGGAAGGTGAAGGGGCCGGGATTGTTGACCGTGACGCGTTGCACGCGCGCGGCCACCGGCACGGCCTCGCCGTGGGCGGGGCGGAACTCGAGGTTGAAATGCGGGCTGTCGTCCTTCTCGTCGCTCACGGATGCGGTCACTTGTACTCGATCTCGATGAAGCTCATCGGCGCATCGCCGCCATTGACGACATTGTGCGCAACGCCGGCCTCGCGCCGGTAGACGGCGCCCGCCTTGGTGGACACCCGCCGGTCGCCCGTCTCCTCCTCGATGAGGAATTCGCAATCCGTCATCGGCACCACGACATAGCCGAGCCCGTGCACATGATGGCCCGTATCGGCCCCCGGCTCGAAGTCCCAGCGCGTGACGCGCACCACGGCATCGTCGAGGAGAACGGTGGGCACGGCCGGCGGACGGGCGCGAAACTGGGGCATGGCGGCTCCTTGAAAAAAGGCAGGTTGGGCCGGACCCTAGCCCCGCCCGCCGCGCCTGCCAAGCGCGAAGCCCGCCCGCCCGGCGGGAAAACGGCGGGCATGACGGAGAATAATCGCGGCAAAGCGGAACTTAAGCATTGTCCACGCCCTCCCGCTTTGCTATCAGGCTCCCGCCGTGTTGGGGCGTCGCCAAGCGGTAAGGCACCGGTTTTTGGTACCGGCATTCCCAGGTTCGAATCCTGGCGCCCCAGCCAGCGCTCCCATTTTCAAAGAAGAATCACGGCTTTCCAGCGCCTTCGCGCTCGTTCGGAATCCGTGGGCGGCACCGCGGCCCTGGTTCCAGGGCCGGGAAGGCTTCACGCCGAGAACGTCACCGTCACGCCACGCTGGCGGAAATAGGCCTGCATGAGCTTCCTGCCGGAACGATTGTTGTGCGCCAGCCGCGCCGGATCGAACACCGCCTCTTTCAACCCCGCCTGCTTCATCGCGGCCTTGAGCGCCGCGATATGCACATCGATGTCGGCGTTATCGGCCTGGAGCGATTCATAAATTCGATTGGTCGCTTCTTCTACGGACGGTTCGCTCATGGGTGTACTCCTGTTGTGGGCTGGTCAGTGCTTAGCATGTTTTGGGCTCGACGCTATTCGGGTGAGAAGGCTGCTCGTCAAGGGGGGCGGTGGATTAGATGCTCGAATCCACGTGAAGCGACGCGAACCATAAAACAGATTGGCCAGTCCGGTCTTTAGGATTAAAACATCACAGATGCTTGCGCCAAAATGTCGATCATTCTGCCGGCTTGAATTTCCCGAAATCAGCCTTTGCCTAATCAGACAGCATGGTGGTTTTTAACTAAAATCCGAAGTTTATAGTCAAAAACCGTAGAGTAAACGATCGAGCAAGCAGATGGCCTTGCGATAAGCCGTCCGGTAGGGGTCGAGTTCGAAGTTGCCCGAATTACCGCGTAGGAATTGGCGCAATTCTAAAGCGTCCATCTCCGTAATAGGCTGGAATGGAAGCATCAGCAAAGCCTCGATAGGATCAGAAGCCTTTTCTATAATAGACTTGGTCGACAAGCCAACGAATGACGTCTTGTATCTCTTTGCGTATGAAGGCAACGTGTAGTCCGCTTTTCTCAGCTTATCGACCACCTTCTTAGCGCCTTCATAGTTTGAGGCAACAAGTTGGTCCTCGGACTGAATGCCCGCAGCGTGCAGATACTTGAAAACAGGAATAAATGTTCGGTTTGATCTCCCGTAGGCTGGAAAAGCGGAGCCAAGAAGATCCGAAGCATCGAACTTTGATACTTCTTCGAGACAATCGATGAATACCTCGTCGGGGGAAACTCCTTCATATCCTTTTTTTGCCAACGCGCTCTTAACCGCTTTGTCGACCTTGTCCCCAAAATCTTGCTGACGCTGGGCAACGCCGACACCAACTATGAATTCAACTGCTTCCGCAGAACCGATCTCGTCGTAATTCACGACTGCAATCTTTCGCTCGCTATCGACTGGTGCATGCACGAGTTCGTATAGTTGCTCCTTAAAGAAGCGCAGGACCCTCGCCGGCATTTTCCTTTTGGACTCTGATAGCGCCGCGTACACCTCTCCGAAATCTGCAAACTTCGCCACCATCATCGTTACACTAAATTCGCCAGATTGAATTGTTGTCTTCTCTATGATGGGCTGTTCATCACCTTTTGTGCGTTGGATGAAGATGAGGTTTTGCTGGAACGCATCAATCTTGTGTTGAGGCAGACATTTGGCGATCGATGAGATTAGTGCCCGGATGTGGGGATCGGTGATCGAGTAGCCAAAAAATAAGATTGGGTGTTCGACGAAGATCGTCACAAGTTTGGCCGCCAGATATGGATTTCTATCGTTGAATTCAGCGTAGTCCTCCGCAGTCAATACCAAACTTTGCGGATCACTTGCTGAACCGTGTATTTTGTAGATTTCCCCAATTGATTGAGGATTGGAGAACAGCAATTCCTCTTGCCCTACGAAGACTTTGTAGTCTGGGAAGAGCTCCTCGAGGAAAGAGTCCCAATTCGTAGTGATGATCCCATCAACGGCTATTTTGGACAGTGCAGCGATCTCGCTTCCGAACTTCGACTTTCGTGCATCCTCCAACGAATATTGGCTAAGATAGTTTGCAATCTCCACTTTCAGCGCGTCGGCGCTCCCCTTGATCATCCTAGAGAACTGTTTTCGACTACGTGACATTTCTGGTGCCGACCACCACCATTCGTTATAGTCGTGTGCCATGTGAGACGCGGCCGCAGGGAGATCACCGTCCGCCTTTGAGCTGTAGTAGCCAAAGTCTTTAATTGGTTCGCAGAATTGCTGCAGTAATCCTGCCCAGTCGCCCAAGCCCAAGTAACGACGCGAGAACCCTGATCCTACGAACAAGAATGGAGCTGCAGGATGCCTCTGCAGGATCGACTTTAGTTCCGCGCCAGGCGTGGCCATGTAGGTTCTCCATAAAGTTGTGAATGCCGTCTTGCCATGGAATTTGCTTGCCGCCAATACATCAAGCAGTGGGCAGGTTGATGTAGATTCGACAGCGGCTCGAAGAATCTGGCTACGGGCAAAGGGCGTTCAGCAAAGTTGAACGGTCATGGAGGTTGGCCTCACTCCATAGCAGCTCTTCCCTGCTCGACTTGCGAAACCGGATCGGCGGTCATCGCCCCCAAATTGATAATTCGATGCTTAACTCTGGTGAATACTTAAATCGTAGGGCAGGTGTTTCAAGTTCATTCAATGCCATGGAAAGTGTTTCCAGGACGCGAGGCTATTTGAGTAGTTGCGTCGCGTATCGAGTGCCTTGGGGGACTTATCAATCTGAGCCGGAAACGTTCTGTGCCGGCCGACATTAGCGTGTTCTTACAGTACCCGGAAAACTGTCGGACGTTGAAGAAGCGCCAACGTCAAACTTTTCCCGATGTCATGTCGGACCTTCTCTACCTCGTTCGTCTTCATAACATCGAGCGGCGATTGGCTGCCCGTGCGGTGCCGCGATTGGGAGGCGTGCACCCTTCGCAAAAACGAACCACAGGAGAGCATCATGCCCAGCACGATCCGTCTGCACCGCGTCATCGCGACCAAGCCCGAAAAGGTCTATCGCGCGTTCCTTGAAGCGGATGCGGTGGCAAGCTGGCTTCCGCCCTATGGCTTCCTCTGCACCGTGCATGAGCTGGATGCCAAGGTCGGCGGCCGTCACAGGATGTCGTTCCGCAATTTCACGACCGGCGGCAGCCATGGTTTCGGCGGCACCTATCTGGAACTCGTCCCGGGCGAGCGCCTCGTCTACACCGACAGTTTCGACGATCCGAACCTGCCGGGCGAGATGAAGGTGATTGTCAGCCTGAAGGCCGTGTCGGTCGGCACGGAGGTGAATATCGAGCAGCAGGGCGTGCCTGATATCATCCCCGCCGAGGCCTGCTATCTCGGCTGGCAGGATTCGCTGGACAAGCTGACAAAGCTCGTCACGCCCGAGATCAACCAGTAGCCGCCGCGCATCTGCGGCCGGAAGGAAAGGACGATCCAATGACGACGCCCAGGAACACCATCTGCCTCTGGTATGAAAAGGATGCCGAGGCCGCGGCCCGGTTTTATGCTGCGACATTTCCCGACAGCGCCGTGGGCGCGGTTCACCGCGCGCCCGGCGACTTCCCCTCCGGCAAGGCCGGCGACGTGCTGACGGTGGAATTCACCGTCGCGGGCGTTGCCTGCATCGGCCTTAACGGCGGCACGACGTTCAAGCACAGCGAGGCCTTCTCGTTCCAGATCGCCACGGACGATCAGGAAGAGACGGACCGCTACTGGAACGCCATCGTCGGCAATGGCGGCCAGGAAAGCGTCTGCGGCTGGTGCAAGGACAAATGGGGCATCTCCTGGCAGATCACGCCGCGCGCGCTGACGGATGCGATGGCCGCCGGTGGCGCGGAGGCAAAGCGCGCCTTCGAGGCGATGATGGGCATGAAGAAGATCGACATCGCCGCCATCGAGGCGGCCCGGCGCGGCTGAGGCCGCATCGGTCGGCGCGCCCTCAGGAGCTTGCCGGTGAAGAGCCGCACGCGGAAAAAGGTTTCGCGTGCGTCTCGTAATGCCACCGGACTGGGGCGGGGCCGTCGGGCCGCAATCCCGGTCCGGCTTTCGCCCATCCTTGCCGATTGACAGAATCGCGCCGTCCTCGCTAGCTTGCGGACAGGGCCAGTGCAGCCTGCCGCTCGCGTCGCAAGGCATGGTGAATGCACTTTTCGAAACCATGGTCTGACCCCTGCGGGTGAACCTGTCAGCAATGCGAGCTCTGATAAACGTTTGCCCCGTTTCAGGATCGGACTATGCGCACCTATCGCGATGCAAAAATCATGGCCAAGGCCCTTCGCAAGGCCCTTGGCGAACAGACGATCGACGTCTCCCACAGCCTCTGCCTCGAACTTGTCGCCCGCCAGTTCGGCCTAGCCGACTGGAATGCGCTGTCGGCTGAGATCGAGGCGCGGCAGAGGACCCTTGATCTTCCCGCCGGGTGGCAGCCCTCCGGCTCGCGCAGCGAGGCCTACGAGATGGGCATCGACCAGAGCGGGCCGCATGGCGCGGTTCTCATCCGCTGCAAATACGAGCCCGACGATCCGGCTTTCGCCGGCATCGGCAATGGCTTCGGCACCTTGATGCAGAGCATGATGGCGACGGCCTATCGCGGCCAGCGCCTGCAACTCTCGGCAAGGCTGAGGACGCGCGATGCCGGTGGCGGCACGCTGTGGATGCGGGTCGATGGCCGGCAGAACGACACGCTGCGCTTCGACAATATGGAGCGCCGGACGGCCGACGGCGTCCTGAGCGGCACCACGGACTGGTGCGAACGCCGCGTCGTGCTGGATATCCCCGAAAGCGCAGAGATCATCAGCTTCGGCTTCTACCTGCGCGGCGCCGGCAGCCTCTGGGTGCGCGACGTCGCGCTTGCGCCGGTCGGCGGGGAGGTCGAGGCGACGAATGGCGCGCCGGTCGATCGGGTCGCGCCGGTCAACCTTGCCTTCGCACCGTCGCTCTAGCTGCCCGGTTTCCGCAGGATCCAAAGCCGGAGCGATACTGCTTCGGCTGGACATGCTTTCTCTGCCATCGCCCTTCCGGTTTCGGCCGGAGGGGTAGGGCGCGACGATTGTGCGAGATTTTTCTGCAGGGCCGGTGCTATCACAAGGCCCGGTTCTATTTGAAAGCAAAGACCAGACGGGAGACGAGCATGAGCACGAACAAGGTAGCCGTCATCACCGCGGGCGGCAGCGGCATGGGCGCGGCGGCGGCGCAGCGCCTGGCGGCGGACGGGTACAAGGTCGCGATCCTGTCCTCCTCCGGCAAGGGCGAGGTGCTGGCCAGGGAACTGGGCGGCCTCGGCGTCACCGGCTCCAACCAGTCGAATGACGACCTGAAGGCGCTCGTCGATCTTGCCATGTCCACGTGGGGCCGCATCGACGTGCTCGTCAACAGCGCCGGCCATGGCCCGCGCGCCGAAATCACCGCGATCAGCGACGAGGACTGGCACAAGGGCATGGACACCTACCTGATGAACGTCATCCGTCCCGTGCGGCTGGTGGCGCCCATCATGAAGGCGCAGAAATCCGGCTCGATCGTCAACATCTCCACCGCCTGGGCCTTCGAGCCGTCGCCGATGTTCCCGACCTCGGCCGTCTTCCGCGCCGGCCTTGCCGCCTATACGAAGCTCTTCGCCGATAGCTATGCGGCCGACAATGTGCGCATCAACAATGTGCTGCCGGGCTGGATCGACAGCCTGCCGGGCACGGAGGAGCGGCGCGAGAGCGTGCCGATGAAGCGCTACGGCACGATGGAGGAGATCGCCGCCACCGTCGCCTTCCTCGCCTCCGAGGGGGCCGGCTACATCACCGGCCAGAACCTGCGCGTCGATGGCGGGCTGATGCGATCCGTCTAAGCGGCGCGCATGCCGGCGACCGCTTGGCGACCGGCGTGGCGCGAACGCCTGATGATATCGGAGGCCGGCCGCGGAAACGGCAGGCCTTCCTTCCTTCCGGGCACGCGACGATCCCGGCCGTCTGAAATAGGACGATTAAGGTCAGGCGAGGGTGCCGAGGGGGATGAGCTCTCCGGCGACTGGCTTCCAGTCGTTGCCCTCCCAGTCGCCGAGCCAGCGCTCCACCTTCAGCCCGGCCTCGGCGATCAGCGCCTCCAGTTCGGCCTTCGGCGGAAAGGCGATGCGGGAGGCGGCGGAGAGCCGCTGGCCCGTGGCGCGGATTTCGTAGTGGGTCTCGTAGGTGACGATGCCGGTCGCCGGGTCCTCGGCCACATCGTTCCAGGCCGCGACTGCGCCGAAGCGGGGATGGTCCACGACGCGCAGCGATTCCTTCGGCCCCCATTCCTCCCATTCCCGGCAGTCCGGGTTGCGGCTGTCGAAGATGAAACGGCCGCCGGGGGCAAGATGCGCGGCGATGGTGGTAAGCACCGCGCGGCGGTCGTCTTCGGTCAGGAACACCTGGAAGGCGTGGCCGGTCAGCACGACGAGTTCGAAGCGGCGGGAAAGCCGCAGCGTGCGCGCATCCCCCTCGATGAAATCCACGGCCTCGGCGCCGGGTTTCGCCCGGGCGATCTCCAGCATGGCGGGCGCGGGATCGACCCCGACGACCCGTCGGCCGCCGGAAAGCGCGACGGCAAGCGCGCCCGTGCCGCAGCCAAGGTCCAGCACGCTTGCCGCCCCCGCCGCCAGCGCCTTGCAGAAGGCAAAGTCCGGCGAGCGGTCCCAGCCGTTCTCGAGGTCATAGAAATCGGCGAGCGCCGGATCGTGATAGAGGCGGTCTTCGTCCATTCTCTCCTCCAAGAAAAAAGCCGTGCGTTTCCGCACGGCTTTTCGAACGTTCGGTCTCAGCCGCCGATCACTTCTTCTCGCCGTCGGCGTCGAGAACCTTCTCGCAATGGGTCGGGCCGCCCTTGGGGTCGACGCGGTCGGCAACGGCGCGGATGTTGTTGATCTTGTAGGCCTCGTTGACGCTCAGCTCGACCGTGCAGGACTTGCCCTTCGCAAAGCCGCCGCGCCACTTGTAGAGCGTCGTGCCGCCAGAGCTGGCCGTGTCGGAGATCGGCGGGCCATAGGCCGCGAAGAAGCTGCCGGCGGTCTTTCCGTTCCAGCGCGCCTGAAGCGGGTTGGAGGCGACGGTTGCGGTGGTGCATCCGGCGAGAGCAAGCGCGACGCCTGCCAGAATTGCAATGCGGGACTTCATGGGTGTGATTTCCTCGAATTCGTGCGGCCGTTCCCGGCGACTCGGGCCTTGAGCCTCGATTCGCCATAGCGCAGCACGCGTCAAAGGGGAATCGCCGCTGTGCCAACTTTGCACCCATCCCAACCGAAGACGCGCGGAACGTGCGGATTTGCAACAGTTTGCCACGCCCGCCGCATCGTCTGTGCCGACACGGCAAGGAGGCAGGGGAGCAACCGCCTGCACGCCCGGGTTCATTAAGCACTTCCTTTACTATTGAGGCGCACACTTTTCTCGCACGACGTGTATACTGTTGCCGTTTCGACGGTCCAGCGCCAGGGCGGGCCTCCCCAAATGGGGAACAATCCGCCGGTGGCATGCTTCCTGCTTCATCGTCGTGTGGCCATTGAGTTCAAGGAGGCTCGAAAATGGCGGTACGGACAGAAAGACAGAAACAGCATTACGACAGAACCCTGCTGCGCTTCGCGCTCGCCACGCTCGCCAGCCTGCTCGCCCTCGGCATTCCGCCGCTGGTGCTGCTGATCTAGGCATATCCGGGCAGAGCGACACGGCCTTCGGAAGGCTTGAAGCGATCAGGAACGAGGCTTTCCGGGTGTGGGAGACGTCAGCCTTTCGGGCGGCTGAAAGATCCTCCGGGAAGAGGATTTTGGCTGGTCGGAGTGGAGTGATTCGAACACTCGACCCCCACGTCCCGAACGTGGTGCGCTACCAGACTGCGCTACACTCCGGACCAGCGGCGCTTCCTATAGAACAGGCTTTTCGTTTCGACAAGCGCAAAATATCAAAAAAATTCGCCAACTTGCGCAAAACGCTGATGCGCCGGGAAAAATTTCTTTCGAGCCGGTTTCGGGCGGGAACCGTGGCGCGGCTTGTCCGTTTCGGTGGCCATGGAAGAGATCGCCGCCGACCTCGTCGCAAAGACGGAACTGCCCTATCCGGTCATGCTTGCACGCATGATTGGCGCCGTACTGCTCGGCGCCGTGATCGGCGCGGAACGGGAATACCGCGATCATCCGGCGGGCCTTCGAACCCATATCCTCGTATCGCTGTCGGCCTGCGTCTTTGCGCTCCTGTCCATCGAGAGCGTGCATATGGCGGGCTTTTCCGACGAGCAGGTGCGGATCGATCCGCTGCGAGTCATCGAGGCCGTGACGTCGGGCGTCGCCTTTCTGGCGGCCGGAATGATCGTCTTTTCGCGTGGCAAGGTGAAGGGGCTGACGACGGGGGCGGGCATGTGGCTTGCCGGCGCGGTCGGCCTTGCCGTCGGGCTCGGCTACTGGTTCGTCGCGGCGGTGGCGACGGCGGCCTGTTTCGTCGTGCTCTTCATTCTTGCCAAGGTCGATATCGGCAGCGATGAGGCGCGCAAAACCGCGTCCGACGAAGACGGCAATTGATGCCCGCCAGAGCCTCCATCACCGATCGCTGATGGAACAAATTTCCCGTTCGGACATTTC
This sequence comes from Shinella sp. G-2, assembly GCF_050172695.1. NCBI lineage: Bacteria > Pseudomonadati > Pseudomonadota > Alphaproteobacteria > Hyphomicrobiales > Rhizobiaceae > Shinella > Shinella sp. G-2. The sequence continues at coordinate 85,451 of NZ_JBBEYH010000005.1, read as the reverse complement.
CCCTGCAACGCAATAGTGAAAGGAAACTTCAATGGCTCGGGCTTTGATTCTCTGGCTGATGGGCGTGCCGCTCTTCCTCGTTCTCCTGCTCTGGTACTTCTTCTTCTGAGGAGCTGCCTCACGCGCCGGCAAGGCGCGAAAACATCCTGAAATCATGAAAGGCACCCTTGAACCAGGCTTTCTGGCGAAGGGTGCCTTCATAGTGAAAGCCCGCCTTTTCCAGCACCCGGTCCGATGCGGGATTGCCCGGCAGGGTCCAGGCCTCGATACGGTTCAGCCCGAAAGGCCCGAAGCCGCAGGCCGCCACCGCCTCCAGCGCTTCGCTCATGTAGCCCTTGCCCCAGGCGGCGGGGTGCAGCTCGTACCCGACCTCCGCTGAGTGGTTTCGCGCATCGATGCTGTTGAAGCGTATGGCGCCGAGCAACACCGCGCTCGCGCCCTCCTCGATCATCCAGGCGCATCCCTTGCCCTTGGCGAACATCTCGTCCATCCATTTGACCGCCCGTTCGGCCCGGCGGCGGCTCGGCGCGTCCGGCCAGTCGGAAAAGCGCGTCACCTCGGGGCAGGAGAGGAGGGCATGGACGGCCTCGCAATCCTCCGGGCGGATCTGCCGCAGCCGGAGGCGCGCGGTGGCAAGGCTCGGAAAGTCCTTGATGGTTTTGGCTATGAGGGGATTGGGCATTGTCGGCATCCGGTCCGGCTGCATGGGTGGCCGCATCCTTGCAGAAATTCCCGCCCCCGCAAGCGTCCCGATGACAGGCTCTAAATTCTTTTGTTTTCGTTTGTCTTTTCGGGAAAACCGGTTCCCACTTTTCTCTGACAAACTCTAGAACGAAAAGCGGCGCCCCAAGGGCGCCGCCTTCCATCGTCCGATTGCCGGAAAGGCTATTCGTCGAGATCCGCGAGGATTTCCGCGGCCCGGCCCGCGCTGGTGTGGCGCACGTCCACGTCCTGGCGGCGGTTGGCGAAGAGCTCGGTCGCCATGATCTTTTCCGCGAGGTCGGCGGGCAGGGACAGCAGCACGCGCTGGTCGTCCTTGTGGATGCCGCCGAGTTCCGAACGGCGACCGGTGATCATGCCGCCGGCCACCGTGTTGTTGGTGTCGGGGTCGATCAGGATGAAGGCGCCGGTGGTGCGGTTCTGCTCGTAGGTGTCGAAGATCGCCTGCTCGTCGAAGGTGAGATGCACCTTGCCGATGGCGTTCATGCCGAGCTTTTCGGCGCTGTTCCACTTGGAGGTCTTCAGGTCGAGCTGGCTCACCGGCTCGATGCTGACGCGCTGGCGGCGCGAGCCGCTCTTCAGCCAGTAGCGCTTGCCGGGCTCGATGCCTTCGGGTTGCAGGGCGACGAGCTGGGCGTCGAAGCTGCGGCCGGTCATCGGCTGGCTGTCGATGGCAACGATCATGTCGCCGCGCGATACGTCCACCTGGCGGTCGAGCACCAGCGTGATGGCATCACCCGCGACGGCCGCGTTGCGCACGAGGTCGAAGGTGACGATCTTGGTGACGTTCGCCACCATGCCGGAGGGCAGGATGACGACCGAGTCGCCCGGCTTCACCGAGCCGCCGGCGACGGTGCCCTGATAGCCGCGGAAGCTCTCGCCGGGGCGGGAGACGCGCTGCACCGGCAGGCGGAAGCCGACCGTCTGGTTGGAGCGGGTGGTGGCCTTTTCCAGCGTCTCGACCAGCGTCGGGCCGTCATACCAGGGCATGGCGGCGCGACCGTCATAGACGACGTTCTCGCCCTTCAGCGCCGACATCGGAATGGCGGTGATCTGCTTGACGCCGAGCGTCAGGGCAAATTCGCGGAAGTCGTGCGAGATCTGGTCGAAGCGGGCGCGGTCGTAATCCGTGAGGTCGATCTTGTTGACCGCGAGCACGAACTGGCGAATGCCCATCAGCGAGGCGATGGTGGCGTGGCGGCGCGTCTGCTCCAGGATGCCGGCGCGGGCATCGACCAGCAGCACGGCGAGATCGGCCGTCGAGGCGCCGGTCGCCATGTTCCGGGTATATTGCTCGTGGCCGGGCGTGTCGGCGACGATGAACGAGCGACGGTCCGTCGAGAAGTAGCGATAGGCGACGTCGATGGTGATGCCCTGTTCGCGTTCGGCCTGCAGGCCGTCGAGAAGCAGCGCGAAGTCGGGCAGGCCGAGATCGTTCTGCTTGCCGGAGCTGTCACGCTCCAGCGTCGCGGCCTGGTCTTCCTTGACGGCCTTGGTGTCCCAGAGCAGGCGGCCGATCAGCGTCGACTTGCCGTCGTCGACCGAGCCGCAGGTGATGAGGCGAAGCGGGCGGGAATCGCGGATCGCGCGAGCCTGACCAAGGGCCGGTTCTTCGACGGGCACAAGAACCTCGGCGGTTGCAGTGGCGGAAACGGTCATCTCAGAAATACCCTTCGCGTTTCTTCTTTTCCATGGAGCCGGACTGGTCGCGGTCGATCGCGCGGCCCTGGCGTTCGGAGACGGTGGCGGTCTCCAGCTCGGCAATGATGTCGTCGAGCGTCGTGGCGGTGGAGCGGATGGCGCCGGTCAGCGGGAAGCAGCCGAGCGTGCGGAAACGGATGACGCCTTCCTGCTTCACTTCGCCGGGAAGCAGTTCCAGGCGCGGGTCCTCGGCCATGATCATCATGCCGTCGCGCTCGACATAGGGGCGCTTCTTGGCAAAATAGAGCGGCACGATCGGGATGTCTTCGGCCTGGATGTAGCGCCAGATGTCGACCTCGGTCCAGTTGGACAGCGGGAAGGCGCGCACGCTCTCGCCCTGGCGGATCATGCCGTTATAGACGTTCCACAGTTCCGGGCGCTGGTTGCGCGGGTCCCAGCGGTGGTCGGGCGTGCGGAAGGAGTAGATGCGCTCCTTGGCGCGCGAGGCTTCCTCGTCGCGGCGCGCGCCGCCAAAGGCCGCGTCGTACTTGCCGGCATCGAGCGCCTGGCGCAGCGATTCCGTCTTCATGATGTCGGTATAGAGCGCCGAACCATGGGAGAAGGGCGTGACATTCTCCGCCGCGCCACGCGGGTTGACGTGCTCGATGAGGTCGAGATCGTATTCCTTCACGATATTGTCGCGGAAGGCGATCATCTCGGCGAACTTCCAGCCCGTGTTGACGTGCAGCAGCGGGAAGGGCACGCGGCCGGGATAGAAGGCCTTGCGGGCGAGATGCAGCAGGACGGAGGAGTCCTTGCCGATCGAATAGAGCATGACGGGACGCTCGAATTCGGCGGCGACCTCGCGGAAGATATGGATCGCCTCGTTTTCCAGCGCCTTCAGGTGCGGATCGAGCAGCGGCTTCGGCGTCGCGTTGTGCTTGGCTTCCGCCTCGTTACGGATATCGGACATTAAACTCGTCACTCCAGATAGGGATGCCTTGGGAGGGCTGTTCGGTTCAGGCCACGCTCGGGGCCGGGAGGGGGGAGGCGGCGGCTTCCGCGACGTGCAGGCCGCATTCGCGCTTCTCATCGTTTTCCCACCACCAGCGGCCGGCGCGCTCGGGCTCGCCCGGCTTGATGGCGCGCGTACAGGGTTCGCAGCCGATGGAGGGGTAACCGCGCTTGTGCATCGGGTTCACCGGCACGGCCTCTTCGGTGACATAGGCCTTGATGCGGTCGATGTCCCAGTCGGCCAGGGGGTTCACCTTGATGAGGTTGCGGTCGGCGTCGTATTCGGCGAAGGGCGTGTCCGCCCGGTTGCCGGACTGGCCGCGGCGCAGGCCCGTGATCCAGAAGGATGCCCCTTCGAGCGCGCGCGCAAGCGGCTTCAGCTTGCGCACGCCGCAACAGGCGTGCCGCGCCTCGACGCTCTCGTAGAAGCCGTTGAGGCCGTATTTCGCCGCATAGGCGTCGATATCGTCCTGCACCGGATGATAGCGCGTGATCGCGATGCCGTACTGTTCCTCGGTCTCGTCGATGAGGTCGACGGTCTCCTTGAAGAGGCGGCCGGTCTCCAGCGTCGCGACATCGATGGCAAGGCGCCCCGTGCCGATGGCGGCGGTGATGACCTGGTCCTCGATTCCGAGGCTGGTGGTGAAGACGGCGCGCCCGCCAAGCTCCGCCACGAGCGCCAGGCGCCCGGCAAGGTCGAGACCGGCCAGTTTGTCGTTCAGGGCTTCCGCGATCCCGTTTCCGGTAAGAGCAGTCATTCCGTTTCCAAGCCTTTGCGAGAATTTGCCGGATTATCGCAGGGGCGAGACGGGAGAGACAGCAAAACGGATTTCCAAAGCCTTGGGACGAAGAGCAAATATCTCTCCATCTCAGCCCCGGTGCAGAAATCCTGCCGCCGGGGAATGCCTTGATATTATTCCACAAAAATAGTAGAAAAATAAGCCGATTGCTGGCGCCGATATGTTTGTGGTCCCTTTTGCCGGCTTCGTTGTCGTAACGCATCACGCAGAAGCCATTGACCACGAAGGCCAGAGGGTATTTGCCGGACGGTATTTGCGGACGTGGTGGCTATCGCGCAACGGTTCAAGCGTCAGCCATATCACGAGGTCCGCGAACATGGCCTCGCCGATCTGCCTTCGGGTGTTGACGATCAGCCTTGATTTCATGTTGGTGTTTATACCATCAAGCGAGTCTGCCGGCAATTACACAACAAGATTCCGCAAAGCAGGCGTGCGCCAGCGACTATGCCCTAACCACCCCGAAATCTTGGCGATGGATCGGTCGGCGAGACCGTCACCGATCGCTCACCGCTGCCCGCGGGTTCGTCCAGGGCTCCTGGTTGGAGCGGGCGAGGGGTTGTTTGCCGAGAATGTGGTCGGCGGCCTTTTCGCCCGTCATGATCGAGGGGGCGTTGAGGTTGCCGTAGGTGACATGCGGGAAGATGGAGGAATCAGCGACGCGCAGGCCATCGACGCCGATGACGCGGGTCTGCGGGTCGACCACCGCCATCGGATCGTCCGCCGCGCCCATGCGGCAGGTGCCGCAGGGATGGTAGGCGCTTTCCAGATGTTCGCGCAGGAAGGCGTCGATCTCGTCGTCCGTCTGCACTCTCTCGCCAGGCTGGATTTCCGGCCCGCGGAAGTCGTCGAAGGCCTTCTGGCCGAAGATTTCGCGGGTGAGACGCACGCAGTGGCGGAACTTCACCCAGTCTTCCTCGTGGCTCATATAGTTGAAGCGGATCATCGGATCGGCCCCCGGGTCGGACGAGCGCAGCGTCACGCTGCCGCGCGACTTCGACAGGTTGTAGCCGACATGCACCTGGAAGCCGTGGCTCTTGGCCGCCGCCTTGCCGTCATAGGAGATGGCGACGGGCAGGAAGTGATACTGGATATCCGGCTGCTTCAGCCCGGCCGCCGAGCGCAGGAAGGCGCAGGCCTCGAACTGGTTGGAGGCGCCGAGCCCGCCCTTGGACAGCAGCCACTGCGCGCCCGCCACGCCCTGCCAGAACCACGGCAGCCACGAATAGAGCGAGACCGGCTTGGTGGAGACCTGCTGGAAATAGAATTCCATATGGTCCTGCAGGTTGGCGCCGACGCCCGGCCGGTCCACCTTCACCGCGATGCCCATGTCCTTCAGGTGCTGCGCCGGGCCGATGCCCGAAAGCATCAGCAGCTTCGGCGAGTTGAAGGAGGAGGCCGAGACGACGACCTCCCGGTTCGCCTTTACCACCTCGATCTTGCCGTTCCGCTCGATCTCGACGCCGACCGCGCGGCCGTTCTCGATGACGATCTTGCGCGCGAAGCAGCGCACGAGGGAAACGTTCTGCCGCTTCATCGCCGGGCGCAGATAGGCATTGGCCGCCGACCAGCGCCGCCCGTTGTAGATCGTCTGCTCCATCAGGCCGAAACCTTCCTGCTTGGAGCCGTTATAGTCGTCCGTCGTCTCGAAGCCGGCCTGCTGGCCGGCCTGGATGAAGGCGTGGAAGAGCGGGTTCGTCACCGGCCCGCGCCGCACGTGCAGCGGCCCGTTCGTGCCGCGCCAGCCCGCTTCGCCGCCGAGCGAGGTTTCCAGCCGCTTGTAGTAGGGCAGCACGTCCGCATAGGCCCAGCCCTGCGCGCCGAGCTCTTCCCAGCGGTTGAAGTCCTCCGCGTGACCGCGCACATAGACGAGGCCGTTGATGGAGGACGAGCCGCCGATGACCTTGCCGCGCGGGGCGGTTATGCGCCGGTTGTTGAGGTTCGGCTCAGGCTCGGAGAGATAACCCCAGTTGTAGCGCTTCATGCTCATCGGCCAGGCGAGGGCGGCCGGCATCTGGATGAACGGCCCGATATCCGAGCCGCCATATTCCAGCACCATGACGGTGTGCTTGCCGTCTTCCGAAAGACGATAGGCCAGCGCCGAGCCGGCCGAGCCGGAGCCGATGATGATATAGTCTGCGTTCTGCATGGCGTTTGCCCCCTGAATTCCTGCCTGCGGCAAGTGCCCTCATCCGGCCGTCACCGTCTCCACGAGAAAGGGCGCGACGGCGGATGAGGGCAATACCTACCTCAATACGGCGCCTCGACCTTGCCCATGGAGACATAGACCGTCTTCAGCTCCGAATAGTGCTCCAGCGCGGCCAGCGAGTTTTCCCGCCCGAAACCGGACTGCTTGGAGCCGCCGAAGGGGATTTCCACGGGGCAGAGGTTGTAGGTGTTGATCCACAGCGTGCCGGCCTCGAGCTGGTCGACGACGCGGTGCGCGCGGGTGATGTCGGCGGTGAAGACGCCGCCGGACAGGCCGAATTCCGTGGCGTTGCCGCGGGCGATCACCTCGTCCTCGCTGTCGAAGTCGAGCACGCACATGACTGGCCCGAAGATCTCCTCGCGGGCGATCGTCATGTCGTCGGTGACATCGGCGAAGACGGTCGGTTGGATATAGGTGCCTTCACCCGAAACGTCGTTCGGAATGCCGCCGCCCGTCAGCAGCGTCGCGCCCTCGGCCTTGCCCTTGCCGATATAGTCGAGAACCTTGTCGCGCTGGGCCTTCGAGACCATCGGGCCGAGCTGCGTCGCCTCGTCCATCGGGTCGCCGATGAGGATCTTCTCCGTGCGCTCCTTGAGGCGGGCGAGGAACTTCTGCTTGATGCCCTTCTGCACGAAGACGCGCGTGCCGTTGGAGCAGACCTGCCCCGTCGAATAGAAGTTGCCGAGCATCGCCCCGCCGATGGCGCTTTCGAGGTCGGCGTCGTCGAAGACGATGAGCGGCGACTTGCCGCCAAGTTCCATCGTCACATGCTTGAGGTCGGACGCGGCGGCGCCCGCCACCTTCTTGCCGGTCGGCACGGAGCCGGTCAGCGAGACCTTGGCGACGTCAGGGTGGTTGACGAGCAGCGGCCCCGTCGAACGATCCCCCTGGATGACGTTGTAGAGACCCTTCGGCAGGCCGGCCTCCATGAGGATTTCCGCGATCTTCAGCGCGCCGAGCGGGGTGTTTTCCGAGGGCTTGAAGACCATGGCGTTGCCGCAGACGAGCGCCGGCGCGCCCTTCCAGCAGGCGATCTGCTGCGGATAGTTCCAGGCGCCGATGCCCACGCAAACGCCGAGCGGCACGCGCTTGGTGAAGGCGAAGTCCTGCCCGAGCGGGATGTAGTCGCCGTTCAGGCCCGCCGCCGCGATGCCACCGAAGAATTCGAAGGCGTCGGCGCCCGAGGTCGGGTCGGCGACGATGGTTTCCTGGATCGGCTTGCCGGTGTCGAGCGTTTCCAGTTCGGAAAGTTCGCGGTTCCTCTCGCGCATGATCTCGGCCGCGCGTTTGAGGATGCGGCCGCGGGCGGTGGGGCTCATCGCCGCCCATTCCTTCTGCGCGCGCTTGGCGGAGGCGATGGCCTTTTCCACGATGGCGGGCGTTGCCGCATGGAGCTTCGCGATCACCTCGCCGGTGGCGGGATAGATGCTCTCGAAGGGCGTGCCGGCAACATCCTCGACATAGTCGCCGTCGATGAAATGCGAGGCTTTCGGTTGGGCTTTCATATCATTCTCCCCGCGGATAGCGTTTGGATTCCTCGAGATTGTCGAGGTTCATGTGGTTGCGCATGTAGCGTTCGGATGCCTTCTGCAGCGGCTGGTGGTCCCATGGATAATAGGCGCCGTTGCGCAGCGCCTCGTAGACCACCCAGCGCCGCGCCTGGCTCTCGCGCACGGCGGCGTCGAAGGCGGCCATGTCCCAGCGCGCCTCGCGCATCTGGCGGAAGGCCTCCAGCGTCGCCCGGATTACCGGATTTTCGGAGGCCGCAAGGTTGGTCAGTTCCTGCGGATCGGCCTCGAGGTCGTAGAGCTGTTCGGGATCGAGCTCGCAGTGGATGTATTTCCACTTGCCTTCGCGAATGCCGACGAGCGGCGCATAGGATGCTTCGGCCGCATATTCCATCAGCACCGGCGTCGTGCGTTCCGCGCCGTTGATGACGGGCAGCAGGCTTTCCCCGTCGGTCCAGGGCATCACCTCGTCCATGGAAATGCCCGCGAGGTCGCAGAGCGTTGGCGTCACGTCGAGATTGGAGGTCGGCGCCAGATGCAGGCCGGGCGTGACGCCCGGGCCGGCGACCATCAGCGGTACGCGGGCCGACCCCTCGAAGAAGTTCATCTTGAACCACAGACCGCGCTCGCCGAGCATGTCGCCATGGTCGGAGCAGAAGAGCACCAGCGTCTCGTCCAGCATGCGCGTGCGCGTCAGCGTGTCGACGAGTTCGCCGACCTTCTCGTCAAGATAGGAGATATTGGCGAAATAGGCCTGGCGCGAGCGGCGCACATCCTCGCCGCTGATGGCGAACTTGGCATAGTCGCAGGAATGCAGGATGCGGGCGGAATGCGGATCCTGCTCCTCCAGCATGCCGACCTCGGGCGTCAGATGCGCGCAGTCCTCGTAGAGGTCCCAGAATTTCCGGCGCGCCACATAGGGGTCGTGCGGATGGGTGAAGGAGACGGTGAGGCACCAGGGACGGCGGTACTGGTCGTCGTTCTCGCGGGAAAGCTGGTAGAGCTTCTGGTTGGCGAGGAAGGCGACCTCGTCGTCATATTCCATCTGGTTGGTGATCTCGGCCACGCCCGCGCCCGTCACCGAACCCATATTGTGATACCACCAGTCGATGCGCTCGCCCGGCTTGCGGTAATCGGGCGTCCAGCCGAAATCGGCGGGGTAGATGTCGGTGGTCAGCCGCTCCTCGAAACCGTGCAGCTGGTCCGGCCCGACGAAATGCATCTTGCCCGACAGCGCCGTGTAATAGCCGGCGCGGCGCAGGTGATGGGCGAAGGTCGGAATGGAAGAGACATATTCCGCCGCATTGTCATAGACCCGCGTGCGGCTCGGCAGCTGGCCGGCCATGAAGGAGGCGCGGGCGGGCGCGCAGAGCGGCGAGGACGTATAGTTGTTGCGAAACCGCGCCGAGCGCGCGGCGAGCGCCTTCATGTGTGGCGCATGCAGCCAGTCCGCCGGCCCGTCGGGGAAAAAGGTCCCGTTGAGCTGGTCGACCATGATGATCAGGATGTTCGGCTTGCTGGCGGTCACGGGCTGGTCCTTGAAATGAATGAAACAGGTATCCGGAATCTCTATCGCGCCCGTGTGACGGGTGGTCGTCGGCCCGCGGCGGCGCAAGCGGCGCTTGCGACGGCGGCAAGCTGGGCATTGAGGTAGCCTTCCGTCAGCCCGATCGAGGACTCGATGCTGACGGGCGCCGATTTCAGCCCCTGCCGCAGGTAGAGCCCGTCGATCATCGCGGCCGCCCCGTCGGCGATCTCGCGGGCGCGCTCGGCCGGGCAAAGCTGCTTGAGGCTGGCAAGCAGGTTGGAATTGAGTCGCCGCGCATAGACGACGAGCAGCCGCCGCACCGCTTCCGAGCGCTGCGCCTCCGAATAGAAGGCAAGCCAGGCCGCCACCGTCTCCGGCGCGAACTGGTGCGCCTGGAAATTGACGCGGATGACGGCCGAAAGCCGCTCCCGCGGCGTTGCCGCCACTGCCAGGGCCGCCACCGCATCGGCGCGCAACTGGCGCAAGAGGCTGCGGATCGTCTCGATGACGAGCTGTTCCTTGGAGCCGAAATAGTGATGCGCGAGGGCCGGGGAGACGCCGGCATGGCGGGCGATTTCCGACATGGTCACGGTCAGCGAGCCATGGTCGCCGACCGCCCGGAGCGTCGCGTCCACCAGCGCCTTGCGGCGCACCGGCTCCATTCCAACCTTCGGCATGCTCGTCCCCTGCTTTTGGTCAAGAATATTTTTAATTGAGTGATCAATCAATAAAAATCTGCTGCCCGGGTCCGCTCGCAATCGGCTGTCGCAAAGCCCGCCCGTTTCATGTTAGGCTGGCTTTGTTTTCATTCATTTTTCGAGGTGCATCATGGTCCTCTCCCCCGGAATGAATCCTCTCTCCGACGTGCGTGCGAAATGGGGCTGGTTCGTCGCCCTCGGCGTCGTCCTGCTTGCTTTCGGCGGCATTGCCGCCGCCAATCTCTTCATGGCGACGGTCGCCTCGGTCTATTATGTCGGCATGCTGATGATCGTCGGCGGCGCCGTGCATCTCGCCCATGCCTTCCAGGTCAAGGCCTGGCGGGAGACGATTTCCTGGGCGCTGAGCGCCTTGCTCTATCTCGCCGCGGGCGTGCTCGCCTTCGTCAATCCGGTGCTCACCTCGGCCGTGCTGACCTTGCTGATGGCGGCCGCGCTGCTCGTCGCCGGCGTCTTCCGCATCTTCGCGGCCTGGCGCGTGCGGCCGGAAAGCGGCTGGGGCTGGCTGATGGCCGGCGGCGTCGTCACGGCGCTCGCCGGCGTGGTCTTCATTCTCGGCTGGCCGGTAAATAGCCTCTGGCTGCTGGGCCTGTTCCTCGCTTTCGACCTTGCCATGCAGGGCTGGGCGCTCGTCGCCTTCGGCTTCGCGCTGCGCAAGTAATCACCGCCCTTTACCTCCCGCCGTCCTCGTCCCATCATGGCGGCGGGAGGATTGCTCATGGACGTTTCCATCATCGGCTGGGCGCACACGCGTTTCGGCAAGCTCGAAGGCGAGACGGTCGAGAGCCTGATCGTCACCGTGGCCCGCGAGGCCATCGCCCATGCGGGTCTGGCGGCGGGCGATATCGACGAGATCGTGCTCGGTCATTTCAACGCCGGCTTCTCGCCGCAGGAATTCACCGCCAGCCTCGTGCTGCAGGCCGACGACGCGCTGCGCTTCAAGCCCGCGACGCGGGTGGAAAATGCCTGCGCCACCGGCTCGGCCGCCGTGCACCAGGGTATCCGCGCCATTCGCGCCGGCGCCGCCCGCCATGTGCTCGTCGTCGGCGTCGAGCAGATGACGAGGACGCCCGCCGCCGAGATCGGCGCCAATCTCCTGAAAGCCTCCTATCTGCCGGAGGACGGCGACACCCCTGCCGGTTTTGCCGGCGTCTTCGGCCGTATAGCCTCGGCCTATTTCCAACGCCACGGCGATCAGTCCGACGCGCTCGCCGCCATCGCCGCGAAGAACCACAGGAACGGCGTCGCCAACCCCTATGCACAGATGCAGAAGGACCTCGGCTTCGATTTCTGCCGCACCGAGAGCGAGAAGAACCCCTTCGTCGCCGGCCCCCTGAAACGCACGGATTGTTCGCTCGTCTCCGATGGGGCGGCCGCCGTCGTTCTGGCGTCCTCGGACGCGGCCGCCAGCGCCCCGCGCGCCATCGCCTTCCGGGCGAGCGCCCATGTGCAGGATTTCCTGCCCATGTCGAAGCGCGACATCCTGCGTTTCGAGGGCTGCGCGGAGGCCTGGCGTCAGGCGCTCGTGGAGGCCGGCGCGACGCTCGGCGACCTCTCCTTCGTCGAAACCCACGACTGCTTCACCATCGCCGAGCTCATCGAATACGAGGCGATGGGCCTTGCAAAACCCGGCGAGGGCGGCAGGCTTGCCCTTTCCGGCGAGACCGCAAGGAACGGGCGTCTCCCGGTCAATCCATCCGGCGGGCTCAAGGCCAAGGGTCATCCCATCGGCGCGACGGGCGTTTCCATGCATGTGCTAACCGCTATGCAGCTTGCCGGCGAGGCCGGCGGCATCCAGGTCCCCGGCGCCACACTCGGCGGCCTCTTCAACATGGGCGGCGCCGCCGTCGCCAACTACGTCTCGATCCTCGAACGGCAGCGTTGAGCGGTTTGACAGCCGCCGCGCCAGCGCCTAGAAATCGGCTGTGGGATGGGGATGGAGCTCCCCGACAACTGCCGTTTACCGGCTGATAGCTCCTGCCAGACCGGCCAGCGATGGCCGTCGAAGGCGGGAGCGTGTTTGGCGACCGCCCGAGGGCGGTTTTTTGTTGTCCGGACAATCGGATCGCTGAACGTGAGGGCAACGGACATGAACTATCTGATCGTCTTTCTCGGCGCGGGGCTGGGCGGTGCGGGCCGGCACGGGGTGAACGTGCTGGCGGCGCGTCTCTTCGGCACGGGCTTTCCCGCGGGCACGCTCGCCATCAATGTGCTCGGCTGCTTCGTCATGGGGCTGGTCGCCGGCATCTTCGCCTTTCGCGGGCACCTGCCGCAGGAGGCGCGCCTGTTCCTGGCAACGGGCGTTCTCGGCGGCTTCACCACCTTTTCCGCCTTCTCGCTCGATGCGGCGCTGCTGTGGGAGCGCGGCGAGGCGGGGCTGGCGGCGCTTTATGTCGGCGCGTCGGTCGTTCTTTCGCTCGCCGGCGTGGCGGCGGGGCTCTGGCTCTCGCGCTTGATGCTCGCGGGAGGTGCAGCGTGAAGGCGCTTCTGGCCTCCTGGCAGGTCTGGGCGATCGGTTCGGCGGTCTTCGCGGCGCTGACCGCCATCTTCGCCAAGGTCGGCATTGTCGGCGTCAATTCCGACTTCGCCACCTTCGTGCGCACCGTCGTCATTCTCGCCGCCATCGGCCTGATGCTGACGCTTGCCGGCACCTGGCAGGCGCCGGGCACGGTCTCGGCGAGAAGCTGGCTTTTCCTCGTTCTCTCGGGTCTGGCGACCGGCGCGTCCTGGCTCTGCTACTTCCGCGCCCTCAAGATCGGCAAGGCCGCGCAGGTCGCGCCGGTGGACAAGCTCAGCGTCGTGCTCGTCGCGGTCTTCGCCGTGCTGGTCCTCGGCGAGCAGCTTTCGCCGGTCCATTGGCTCGCCGTTTTCATGATCGGCGCCGGGGCCTTGATGCTGGCGCTTCCAATATGAGTGAAATCTTTTTCAACTCTTTGTAGTTGTTGAAGTTTCATGAAATTGTCATACCAGGGAAACGCTTTCTTCAGGGATGGCGGCGGAGACTTCGCGGCATTGGAAAACGCCCTGGAGCCCTCTGCATGTCCGCCGCCGAACTGCTAGCCCTTCGACGCTTCGGTGACGGCGAGATCGTCACGCTCGCCAAGCTGGTGATCGAGACGGCGTTCCAGCCCATCGTGGAGGCGGCGACGGGGGCGGTCTTCGGCTACGAGTCGCTGATGCGCGGCTTCGACCGCCTCGGCTTCCGCTCCCCGCTCGATCTCATCGACCGGGCGCATGAGGCGGGCCAGCTTCTGGCGCTCGAGCACATGGTCAACAGCCGCGCCATCGCGGCCTTCGCGGCGCTGCCGGATTTCCGCTCGCGCACGCTCTTCGTCAATCTCGATTCCCGCCTCGTGCCCGAGGGCGCCGACCTCGTCGAGCGCCTCGTCGGGCATCTGACGCGCGCCGGCATTCCGGCCTCCTCCATCTGCTTCGAGATTTCCGAGCGCTTCGACAACGATACGCTGCCGGATTTCGCCGTGCTGGTGCGCAAGCTGCGCCTTGCCGGCTTCAAGCTCGCCATCGACGATTTTGGCGTCGGCCATAACGGCCTGAAATTGCTCTGCGATCATCCGGTCGACTACCTCAAGATCGACCGCCACTTCATCTCCGGCATCGAGGCCGATGCCCGCAAGCGCCATCTGGTGCGCAACACCGTCAACGCCGCCCATGTGCTCGGCATCCGCGTCATCGCCGAGGGGGTGGAGACGGAGGCGGAGTTCGTCGCCTGCCGCGAGGCGGGCTGCGATCTCGTGCAGGGCTGGTTCATCTCCCGCCCGGTCACGGATTTTTCGGCACTGAGCCCTGTCTATGCGCAGGTCGCCCGCGCCGGCGGCACGCGCCGCAATTCCCGCACGCTGGACAGCATCCTCATCCGCCGCGAGATCGAGCAGGTGGCGGTGCTGCGCGAGAACGAAAGCCTGGAATCGGTCTTCGAGTTCTTCCGCCGCGACCCCAAGCGCACCTTCTTCCCGGTGCTCAACGCCAATGACGAGCCGCGCGGCATCCTGCACGAATACCATGTGAAGGAACTGAGCTATCATCCCTTCGGCCGCGATCTCCTGAAGAACAAGCTCTACCAGAAGAGCCTGTCGCATTTCGTCACGACGGCCCCTATCGCCGATCTCGATACGCCCGCCGAACAGTTGCTCGACGTCTTCACCGGCATGGGCGGCAACGAATGCGTGATCCTGACGGAGAACCTGCGTTATGCCGGCATTCTCTCGGCCTCCTCGCTCCTGAAGATCATCAACGAGAAGCGGCTGAAGACGGCGGAGGACCAGAACCCGCTGACCGGCCTTCCGGGCAACCGCTCGGTGCGCGACTACCTGCAGGACAAGGCGCTCGATGGCGATCAGCTTCGCTGCCTGTGCTACTTCGACTTCGACAATTTCAAGCCGTTCAACGACCGTTACGGCTTCCACAAGGGCGACCTTGCCCTGTCGCTCTTCGCCTCGCTCCTGCGGCGCGAATTCGTCGGCGAGGATGTCTTCGTCGGCCATGTCGGCGGCGACGATTTCTTTGCCGGCATTTGCGGCCGCCCCGCGCCTGACGTACGGGAGATGCTGGAACGGCTGCTCGCCGATTTCGCCCGCGAGGTGCGCACGCTCTATTCGCCGGAGGATCGGCTGGCCGGGGAAATCCGCGGCCGCGACCGCGCCGGCCACGAGACGCGCTTTCCCCTGATGCGCTGCTCCGCTGTCGTGCTCACGCTGCCAGAGGGCGAGGTCATCGGGGAGGCGGGGCAGATCAGCAGCCGCATCGCCGCGCTCAAGGCCGACGCCAAGGCGAGCGACGGCGGGCTGGTCTTTTCGGGCGGCGAGTGAGGTTCTGCCCGGAAGCGATTCAAATGAATCGCATTTTCCGCTAGAATCGGCGCAACAGGGCTGAAGAAACGCTGCCGGGAGGCCAAGCCATGACCGTTCCATCCACCATGTCCTATGTCGGGCTCACCGAACACGGCGGCCCGGACAATCTCGTGGTGATGGAGGGGCACACGCCGCAGCCGCGCGGCGGCGAGATTCTGGTCCGCGTCGAGGCGGCCGGCATCAACCGGCCGGATGTGCTCCAGCGCAAGGGCGACTATCCGCCGCCGCCCGATGCCAGCCCCATTCTCGGCCTGGAGATCGCCGGCGAGGTGGTGGCGCTGGGTGAGGGCGTCACGGACCACCAGATCGGCGATCGGGTCTGCGCACTGGCCAATGGTGGCGGCTATGCGCAATATTGCGCGGTGCCGGCGACGCAGGCCCTGCCTTTCCCCAGGGATTACGATGCGGTGAAGGCGGCGGCGCTGCCCGAGACGTTCTTCACCGTCTGGGCGAACCTTTTCATGATGGCGGGCCTGAAGCCCGGTGAAAGCGTGCTGATCCATGGCGGCTCCAGCGGCATCGGCACCACGGCCATCCAGCTTGCCGCCGCGCTCGGCTCGCGTGTTTTCGCGACGGCGGGCACGGCGGACAAGTGCGAGGCCTGCCTTTCCCTCGGCGCCAGCCGCGCCATCAACTATCGCAGCGAGGATTTCTGCGCCGTCATCGCCGAGGAGACCGGCAAGGCCGGCGTCGACGTCATTCTCGACATGATCGGCGCGGCCTATTTCGAGCGGAACCTGAAGTCGCTCGCCCGCGACGGCCGCCTGTCGATCATCGCCTTCCTCGGCGGCACCTTCGCCGAAAAGGTCAGCCTCGCGCCCATCATGCTCAAACGCCTGCACATCACCGGCTCGGCCATGCGTCCGCGCACGGCGGCGGAAAAGCAGGCGATCCGCGATGAGCTGCTGCAGACGGTCTGGCCGCTTCTGGAGGAGGGGCGCATCGCCCCAGTCCTGCATGCCGTCCTGCCGTTTGCCGAGGCCGCCGCCGGCCACCGCATGATGGAGCACGGCGACCATATCGGGAAGATCGTCCTGACCTTCGACTGACGGGGCGGGCAGGGCTCAGTCGGCGCGTTCGATGCGGTCGCGCCCGCGATGCTTGGCGCGGTAGAGCGCCCGGTCGGCGCGCTCGAAGAAATCGGCCGCCGGCGTGCCGCAGAATTGCGCAACGCCCGCCGACATGGTGTAGGCGCAGCCGAGACCGACACGGTTTTCCGCGCGGGCGATGTGGCTGCGCAGCCGTTCGGCGGTCGCCACCGCCTCCGGCATGCCGGCGCCCGGCATCAGCATCATGAACTCCTCGCCGCCGATACGGGCGAAGATGTCGCCGCCGCGCAACTGCTGGCGGCCGGCGGCCGCGAAATGGCGCAGCACCGCGTCGCCGCGGGCATGGCCGTAGCGGTCGTTGATCGTCTTGAAATGATCGAGGTCGATCAGGACCAGCGAGAGCGCGGCGCCCTCGCGGAAGGCGGCCTGCATTTCCGCATCCAGCCGCTCCATCGCGGCGCGGCGGTTGACGAGGCCGGTGAGTGGGTCGGTATCGGCGGCAAGCTGCGCGGCGTCGCGCGCCTGTTGCAGCACCCGCTCGTTGGATTTCAGCATGCTGATGTCGGTGAAGACGTGCCACAGCCAGCCGCCGGGCAGCAGCGTCTCGTTGACGAGGAACCAGCGGTCGTCGCTGACGTCGATCTCGAAGGTGCGCTGCGGGCGGCTGCGCCGCCTTTCGCCGGCCATTGCCAGGAAGGCTTCGATCTCCATGGTCACGCGCGGACCGATGCCGGTGGCATGGCAGTTGCGCATGATGTCGGCGAAGGTCCTGGCGCCCGGCTGCACGTCGAAGAGCGTGCGAAAGGCGGTCGAGCCATAGGAAAGCACGTCGTCGGGCGAGAACAGCGCGAAGGCGACACCGGAGGCGTCGAGCCCCGAAAGGATGAGATCGGTGGCGGCGCGGTCGCGGATCAGCGCGAGCGGCAGGATCGCATCGACATGCGCAACGCCGCTCTCCTGCGGCCAGCCTTGCCCGTCGTTGCGTCGCACCCGCCATTTCCTCCCGGGACAGAATCACCGCGTGCTGCGGATGATGGGGGTCCTTTGTGGCAGAAGGGGGCAGGCCCGCAATCGCGACCGGCGGACGGCGTTAACAAATCCTCAATCGCGCGGCAGGCGCAGGGCAAGCAGCACGCCGAGTGCGGCGGGCAGGGCCAGCAGGAGGTAGAGCCAGCGCGCCGCGCTGACGGCGCCCGGGATGCCGCCCGGCTCCACCAGCCCCGCAGAATTGACGATGATGCCGGCAAGCGCCGCGCCAAAGGCGGCGCCCAGCGACTGCATGGTGGTGATGGCGGCCGAGGCCTTGTCGGTTTCCCCCGCCGGCGCAAGGCGCATGACATGGGTGACGAGATGCGCCCAGCCCATGCCGATGCCGAAGCCCATCAGGAAGATGAAGAGCGTGGAAAGCGCCAGGAGGCCAAGGCCGCTGTCCGGATTGTGCCGGGCGAGCGTGAAGACGAGCAGAACGGTCGCCGCCGTTTCCACCACCGCGCCGATGACGACGACGCGATTGGCGCTGCGGCCCTGGAAGCGCACCGTCACGAAGGCGGCAATGGTCCAGCCGAGCGCCAGCAGCGCCACGAGATAGCCGGAGACCAGCGGCGTCACCCCATGCAGCACCTGCAGGAAATAGGGAATGTAGACATCCGAGCAGATCGTCACCAGCAGGAGCAGCATGACGAGATAGACGCCGGCGAGCGGTGAGGAGAGGCGGATCGTGCCGGCGGGCAGCAGGCGGGCCTCGGCGCTGCGCTCGATGGCGACGGCCGTGACGACGGCGACGACCGCCGCGCCGGCGAGAAGGCCGCGCAGGATCGGCGTCTCGGCGGAACTGGCGAAGGACAGCATGACGACCGCCGCCACGAGAAGCAGGATCTGCAGGAAGGGCGTCTTCGTCGTCACGCGTTCGCCGTCCCCGGAGGGCAGCAGCCGGGGCGCGCAGACGGCCATGAGCACCGAGATCGGAACGAGCAGGGCGAAGGCCTCGCGCCAGGCGCTGCCGGCCGCGAAGATGCCGCCGATGGTCGGCCCGAGGAAGGTGGCGATGCCCCAGGCGGCGGCATAGAGCGTGGAGGCCGTGCTCCACAGCGCCTCGGGATAGACGAAGCGGATGAAGGCATAGCCGAGCGCGACGAGGAAACCCGCGCCGAGCCCCTGGATCGCCCGGCCGATCAGCACCGTCTCCATGCTGGGCGCGATGGCGCAGACGAGGCTGCCGACGCCGAACAGCGCCGCACCGAAAACGTAGCAGCGGTTGAGGGTGACGCCTGGCGGCCGCACGGCGATGAAGGTGGAGCCGAGCACCGAGGCGGCGACATAGATGGTCGTCGCCCAGGCGAAGAGCGGCAGGCCGCCGATGTCGCGCACGATGGAGGGCATCAGCGTCGCCGTGATGTAGGTCTCCACCGCATGCAGCATGATGCCGCCGCCGAGCATCAGCGTGCCGAACAGATAGGCGCGGGACAGGAGGCTGGAAAGCCGCGGTGCGGCTTCCTTCGCGGTGGCGGCGCTCTCGGACATGGATTTCGGCCCTGGTATGCTGAAGAAGGTGGAAGAGACGTCGCACGGCCCAAACCGGAGTTCAAGCCGTGACTTTTCGATCGAGCGGCGCCGGATGGGGCGGCTTTACGGGGTCCATTCGCCGGCGATCTGCCGGGTCGCGACGTTGAAGCGGTTCCACACGTTGATCGCGGCGATCTCCACGACGAGGGCGGCCAGCGTCTTTTCGTCATAGTGCCTGGCGGCCTCGTTCCAGATGGCATCCGGCACCGGCTCCTCGCGGTCGGCGATGCGCGTCAGCGCTTCGGTCAGCGCCAGCGCCGCGCGCTCGGCATCCGTATAGAACGGCGCCTCGCGCCAGGCGGCGACGGACAGGATGCGCCGGTCCGTCTCGCCGGCCTTCTTCATCATGCGCGGGTGCAGATCGACGCAGAAGCCGCAGCCGTTGATCTGGCTGGCGCGAAGCTGCACGAGATGGGCAGTCTTTTCCGGCAGGCCGGTCTTCTGCGCAGCGCCCTGGAGGGCGCCCATGGCGGCCATGACATCGGGGAGAACGGCAACGATGTTGTTCATACGGGATTGCATTTCGGTGCTCCTTGCACTGTTTTTCGCTTCGACGGTTGCGAGCCCTGTCACACCGGTGCGGCTTCGTTCGTCATGGCCATGACGCCGCTGGACGAAGGAGTGTGACCGATGAGCGAAAAAAAGTTTTGGACCGAGCGTTTCGAGGCCGAGCGGGGCCGCCTGAGCGCGGTCGCCTACCGCATGCTGGGCTCGCGCGCGGAGGCGGAGGATGCGGTGCAGGAGGCCTGGCTGCGGCTGGAGCGGGCGGGCGAGGGTATCGACAATCCGGCCGGCTGGCTGACCACCGTCGTCGGCCGCATCTGCCTCGACATGCTGCGCGCCCGCACGCGCCGCGGCGAGGAGCCGATCGAGGGGGATGCCGGCGAAACGCAGCATGCCGACCCGGGCGCGCTGGCGGACGAGCAGGCGGCGCTGGCCGATTCCGTCGGGCTTGCGCTTCTCGTGGTGCTGGAGCGCCTTGCGCCGGCCGAACGTCTCGCCTTCGTGCTGCATGACATGTTCGACGTGCCCTTCGAGGAGATCGGCCGCATCGTCGACCGCTCCCCCGTCGCCGCCCGCCAGCTCGCCAGCCGCGCCCGCCGCCGCGTGCAGGGTCTGCCGGAAACGCCGTCGGCCGACTACGAGCGTCGCAAGGGCGTCGTCGCCGCCTTTCTCGCGGCCTCGCGCGACGGCGATTTCTCCGGCCTGCTCGCCGTGCTCGATCCCGATGTCGTCTTCCATGCGGATGCCGACGCGGTGCGGCTCGGTTCGCTTGCCGAGATCCACGGGGCCGAGGCCGTGGCGACGACCTTCAAGGGCAAGGCGACCGCCGCAAGGCTGGCGCGCATCGACGGGGCGCTCGGGCTTGCCGTCATTCTCGGCGGCGAACTGCGGGTCGTCGTCGTCATGGATGTGGAGGACGACCGGATCGTCGGGATCGAATCGATCGCCGACCCGGCCCGCATCGCCGCCATGACGGTGGATTATCTCTGACGGGCAGCCTCAGATGCCGATCCGCCCGATGGCGGGTATCTTGATCGCCGGTCGCTGGAAGTCGACGCCGGCGACGAGGCCCATGATGTGCAGTTCCAGCCCGGAGCGCAGCCCGGCGGAAACGCCGAGCAGGCCGTAGAGCGTGGCATGCACGTCCTTGCCGTCGGGGTCCAGGGCGAAGAGCCTGCCGTCCGGCAGGTAGTCGCGGCCCACCGCGTCGGGCGGCAGCACGACGCCGAGTTCCGGCACGGAGCGCAGCACATGGGCGACGAAGGTGTTGGAGTTCGGCCCCGGCCAGATGCGGTAGGCGCCGGGCGTGGCATAGGGATAGGCGGCGATGGCCTTCTCGATCTTCGGGATCAGCCGGGCCGCCTGCTCGCCGCTGACGCTCACCACCACGCGCGGCGTGTTGGAATACCAGTAGGCGTCGGGCGCATAGGCGTTGCGGCGCACCGGCTTGCCCCAGCCCACCTTGTCGTAGCGGTTATAGGCGAGCGCGTTCGCCTCCTTGGTGACGATCCAGGCGTGGCTCGCCACCGCGCCCTTCATGCCGCCGGTCGCGGCGGAGAAGATGTGGATCGTCGCCTGCGGCATGTCCTTCGGCTTCGGCAGGATGCCGGCGGAAGACCAGTCGGCCTCCCGCCAGTTTGCCGGGCGGTCCTTGATGTACCAGTAGCCCGCCGAGGCGAGCGCCGGCATGAGATAGAGCACGAGGAAGAGGACAAGGACGTTCCGCAGCAATTTCATGCGGGGGGCTCTCCGAAACCGAGTGGGCAGGCGCGCGAATTCCGGATAATACCGCAGCGGAACGCGGAAATTTGAGGGCATGATCATGGCAAACCCCGTCCTTGTCGAAGTCACCCGTGGCAATCTCGTGGAAAGCCGCCATCGCGGCATGGTCGTCGCGGTCGATGGCGACGGCACGGTGGTGTTTTCGCAAGGAGATATCGAGGCGAGCGTCTTCCCGCGCTCTGCCTGCAAGGCCATGCAGGGCCTGCCGCTGGTCGAAGGCGGCGCGGCCGATGCCTATGGCTTCGGCGCGAAGGAACTGGCGCTCGCCTGTTCCTCCCATAGCGGCGAGCCGGAGCATGTCCGCCTTGCCGGAGACATGCTGGCCGCCGCCGGTGTCGACGAGAGCGTGCTGGAATGCGGCGCCCACTGGTCCTTCGACCAGCCCGTGCTGATCCGCCAGGCGCGCAGTCTCGACCAGCCCGGCGCGCTGCACAACAATTGCTCGGGCAAACATGCCGGCTTCGTCTGCACCGCCTGCCACGCCGGCACGGGCCTCAAGGGCTATGTGCGCTACGAACATCCCGTGCAGGCCGAAATCCGCGGCGTCATGGAAAGCCTGACGGGGGCGGCGCTGGCGGTGGACAATTGCGGCGTCGACGGCTGCTCCATCCCGACCTATGCGATGCCGCTGAAGAGCCTTGCCCACGGTTTTGCGAAGATGGCGACGGGCACCGGCCTTGCGCCCGAACGCGCGAAAGCCGCGCGCCGCCTGATCGATGCCTGCATGGCCGAGCCCTTCTTCGTCGCCGGCACCAAGCGCGCCTGCACGCGCCTGATGAAGACCGCGCCCGGCCGCATCTTCGCCAAGACCGGCGCCGAGGGCGTCTTCTGCGCCGCCATTCCGGAAAAAGGCATCGCCATCGCGCTGAAATGCGAGGACGGCACCACCCGCGCCGCCGAAAGCATGGTGGCCGCGACGCTCGCCCGCTTCTTCGCCGACGAGCCGGACCTTCACGCCGCGCTGCTCGCCCAGGCCAACCGCTCCATGTCCAACTGGAACGGCATCCATGTCGGCGATGTCAGGGTGACGGACGTGCTGACGGCCTGATCACGCCTCGACGATGTCGATGCCGAGCTCCCGATAGGGCGCGAGCGTCTCCGTCGGCAGCCCCTTCGGCACGATGAGGCCGGCGGCGGCGGCCAGCGGCAGGATTTTCCAGGGGGAGGCGCGGCCGAGCTTTTCGGCGGTCAGCAGCACCCAGGTCACGGCGGCATTGCCGGCGATGGCGCGCTTCGTGGCGGCCTCTTCCATGTCGCCGGTCGAAAGGCCGTGCGTCGGATGGGCGGCCGTCACGCCCATGAAATAGAGATCGGCCTTGAGACCGGCGATGGCGTCCAGCGCCATCGCGCCGCCCGTCACCATGGAATGCTTGTAGAGCCGGCCGCCGACCAGCACGACCTCGGCGGTGGGGTGGCGCTCGAGTTCGCAGGCGATCGTCGGGCTGTGCGTGACGACGGTGAAGGCAAAGCCGCGCGGCAGGGCGCGGGCAAGCGCCGCCGTCGTCGTGCCGCCGTCGAGGAAGACCACCTGTCCCGGCTCGATCATCGCCGCCGCGCGGGCGCCGAGCGCCGCCTTCTCGTCGGTCGCCAGCGTCTGGCGCGCGGCAAAGTCCGGCAGCGGCGGCGACAATGGCAGCGCGCCGCCATGCACCCGCTTCAACAGCCCCTCCGCCGCCATTTCCCGCAGATCCCGCCGGATCGTGTCCTCCGACAGGTCCAGTTCACCCGCCAGCGTCTTGGCGACGATTTCGCCGTCGCGAGTGAGGCGCTGGGTGATGAGGGCTTTTCTCTGGCTGGTCAGCATGAACGGGCTCCGTCTTGACTCTGCACGAAACTACACGAATAATCGTGAAATATCCAGAATAATCCGGATATTTCGTGCAACTGTATGGAGTAAAAGACATGTTGATCCTGATTGCCGGCCCCTATCGCTCGGGCACCGGGGACGACCCCGTGAAAATGGCGGAGAACCTGAAGCGGCTGGAGGCGCCGTCCTATGCGCTGTTCAAGGCCGGCCACGTGCCGATGATCGGCGAATGGGTGGCGCTGCCCGTCTGGCATGCGGCGGGCGGAAAGACGATCGGCGACGCGCTGCACGAGGAGATCTTCTATCCGGTCGCCCATCGCCTTCTGGCGCTCTGCGAGGGCGTGCTGCGGCTGCCGGGCGATTCCAGCGGCGCGGACAACGACGTGCGCATCGCCCGCGAGCGGGGCATTCCGGTCTGGCACCGGCTGGAGGATGTGCCGGGCTGCGTGGCGGCCGCATGATTTTTTCGTCGGCGATGTCGGGACGGGACGTTCTGTCGCGTCCTTGTGGCATGATCGGGAAAACCCGCATCGCCAACGAGAACCAGGAGACTTCCATGCGCATGATCTTCGTCAACCTTCCCGTCAAGGACCTGCCGGCCACCCGCCGCTTCTTCGGCGCGCTCGGCTTCACCTTCAACGAGCAGTTCAGCGACGACACCGCCGCCTGCATGGTGGTGGACGAGAACATCTTCGTCATGCACCTGACGGAGGAGAAGTTCGCGCAGTTCGTCACCGGCAAGGTCGGCGATCCCGAACAGCAGACGCAGGCGCTCACCTGCTTCTCCGCCACGAGCCGCCAGGAGGTCGACGACATGAAGGCCAAGGCGCTGGCCGCGGGCGGGCGCGAATGGAAGCCGAACATGGAGTTCGGCCCCATGTATGGCTGCTCCTTCCAGGATATCAGCGGCAATGTCTGGGAATTCATGCATATGGACCAGTCGGGCGGCTGATCGCCTTTCCGCATCTTCGCTTCTCCCCGGTCGCGGGGAGAAGCCATCAGGAGGGTCACCAAGGGACCCCGGAGGTCACGCCTCGCCGTCAATCGCGCCGCTTGCGCAGTTTCGCCGGCGCGCGGGCCTGCCATGCCTCGGCAAGGCGGTGCTGCAATTCGTCGTCGCCGATGGCGTCTGCGCGCACCAGCAGCGCCGGCCAGCCCCTGTAGTGATCGGTCTCGTAGTAGATCTCCGGCGCCATCTCGATCAGGCGCTCCTTCTCGTCCAGCGCCGCCGTCAGCACCAGCGTCCCGGCATCCTTGATGCGCACCAGCAGTTTTCCCGCTACCTTCAGGGCCGGCGTGCCGTAGGACGTGCCGGTCTCCACGCCCGCAAGGTCGCCGGCAAGGCGCTGCAGGCGCAGGAGCAGTGCGTCGATATCGTCGTCAGCCATGAAGGAGCCTCCTCCCCGACGAGCTTACATCGGGAAGGCGGGCATCGGGAAGGCGGGCATTGGGAGGATCAGGCCGGGCGGCAGCCGTCGGGGGCGGCATCGGCGCAAAGAGCGGGGCTGCGGAACAGGCCGAAGGGCAGGTCGCCGAGCGCGCGGGCATCCATCGCCTCGATATCGGGATGGGACAGCGGATCGCGCATCCAGACGGGTGCGTCCCCGGCCTCCGCTTCGGCCTGCAAAAGAGTGGCCAGCCTGGAGAAAATCTTGAACATTGCCTTCTCCTTCCGCTTCGTTACGATTGACGATGCCTGATAATCGCGCCGAACCGCCCTTTCCGCAATCGAGTAGTTCAGGCGACGGCTATAGGAAATCTATATGAAGAACCTCAATCGGGTGCATCTGAACGGGCTCCGCGCGCTGGAGGCGGTGGGGCGGCTCGGTTCCCTGCAGGCGGCCGCCGAGGAGCTTGGCGTCACCGTCGGCGCGGTCAGCCAGCAGGTCATCAAGGCGGAGGAGCAGCTTGGCCGGACGATCTTCGAGCGCACCGCGCGGGGCCTGCGCGAGACGGGGTCGAGCGCGCCGTTCCTCGCCCGCCTTTCCGCCGGCTTCCGCCAGCTTTCCGAGGCCGTCGCCACCACGCAGCGCCGCGACGATGCGATCCTGACGATCTCCGTCGCGCCGATCTTCGCCTCGCGCTGGCTCATCCACCGCATCGACCGCTTCAGCGCCGCGCACCCCGATATCGGCCTGCGCATCGAGGCGACGACGACGCTGGTGGATCTGGCGCGGTCCGATGTCGATCTCGGCATCCGCGTCGGCCCCGGCGGCTGGGCGGATGTGGCGGCGGAGTATCTGATCCCGCAGGTCATGTTCCCGGTCTGCGCGCCGGCGCTGGCGGAAAAGATCCGGACGCCGCAGGACCTTGCCGACCAGCCCGCGGTCGTCGACGGCAACGATGCCTTCACCTGGGAGCACTGGCTGAAGGCGGCGGGCCTCGACGTGCCGGCGCCCAGGGCCCGGCACGTCTTTTCCGATGCCTCGCTCTGCCTCGATGCGGCGCTGGCGGGGCAGGGCGTGCTGCTTGCCTGGCCGGTGCTCGCCTCCTGGGCGCTGAAGGAGGGCCGGCTGGTCGCGCCGGTGCCCATCCGGGTGGAAACCGGCATGGGCTATTATTTCGTCACGGCCCCGGACACGCCGGAGCCGCGCAAGGTCGCGCTCTTCAAGCAATGGCTGCGGGCGGCCATCGCCGAGGACATGGACAGCTTTGCCGGCGCCGTTATTCCGGCTCGCCCGAGCGCGCTTCCATCATCGCCTTGAAGGCGGGGCGCGCCTGGCAGCGTTCCAGCCAGGCCTTGACGTTGGGCGCCGCGTCGAACAGCGCCGTCTGGCTCATGGCATAGCGGAAGACCTCGGCAAGGTTGAGGTCGGCGACGGTGAAGCGGTCGCCGACGACATGGCCGGTGGCGGCCAGATGCGCGTCGAACCGTTCGAAGCACTTCTTCAGCGCCTTGTTGGCGGCGCGGATGGTCATGCGCCCCTGTTCGCTCGCGAGGACGGCCGGGTCGCGCAGCATGATGATCTTGACGGAATGCGGCTCCACCTCGGTCGCCGCCCACATCGTCCATTGCAGCATCTCGGCCTCTTCCGTGATGGTCTGGCCGGAGAGGGGGCCGCCATGCTTGCGGGCGAGATAGAGGTTGATCGCCAGCGATTCGGTCATCACGAAGCCGCCGTCGTCGATGCAGGGGATGAGGCCCGTCGGGTTGACGGCGAGAAACTCCGGCGACTGCGTGTTGAGCGGCGCATCCGCCGCCTGCGCATCCTCCAGCCTGTAGGCCTGGATGACCGGCACGCAGGCGAAGGGCAGGCCGAGTTCGCCGGCCAGCCAGTAGTTGCGGGAAGCGCGGGAGCGGTAGACGCCGTAGATGGTGAGCATGGATCCTCCTGCCCGTCTTGCCCGGGCTTGATGCAGAACAAACAGCCGCGCCCCCATCGCTGCTATCGAAGGCGAAAGGATGCGGAGCGCCGGCACCATAGGCGGCGGCCGGGTCCGGTGGTAGGGGATGCGCCCGATCGATCCATCAATTGTGCTGATGGAGCCCGTTTTGCCGCATTGACCTGACGCCGGCATGGTCCTACGGGTGATTGTCCGCAAAAGGCGGATGGGGACGAACGATGACACGAGGCATGACACGCTGGGCCGCTTGCCTGCGCATTCTCTGCGCGGTCGCCCTGCTGTTCGTCGGTTTCGCCCACCGCCCCGCTGTCGCCAACCAGCCGGATGCCTTCGAGCTTGCCCAATATGTGCTGCCCGACGGCACGATCGCGGACCTCTGCCTCAACGACATGGTCGACGGCAAGGCCAAGCACGTCGCGCCCGTCAAGTGCGAGGCCTGCCGCATCGCCGGCGCCATGCTGCTGCCCGCGCCGGCCGATCTCGACGGCGCTGTTCTCGCCTTCCGCCACGTCTCTCCCCTGCCGCTCGTCGAGGAGGCGCTCGCCTCCCGGCGCGACCGCCCCGCCGCGCCGCCGCGCGCGCCCCCCTTCCTGTCCGCCTGATCTTTCGCCCGCGCGCCGTTTTCCGGCGTGCGCCTCGATTTCAGACCGACAGGACCCTTTCCCATGTCCGTGATTTCAGACGCGCCGGCCGCCGCCGCCGCCGAACCGTCCGCGCTGGCCCAGCGCCTCTACCGCGCCATCTGGCGCTGGCATTTCTTCGCCGGCCTGCTGGCCGTGCCCTTCATGATCAGTCTCGCCATCACCGGCGGGCTCTACCTCTTCAACGACGAAATCGACGCCAGCCTCTTCCGCTATCGCAATTACGTGACGGTGGGCGACCAGGCCCTGCCGCCCTCCGCCCTGGTGGAAAGGGCCGTCGCGGCGGTGCCGGGCTCGGCGCTCGCCTCCTACCGCACGCCGGCCGGGGCGGACCGCTCCGCCCGCGTGACGGTGTCCACCGAGGCCGGCAATGTGCTGGTCTTCGTCGATCCCTATGACGGCGCCGTGCTCGACACGGTCGGCGCGAAGGAAGAGTTCAACCAGGTGGTCGAGGACCTGCACAGCCTCGACTATTTCGGCACGTCCTGGGAGCGCATCATCGAGATCGTCGCGGGCTTTGCCATCGTGCTGGTGCTGACGGGCCTCTATCTGTGGTGGCCGCGCAACCAGACCGGCGGCGTCCTGACGGTGCGCGGCACGCCGGCAAGGCGCGTCTTCTGGCGTGACCTGCATGCCGTGACAGGCCTGTTCGCCAGCGTCGTCATCCTGTTCCTGGCCTTCAGCGGCCTGCTGTGGAGCGGCTTCTGGGGCGCCAAACTCAATGCGACGCTGACGGCGAACGGCATGGGCTATCCCGCCCAGCTCTGGGACAGGGTGCCGCATTCCATGCTGATCACCACCGATGTCGTCGCCAAGCCCTCCTGGCTGATGGAGAATGCGCCGGTGCCGCAATCGACCCTTCCGGTCGATGGCCAAAAGGCCCTTCCGCCGATCGGCCTCGACAATGCGGTGACGATCGCCGATGCCGCCGGCATGCTGCCCGGCTACGAGGTCTCGCCGCCCGCGGGCGAAACGGGTGTCTACACCGCCGCGATCTATCCGGCCGACCTCCAGCACGAGCGCACAATCCATATCGACCAGTATTCCGGCGAACGCCTCGTCGATATCGCCTATGGCGATTATCCGGCGACCGGCAAGGCCATCGAGTGGAGCGTCAATATTCACAAGGGGCAGGAATGGGGTCTGTTCAACCAGCTGCTCATGCTCTCCACCTGCCTCCTCGTCATCGCCATGAGCGTGTCGGGCGTCGTCATGTGGTGGAAGCGCCGGCCGAAGGGCCGCATCGGCGTGCCGCCGGCCCCCCGCGAAACGCGCCTCTATCTCGGCCTCTGGGGCATCGCCGTCGTCTTCGGTGCGCTTTTCCCGCTGACGGGCCTCACCATCCTCGCCATGATCGCCTTCGATCAGGTCGTCATCCGCTTCGTGCCGCCGCTGCGGCGCGTCTTCTCCTGAACAGACCGCAAGAAAGGGAAACTCCCATGAAACGCATGCTCGCAACCATCGCCGTTCTGGCGCTCTCGGCCTCGGCCGCCTTCGCCCATGATTTCACGCTCGGCGCGCTCGAAATTCACCACCCGGCCTCCAAGGCGACGCTGCCCGGCCAGCCCGTCGGCGGCGGCTTCATGACCATCACCAACAAGAGCACGGAGGCGGACCGCCTCGTCTCCATCGCCGCGCCGGACGTGTCCGACGACGTGCAGATCCATGAAATGGCCATGGAAAACGACGTGATGAAGATGCGCCAGCTGCCGGATGGCGTCGAAATCCCGGCCGGCGCCAAGGTCGAGCTGAAGTCCGGCGGCCTGCACGTCATGTTCATGAAGATCAAGCATCCCCTGAAGGAAGGCGAGACGTTCAAGGCGACGCTGACCTTCGAGAAGGCCGGCAAGATCGACGTCGATTTCAAGATCGGATCCGCCAAGCCCGGCGCGAAGCCCGCCGAAGGCGCCTCCGGCGACCATCAGGGCCATGGTGGCTGAGACAGCAATGACAAGAGGCGAGAGCAATTCCGGTTCACCGGAATTGCTCTAAATTCTTTTGTTTCGGTTGTCTTTTCGGGAAAACCGGTTCCCGCTTTTCCCTGACAAACCTAGAGATCCCAGGGGTTGAGGCAGGCGGCGCCTGTGTCGGCGAAATCCGCGATGTTGCGGGTGACGACGATCAGCTCGTGCACAATGGCGGTGGCGGCGATCAGGCCATCCGCCCCGCCGCGGGGGCGGAGTGCCGAAAGGCGGCCCCATTCCACGGCGATCCGGTCGGTGACGGGCAGGATCCGGGTTGCATGGTCCTGTCGCAACCGCCCCAGCCAGGCCGAAAGATGCGCCGCAGCCTGCGGATCGGCGCGCTGCTTCAGCGCGATGCCGCGCATGATTTCGCCCAGCGTGATGACGCTGAGATAAAGCCGGCCCGCGTCGGCCGAACGCAGCCAGTTCACCGCTTGCGGCGTGCCGCGCCGGGCCTCGGACAGGATGTTGGTGTCGAGCAGATACATCAGAGCGCGACGTCTCGATGCGGCCATTCCGGCCGGTCCTCGACCGCTCGCGCCATGTCCGCGTCCCAGGCAGGCCCACCGAGCAGATCGTCGACGAAGTTCGGCCGACCGGCCTTGAGCGCGTTGTAATCCTCGATGGACAGCACCACGGCCGTCTGCTCGCCGCGCAGGGTCACCACCTGCGGTCCCTCTGTGCGGGCTTTCTGCACGACCTTGGAGAACTGGTTTTTCGCATCCTGCAATTGCCAATCCATGAGCAGCTCCTGGCTAGACTGTCTAGCTAGAATAAGCGCGGGGCGTTGTCTTTGCAAGGAAGCGGATGAGGGGGCGGCCGGCGGCCGCTCCCCCATCCACCATGACGCCTCTCCGTTCGGGCAGGAAGGAGAGGCGCATTCCGGGGCGGGTCAGCCCGCCCGGTTCCGTTCGATCGTCAGATGCGCATAGGCCGCGCTCTCTGTGGCGAGGTCGCCCGTCACGCGTTCGTTCCAGCGATAGCCGGCGATGGCGGCTTCCGGCGTTTCGGAAAAGACATTGCCGGAGATGAGGGCGGCGCCGGCCTCCTCCACCACGCTCACCGCGCAGCCGACCGGGCAGGCGCGCACCAGGTTGCCGCTGACGACGAGGCCGCGCATATAGGGTCCCCAGCCGAGCACCAGCCCCCATTTCGGGGCGTTTTCCACCGTGTTGCCGGAAACGACCGTATCGGCCTCCACCGCGATGCCGAAGCCGAAACCCGCGCCGTCATGCACATAGGGGCCGTCGAGGCGGAGGTTGCGGATGACGTTGCCGGTCACCGTGGCGAGCCGTCCGCCCTCGTTGAAATTGACGATGAGGATGCCGTTGGCCGCCCCGTCGACGAGGTTGCCGTTGACCACCGCGCCGGTGAAGCCGAATTCGGAATAGATCGCCGTCTCGCCGCTGTCGAGGCAGGTATTGCCGGCGATCTGGACGTTCGAGCCCGCATTGGCGCGGATGGCCGAGAAGGCGCAGCCCGAGACGTGGTTGTTGGTGATCATCACGTCGTCGGCGCGGAAGACGTTGATGCCGTTGCCATACTGGCCGGTGCCGCCGCGCGTCGCGGCGATGCGCGCGATGCGGTTGCCGGTGACGATGGTGCCGTCGCGGCCCTTCTGCCAGCGGTGGACGAGGATGCCGCCATTGCCGCAGTCGAAGACCTGATTGCCGGTGATGGAGAGTTCGCGGCTCTCGACGGCATAGAGCGCGTGCTCGGCCGCGCCCGACAGGCGGTTGCGCTCGATGCGCCCGCCCGAGCGCTGCAGGCTGATGGCGCACTTGGACGAGCCCTGGATCTCGCAGTTCTCGATGGTGACATTGGCGACATTGGAAAGATGCACGAGGCCCTCGACCGTATCGTCGAGCCAGCGGTTCGCCCCGTCGATGACGAGATTGGCAAGCTCGATGCGGCTCGCCCCGTCGGCGGCGAAGAGATGGCCGTCGCCGCCATAGAGGATGCGCGTGGCGCCGGGCACGCCCGTCAGCCGCGTGTTGTCGGGCAGGCTGAGGTTGGAGATCACGTAGTCGCCGGGCGGCAGGAAGACGGGCGTGTTGCTGGCCGCCGCGTCCTTCAGCAGCTTTGCGAAGGCCTTGCTCTTGCGGTCGCCCGCGCCGGGGCGCACGCCATGCGCCGAGGCGTCGATGCTGCCGCGAAGGTCGACATCCACGATCGGCAGGTGTTGCGTTTCGGCGCGCGCCGAAGCGGCGACGCTAGCCCCAAGACCGCTTGCACCAAGACCCAGGCCGGAAAGAAACAACCGTCTGCTAACCATGAAAACTCCTTTCCGGCCTTGGAGCAGGAACCGTGCCAGATGGTTCTGTTCCGGAACGGGACAGCACGCCCGCGCCCGCAAAAGTTGTCGTTTGTCCGCTTCCGGACCCCGGATTGGCGGCATTTCGTTCGTTTCTTTTAGGTTTGGATAACGA
Organism: Shinella sp. G-2; assembly: GCF_050172695.1. Lineage (NCBI taxonomy): Bacteria > Pseudomonadati > Pseudomonadota > Alphaproteobacteria > Hyphomicrobiales > Rhizobiaceae > Shinella > Shinella sp. G-2. The sequence continues at coordinate 54,367 of NZ_JBBEYH010000005.1, read as the reverse complement.
CTCAAGGTGTAGCTTGGGTTGTCCGCGAAGGGCGGCATATGGCCGTCCCCTTCCGCATGTTCTGGATTTGCAGGGAACCATGTCGACGAACCTGTCCCACCTTGGCAACGACGACGTCGAAGCGACGGCACGCCTGATGTCCGCCAGCCAGCGCCTGCTGGACGAGGCGGCGCGGCTCTTCCCGCTGGCGGTGGCACAGAACGAGCGCACCATGTGGCTCGAAGCCATGATCGACGAGGTGCCGGACTATCTCTATTTCAAGGACAGGAACAGCCGCTTCGTCGTCGCCAACCGTGCCGTCGTCAAGGACAACAGGCGCGAGGGGACAGGGGGCATGGAAGGCCTGTCCGACTTCGACCTCCATCCCGAGCATGTGGCGCGCGGCTTCTTCACCATCGAGCAGGAGATCATCCGCACCGGCCGCCCCCGGCTCGACATGGAAGAGCTGGTGCGCGACGCCAACGGCCGGATGAAATGGCTGCTCTCCTCGAAGCTGCCGGTGCGGGACGCCGCCGGCGAAGTGGTCGGCATCGTCGGCATCGCGCGCGACATCACCGAGCGCAAGCGCGAGGAGAGCCTGCATCTCGGCCAGGCGCATCTTCTCAAGATGATCGCGCTCGGCGCGCCGCTCGCCGAGGTTTTCTCCTCGCTCATCCTCCTCATCGAGGCGCATATCCCCGATGTGACGGGCTCGATCCTGATGCTCGCACCCGACGGCAGGCATATCGTGCACGGGGCCGCGCCCAATCTCGACCCCGCCTATTGCCAGCTGGTCGACGGACTGGAGATCGGCCCGTCGCTCGGGTCCTGCGGCACGGCCATGTGGCGCGGCGAGCCCGTCATCGTGACCGATATCGAGACGGACCCGCTCTGGGAGAATTTCAAGGCGCTGATCCTGCCCTACGGGTTCCGCGCCTGCTGGTCCTCGCCCATCCGCTCCTACCAGGGCAAGGTGATGGGCAGCTTCGCGCTCTATTCGCGCCGCGGCGGCGAGCCGAGCGCCGAATGCATGAAGCTCGTCGGCATGGCGATCCACATCGCCGGCATCGCCATCGAGCGCAAGGAAGCGGAAGACAGCATCCAGTTCATGGCCCACCATGACACGCTGACGGGCCTGCCGAACCGCAGCATGCTGGACGAGCGCGTCGCCTCGGCCATCGAGGCGGCGGACGATGCCGGCGGCACCATGACGCTCGCCTTCATCGACCTCGACAATTTCAAGCTGGTCAATGACAGCCTCGGCCATCACGCCGGCGACGAGCTTCTGAAGATCGTCGCCGCGCGCATGCTGCGCTGCGTGCGCGCCAGCGACAGCATCGTGCGCCTCGGCGGCGACGAGTTCGTCGTGCTGATCAACGGCGCCATGCGCAAGGGCGAGAACGTGGAAGACCGGCTCAGCGCCGTGCGCGAGGCCATCGCCGAGCCCGTGGAGATCGAGGGGCGCTCCTTCCAGGTCACCTGCAGCATGGGCGTCGCCGCCTATCCCGAACACGGCCGCAACGTCACGGAACTGCTCGCCCGCGCCGACACCGCCATGTACCGCGCCAAGGAGATCGGCCGCGACGCCATGCAGGTCTTCACCGCGGAGCTTGCCAACCGGGCGCATGAGAAGCTGGAGCGGCAGGAAGAGCTGCGCCGCGCGCTCGCCCGCTCCGAATTCTTCCTGCAGTACCAGCCGCAGATGGACCTCTCCACCGGCCGCATCTTTGCCGTCGAAGCGCTGATCCGCTGGCGTCATCCCGAGCGCGGCATCGTGCCGCCCGGCGATTTCATTCCGCTGGCCGAGGAAAACGGCCTGATCGGGCCGATCGGCGACTGGACGTTGCGCGCCGCCTGCCGCCAGAACAAGGCCTGGCAGGATTCCGGCCTGCCGCCCGTTGTCGTCAGCGTCAACGTGTCGGCGCGCCAGTTCCAGGAAACGGACTGGGTGGAACGCGTCGCCACGGCGCTGGAGGAAAGCGGGCTGGAGGCGCGCTATCTCGAGCTGGAACTGACCGAAAGCCTGATCATGCAGGACGTGCAGCAGGCGGTGGAGACCATGCACCGCCTCTCGCAGCTTGGCGTGCACCTCGCCATCGACGATTTCGGCACCGGCTATTCCAGCCTCAGCGCCCTCAAGCGCTTCCCCGTCGGGCGGTTGAAGATCGACCGCTCCTTCGTCAAGGACCTGCCGAACGACACCGACGACGCCGCCATCGCGCGCGCCGTCATTTCGCTCGCCCATACGCTGCAGCTGCGCGTCATCGCCGAGGGCGTGGAGACCCGCGAGCAGATCGACTTCCTGCGCGAGGCCGGCTGCGACGAGATCCAGGGCTACTATCTCAGCAAGCCCATCGACGCGCGTGGCCTCCAGGCGATCCTCTGTATCCCCAATCTCTGAGAATCCGCATCCTTGGGCGGCAAGGCTCTTGACATTGGTATGTTGATATCAACAGTAAAGCTATGTCTAATGAAGCCTTGATTCCCTATGAGGCGACGCTGTTCGTGCGCGACAATTGCCTGTGCCTGCAGGCGCAGCGCGCGGCACGGGCGCTCGCCCGTCGTTTCGACGATGCGCTGCGCCCGCTCGGCCTCACCAACGGCCAGTTCTCGCTGCTGATGGCGCTGAACCGGCCCGAGCCACCGCCGATGGGGCCGGTGGCGAGCCTGCTGGCCATGGACCGTACGACGCTCACCGCCGCCCTCAAGCCGCTCGAACGCCGCGGCCTCGTCGCCATCGAGCCCGATCCGCGCGACCGTCGCGGCCGCCGCCTGTGCCTGACCCCGGAGGGCCGCCGTCTGCTGACATCCGCCTTCCCGGTCTGGAAGGAGACGCATGAGAAGGTGGACACGCAGCTTGCCGGCATCGACATGGGCGCGCTGCGCGCCGGCATGCTGGCCATCGCCTGACAATCCTGCGGGGTGAGGGGCGAACCCCGGGACGAACCCGGGTGAGGGGCATCCGCAGACATCCCTGCCTCGCCCCCTGGCAGCGCGCGCGAAAGCCGCTATCTTTCCCGCCATGAAGCCCGACCAGCTCCTCCATCCCGCGCCCGCCGGCCTCTATTGCCCCGCCGGCGATTTCTACATCGACCCCGTGCGCCCCGTGGCGCGGGCGCTGATCACCCATGGCCATTCCGACCATGCCCGCGCCGGCCATGGCGCGGTGCTGGCGACGCGCGAGACGCTGGATATCATGGCCATCCGCTACGGCGCGGATTTCTGCGGTTCCAGCCAGGCGGCGGCGCTCGGTGAGCGCATCGATCTCGGCGGCGCCACCGTCTCCTTCCATCCCGCCGGCCATGTGCTCGGTTCGGCGCAGATCGCGGTCGAGAAGGAGGGCCTGCGCGTCGTCGCCTCCGGCGACTACAAGCGCGGCGCCGATCCGACCTGCGCGCCCTACGAGCCGGTGCCCTGCGACGTCTTCATCACCGAGGCGACCTTCGGCCTGCCGGTCTTCCACCATCCCGCGCCGAAGGGCGAGATGGGCAAGCTGCTCACCTCGCTCCGACAGTTTCCCGAGCGCAGCCACCTCGTCGGGGCCTATTCGCTCGGCAAGGCGCAGCGCGTCATCCGTCTTCTGAGGGACTGCGGCTACGACGCGCCGATCTACATTCACGGCTCGCTCGCCGCCCTCTGCGCCTATTATGTCAGCCGCGGCGTCGATCTCGGCGACCTGCGCCCGGCGACGACGGAGAAGAGCAGCCCCGCCGATTTTCGCGGCGCGGTCATCGTCGGCCCGCCCTCGGCCTTCGCCGACCGCTGGGCGCGGCGCTTCAACGAGCCGCTGGTCGCCTTCGCCTCCGGCTGGATGATGGTGCGCCAGCGCGCCAAGCAGGGCGGCGTCGAGCTGCCGCTCGTCATCTCCGACCATTGCGACTGGCCGGAACTGACCGAGACGATCCGCGAACTCGCGCCGTCCGAAGTCTGGGTGACGCATGGCCGCGAGGAGGCGCTGGTGCGCTGGTGCGAACTCACCGGCGTGCCGGCCCGGCCGCTGCATCTCGTCGGTTACGAGGACGAGGGAGATTGACGATGGCCGATCCTCGCCACAGCGGACGCGCGCGCTTCCCCTCTGCCCTGCCGGGCATCTCCCCCTCGAGGGGGGAGATCGGCAGGTGGCCTGCTTTTCCGGCAATCCGTCGTTCCGGTCTTTTTCGGTCCGGCATTTTTCAAGGAGCTGGCGCGACATGCCCGGCAGGGCCGTGGGGCGTCCGTCCATGAAAGCCTTTGCGACCCTCCTCGACCGCCTCGTCCTCACGCCCTCGCGCAACGGCAAGCTGAAGCTGCTCGCCGACTATTTCCGCGACACGCCCGATCCCGACCGGGGTTATGGCCTTGCCGCCATCGCCGGCACGCTGGACCTGAAGAGCGTAAAGCCGGCGCTGCTGCGTGAACTGGTGCTGGAGCGCATGGACGAGGTGCTGTTCCGCTATTCCTACGACTATGTCGGCGACCTTGCCGAGACGATCGCGCTCGTCTGGGACCAGGAGCGCAAGGAGCGCGTGCCGGACAATGACCAGCCGCGGCTCGGTGCGGTCGTCGCGCGCATGAACGCGCTCGGCCGCACGGAGGTGCGCGGCGCGGTGCGCGAGCTTCTCGACCGGCTCGATCCCTCCGCCCGCTTCGCCTTCCTCAAGCTGGCGACCGGCGGGCTACGCATCGGCGTCTCGGCCCGCCTTGCCAAACAGGCGCTCGCCGAATTCTCCGGCATGGACGTCACCGAGATCGAGACCCTGTGGCACGGCCTGCAACCGCCCTATGAATCGCTTTTCGCCTGGCTGGAGGGCGGGGCGGAGCGTCCGGTGCTGGCAACGCCCGCCATCTTCCATTCCGTCATGCTGGCCAATCCCGTGGGCGAGGGGGACCTCGATGCGCTCGATCCCGCCGATTTCGCCGCCGAATGGAAATGGGACGGCATCCGCGTGCAGCTCTCCGCCTCGGGCACGACGCGGCGCCTCTATTCCCGCTCCGGCGACGACATCTCCGCCGCCTTTCCGGATGTGCTCGACGCCATCAACTTCTCCGGCGTGGTCGACGGCGAGCTTCTGGTGGGTGGCACGGCGCGCACGAACAGCCCCACGCGCACCTTCTCGGACCTCCAGCAGCGCCTCAACCGCAAGACCGTCACGGCGCGCATGCTGGAGGACTATCCCGCCTTCGTGCGCGCCTATGACGTGCTGTTCGAGGGGGAGGCGGATATCCGCCCTGAACCCTTCGCCACCCGTCGCGACCGGCTCGCGGGCCTCATCGAGAAGGCGCCGCACGACCGCTTCGACCTCTCGCCGCTGGTGCCCTTTGCCAGCTGGGAGGAACTGGAAACGCTCCGCCGCGCGCCGCCCGACCCCGTCATCGAGGGTGTGATGATCAAGCGGCTGGACAGTCCCTACCAGGCCGGCCGCATGAAGGGACCGTGGTTCAAGTGGAAACGCGATCCGTACAATATCGATGCCGTCATGATGTATGCCCAGCGCGGCCACGGCAAACGCTCCAGCTACTATTCCGACTTCACCTTCGGCGTCTGGACCGCGGGGCCGGAGGGCGACATGCTGGTGCCCGTCGGTAAAGCCTATTTCGGTTTCACCGATGCCGAACTCGAGGTGCTCGACCGTTTCGTGCGCAACAACACGACCGAGCGCTTCGGCCCGGTGCGCGCCGTGCGCGCCGAACCCGGCTATGGCTTCGTGCTGGAAGTCGCCTTTGAGGGCATCAACCGCTCCACCCGCCACAAGTCGGGTGTCGCCATGCGCTTCCCCCGCATCGCGCGGCTGCGGCAGGACAAGCTGCCCGCCGACGCCGACCGGCTGGAAACGCTGATGGCGATGGTGGAGGCGAAGGAGGGCTAAGCATTTCCAGCCGAAGCGAGGTCGCTTCGGCGTCGGACAATGCGACAAGCGGGTCAAGCATTTCGAGCAGAAGCGGAATCGCTTCGGCGTCGGACAAGGCGACATGCAGGACAAGCATCCGAAGCGGGATAGCTTCGGCGTCGGACAATGCGATCAACGAGACAAGCGTTCCCATGTCACCGGAATCGCGCCGGGTTCCGCCCTTTCCAGGGCGACGTTCAGCGCCCTGTCAGGCGCAAGGACTTTCCTGCCGACGCAACTGGCAGGACGGCGATCATGAAACGATTCTTGAAATGGGCGGGATTTGTGTGCGGCGTCGCCGGCCTCGGGCTCGGCCTCTATCTCGTGGCGATCCAGATGACCGGGAATTTCGCCGCCGTGGTGCCGGGGGAAGCCTACCGCTCCAACCAGCCCACGCCGGCCGACCTTGCGACCTATGCCGGGCGCTACAAGATCCGCACCGTCCTCAATCTGAGGGGGCGGGATGACGGTTCGGCCTGGTACCGGGACGAAGCCGCCGCCGCAAAACGGCTCGGCCTGACCCTGATCGATTTTCCGCTGAATGCCGGCCGGCGCCTCGACGCGAAGACGGCGGCGGACCTTGTCGCGGTCCTGCGCGATGCGCCGCGCCCGATCCTCATCCATTGCCGCTCGGGCGCGGACCGGACCGGACTTGCCTCGGTCGTCTATCTCGCCCGCATCGCGCATGAAAACGAGGAAACGGCCGAACGCCAGCTCTCCATCCGCTACGGCCATTTCGCCGTGCCCTTCTTCTCCCCCGCCTATGCCATGGACGAAAGATGGGAGGACATGGAAGCGACGGACCGTTCCGCCGGTTGAACGTTCCCCGTCTGCAGGGGCGGACGCTGAATGCCGCCACGAGAGCATGTCAGGTTCAGATTGAACCAGACATGCTCTGTTTGTCTTTTCGGGAAAACCGGTTCCCACCTTTCCCTGACGAACTCCAGCGTCGCCCTTTCACAATGCCCGGCCTGCACAGGCAGGGTGGGTCTTGGCATCGGCGTCCGCGCCTCTATGTGATGGGAATGCAGCGGCTCTTCCACGATCCTGGCCGATCTGGAAGCGGACGGGGCGGGTGACGAGATCGGCGCGTTCAGGACGTTTCCATGGTTCTCGAGACGGGGACCGCAGGAGCGTTGCGGGCCGCCGCCAATGGAACAAAAATTCCATGACTCTAATATTGTGGATTACACATTCCATTTTCGCTTGCGTTTTCGCTAAAGTGCGCTTTAAGTAAGATTGCTTTCGTCGCGAAAGCATAATGCGTTCGATCGAGGAGGATTGGCGCATAGGAGGATCGTCTTCTTCATATCGAAACGGGAGGAAACACCATGACACGCCTGAACAGGACCCTTGTGGCCACATCCGCGATTTCGCTCTTGCTCGCCTCCAGCGCCCTTGCGGCGACGGAGCTGCCCTGGTGGCACGCCATGACGGGCGCGAACAATGAAGCTGTCGAACAGCTCGCCAAGGAATTCAACGAAAGCCAGACGGAGTACAAGGTCGTGCCCGTCTTCAAGGGCACCTATCCCGAGGCGCTGAACGCCGGCATCGCGGCCTTCCGGGCCAAGCAGGCACCGGCCATCCTCCAGGTCTTCGACGCCGGCAGCGGCGTGATGCTGGGCGCCGAGGGCGCTGTCGTGCCGGTGGCCGAGGTGCTGCAGAAGGGTGGCTACGAGTTCAAGAAGGACCAGTACCTGCCGGGCATCGTGTCCTATTATTCCAAGCCCGACGGCACGATGCTGTCGTTCCCCTTCAACTCCTCGTCGCCGATCCTCTATTACAACAAGGACGTCTTCGCCAAGGCCGGCCTCGATGCGGAAAAGCCGCCGGCAACCTGGCCCGAGGTCTTCGAGGCCGCCAAAAAGATCAAGGCGAGCGGCGCGTCCGACTGCGGCTTCACCTCGACCTGGCTGACCTGGATCCAGACCGAGAACTTCTCCGCCTGGAACAACGTGCCCTATGGGACGAACGAGAATGGCCTGGCGGGCCTCGATGTGGAGCTGAAGATCGATGCGCCGATCTTCGTCGATCATTTCCAGGCGATCGCCGATCTCAGCAAGGACGGCACGTTCCGCTACGGCGGGCGCACCTCCGAAGCCAAGCAGCTCTTCATGTCCGGCGAATGCGCGATCCTCACCGAATCCTCTGGCGGTCTCGGCGATATCGTGAAGTCCGGCGTCAACTACGGCGTCGGCCAGCTGCCCTATTATGAAGGCCATGGCCCGCAGAACACGATTCCGGGCGGCGCCAGCCTCTGGGTCTTCGCGGGCAAGAGCGATGCGGAATACAAGGGCATCGCCGAGTTCTTCAACTTCCTCTCCAAGACGGAAATCCAGGTCCGCCTGCATGAGGTTTCCGGCTACATGCCCGTGACGATGGCCGCCTATGAGGCGACCAAGGCATCGGGCTTCTACGAGAAGAACCCCGGCCGCGAGACCCCCATCAAGCAGATGCTCGGCAAGGCGCCGACGGAAAACTCCAAGGGTGTGCGCCTCGTGAACCTGCCGCAGGTACGCGATATCCTCAACGAGGAGTTTGAAGCCATGCTCGCCGGCAAGAAGGATGCCAAGGCCGCCCTGACGGAGGGTGTGCAGAAGGCCAACGCCGCCATCGCCGCCGCGGTCGGCCAGTAATCCCCTGAACCACCGCGCCCGCGCCGCCTGGCGGTGCGGGCCTGTCTTCTACGGAAGGGGAGCCTCATGCAGTCTGTCGTCTTTCCCAACAAGGTCCTGCCGTATCTGCTGCTCGCGCCGCAGATCGTCCTGACCGTTGTCTTCTTCTTCTGGCCGGCCAGCCAGGCGCTCTACCAGTCGGTGCTGCGCGAGGATCCGTTCGGCCTGAAATCCGCCTTCGTGGGCTTTGCCAATTTCCGCGCCATCCTCGCCAATCCGGATTACCTGCATTCGCTGCAGGTCACCGTCGTCTTCTCGCTGTCGACCGCGCTCCTGTCGATGGGGGCGGCGCTGCTGCTCGCCACCTCCGCCGAGCGCGTCATCCGCGGACGCAACATCTATCGCACGCTGCTGATCTGGCCCTATGCCGTCGCGCCGGCCATTGCCGGCATGCTGTGGCTCTTCATGTTCAATCCGGCCATGGGCACCTTCGCCTATATCCTGCGCCGCAACGGCTTCATGTGGGACCCATTGCTCAACGGCAATCAGGCGATGGTCCTCGTCATCGTCGCGGCCGCCTGGAAGCAGATCAGCTACAATTTCCTCTTCTTCGTCGCCGGCCTGCAGGCGATCCCCAAATCGCTGATCGAGGCGGCGGCCATCGATGGCGCGCGCGGGCCCAAACGCTTCTGGACCATCGTCTTCCCGCTGCTGGCCCCGACAACCTTCTTCCTGCTCGTCGTCAACACGGTCTACGCCTTCTTCGATACGTTCGGCATCATCCATGCCGTCACCGGGGGCGGTCCGGCCAAGGCGACCGAAACGCTGGTCTACAAGGTCTATAACGACGGCTTCGTCAATCTCGACCTCGGCGGCTCGGCCGCCCAGTCGGTGATCCTGATGCTCATCGTCATCGCCCTCACGGCCTTCCAGTTCCGCTTCGTCGAGAAGCGGGTTCACTACTCGTGAGGCGCCCATGATCGAGAACCGTCCCATCGCAAGCCTGGTCAGTCATCTGGTGCTGGTCATCGGCATCCTGATCGTCGCCCTTCCGATCTACTACACCTTCATCGCCTCCACCCACACCTCGGTCGAGATCGTGCGTCCGCCCATGGCGCTCACGATGGGCGACCATTTCCTCGACAACTACGCGGAGGCGATGGGCGGCGGCGTGGAGCGCGTCGTCGGCGTCAGCCTCGAACGGCTGCTGTTCAATTCGACGGTCGTGGCGCTTGCCATCGCGCTCGGCAAGATCGTCATCTCGTTCCTGTCCGCTTTCGCCATCGTGTTCTTCCGCTTCCCGCTGAAGATGCTGTTCTTCTGGATGATCTTCATCACGCTGATGCTGCCGGTGGAGGTGCGCATCCTGCCGACCTACAAGGTCATCGTCGACCTCGGCCTGATCGACACCTATGCGGGCCTGACCCTGCCGCTGATGGCATCGGCGACGGCGACCTTCCTCTTCCGCCAGTTCTTCCTGACGATCCCGGGCGAGCTGGTGGAGGCCGCGCGCATCGACAATGCCGGCCCTTTCCGCTTCATGCGCGATATTCTCCTGCCGCTTTCGGCCACGAATATCGCCGCCCTCTTCGTCATCCTCTTCATCTACGGCTGGACGCAGTATCTCTGGCCGCTCTTGGTGACGAACGATGCGAAGATGAACACCATCGTCATCGGCCTGCGCAAGATGATGGATTTCACCGACGCGTCCACACCCTGGAACTACGTCATGGTGACCGCGATCCTTGCGATCATTCCCCCCATTCTCGTCGTGGTGCTGATGCAGCGCTGGTTCGTCAAAGGCCTTGTGGAGACCGAAAAGTAATGGCTGAGATCACCCTCAACAACGTTCTCAAGTCCTACGGCACCGTGGAAGCGATCAAGGGCGTTTCGCTCGACATCAAGGACGGCGAATTCGTCGTGCTCGTCGGCCCGTCCGGATGCGGCAAGTCCACGCTCCTGCGCATGATCGCCGGCCTCGAAGGCATCACCGGCGGCGACATCCTGATCGGCGCGCGCCGGGTCAACGATGTGGAGCCGGCCGAACGCGACATCGCCATGGTGTTCCAGAACTATGCGCTCTACCCGCATATGACGGTGCGCCAGAACCTTGCCTATGGCCTGAAGAACCGCAACACGCCCCCGGCCGAAATTGACCGCCGCATCGCGGGCGCCGCAAGGACGCTGGAGATCGAGCAATATCTCGACCGCAAGCCGCGCCAGCTCTCCGGCGGCCAGCGCCAGCGCGTCGCCATGGGCCGGGCCATCGTGCGCGAGCCCGCCGCCTTCCTGTTCGACGAGCCCCTGTCCAACCTCGACGCCAAGTTGCGCGGCCAGATGCGCATCGAGATCAAGCGCCTGCAACGCGCCCTCGGCACCACGAGCGTCTATGTCACCCACGACCAGATGGAGGCGATGACGCTCGCCGACCGGCTCGTCGTCGTCAATGCCGGCCGCATCGAGCAGGTCGGCACGCCGCTCGAACTCTACGAGAAGCCGGCAACGACCTTCGTCGCCACCTTCATCGGCTCGCCCGCGATGAACCTCCTGCCGGGCGCCGACGCGCCCGCCGGCTGGTCGCTGGCGGCGCATGTGCCGCGGCCGCAGGGCGGCTATACGCTGGGCGTGCGGCCGGAGGACCTGCTGACCGCTCCGGCCGAGGGAAAGCCCTTCGATTTCGCGGCGACGGTGCGGGTCGACGGCGTCGAGCTGGTCGGCGCGGAGAGCCTGCTGCACGGCAAGCTCGCCGACGGCACGGACCTCATCTTCCGCGTCTCGGGGCGCACGCGCATCGGGATCGGCGATGAAGTGAAGGTCGGAGCCAGTGCCGACGCGCTGCATATGTTCGGCATGGACGGCACGCGGCAGGATTTGGCGGGCGTTGCCTGAACCTATGCGCGATCTTCGTTGCCGCGCCGCGTCGCCTTGAGAGGACGTTGGCGCCTGCCACGATGCGCCCTCGCGGCAAAAAAATGGGCCGACGGAGACCGCGGCCCAAAGATGAAGGCTGAACCCTTCAGAGGGGATTGGTCGATGCAATGACACCCAGGAGGAGAAGATGTCTATTTCAATCAACCAGAGGCAGTATGCCGCTTTCTGTCGCCGTGTCAAAGGGCTTGCGTGCCGGGCGTGCCGGTCCGTGTGAGGCCGTCGGCGTTTTCCTGGCCTTGCAGGTGACGCCGGCCAGGCAATTGCGTGCCGTTTTCGCTATGGATGTCGCAAGGCTCCGCCTTGTCTGCCCGTGAGTCGGGAGAGGCGGTTCTTCTTCAGGCAGCGCGGCAGTCTGCGGCTTGCAGGTAACGCGATCTGATCAGGACCATCGGCATGAACGGCACATCCTCCTTCCTTCAATTCCCGGCCCATCTCGGCGAAGGCCGCAGCCCCCGCGTGATGATCTTTGGTGTCGGTCACGGCAGCACCTATCCGGGCAAGGACAGCGGCGGCTACGCCCTGGCCGCCGACGCCATTCGCGCCGCCAGTCAGGGCGATGCCCCGCTTGTCGAACACTGGGACTTCGATCTGGGCGGGCCGCTCTTCGACGGCGGGCCGGCATGCTGCGTGGATCTCGGCAATATCGAGACCACCCTGCATGAGAACGCGGAAAACCGCGCCCGCATCGCGGCGAAGACGCGCGACGTGCTGGCGGCCGGGGCTGTCCCGATCCTGATCGGCGGGGATTGCTCCGTGACGATCCCGTTTCTCGATGCCTTCGGCGGCGGCGACCCGATCTGGGTCGTCCAGATCGATGCTCATATCGACTGGCGGGACGAGATCCATGGCGAACGCTACGGCTATTCCAGCCCGATGCGCCGGGCGAGCGAGATGGCGCATGTCGCCGGCATGGTGCAGGTGGGGCTGCGCAGCGTCGGCAGCGCCCGTCCCGTCGAAGTTGAGGCGGCATGGCGCTATGGCAGCCATTTCGTCACGGCGCGCGACGTCCATGCCCAGGGTGTCGAGGCCGCCCTGCGGCACATTCCGAACGGCGCGCGGGTGGTGATCACGCTCGACTGCGACAGCCTCGATCCCGCCATCATGCCCGGCGTCGCGGCCCGCACCCCCGGCGGCCTCACCTATATGCAGGTCATCGATCTCATCGCGGGTATCGGCAAGCGCGCGAGACTGGCGGGGTTCGATCTCGTCGAACTGCTGCCGCCGGCCGATATCGACGGGATGTCCGCGCTGACGGCCGCGCGCATCGTCGTCAATACGATCGGGGCAATCGCGCGGCAGGGGTAGGGGCTTCCGTTTCGCCACCTCAAGACGGGGGAAAATCGACCGCTGTGGCGTGCGTGACCCCCCTCTGGCCTGCCGGCCATCTCCCCCTCAAGGGGGGAGATCGGATGGAGCGATGCCTTGCACATCTCCAACGTTGCGGATTGGGCTAGGGTCATGCCTCTTGCCGATCTCCCCCCTTGAGGGGGAGATGGCCGGCAGGCCAGAGGGGGGGTGAGCCTCCGGTTACAGCCCCAGCGGAGAAAGATCCGGCCCGAGCGGCACGATGCGGTTCGGGTTCAGCGACTTGATCGAATAGTAGCCGTGCTTGATGTGGTCGATGTTCACGGTCTCGCGCACGCCGGGAAGGTCGAGCACGCGCTTCGTATAGGCCGAGAGCGCGGCATAGTCGGCAAGGCGCTGGCGGTTGCACTTGAAGAGGCCGAAATAGGCGGCGTCGAAGCGGATGAGCGTGACGAAGAGGCGGATATCCGCCTCGGTGAAGGTCGTTCCGGTGAGGAACGGCCGGCCGTCGCCAAGGCGGGCCTCCAGCTCGTCCAGCATCGCGAAGACGCCGTGATAGGCTTCCTCATAGGCGACCTGCGTGGTGGCGAAACCCGTACGGTAGACGCCGTTGTTGAGCGCGGGATAGATGTGCTCGTTGAGGGCGTCGATCTCGGCGCGCAGCGCCTCGGGATAGAGGTCGACGCTTTCGTCGGCCAGCGCGCCGAAGCCGCTGTTCAGCATGCGCACGATATCGGCGGATTCGTTGTTGACGATGGTCTTGCGCTCCTTGTCCCAGAGCACCGGCACGGTGGCCCGGCCGGTGAAGGTCGGCTCGGCGCGCGAATAGAGTTCGTGCATGTAGGTCGCGCCATTGAGGTCGTCGCGGTTGGCGCCCGGATAGTCGCCGAAACGCCAGCCCTGATCGGACAGCGCGGGTTCGACCACCGAGACGGAGACGACGGCGTCGAGCTTCTTCACCTTGCGGGTGATCAGCGTGCGCGAGGCCCAGGGGCAGATGAGCGCGACATAGAGGTGATAGCGCCCGGATGCGGCCGCATAACCGCCTTCGCCCGTCGGACCGGCGCTGCCATCCGGCGTCACCCAGTTGCGAAAGCTCGAGACCTGCCGCACGAAGCCGCCCTTGGCGTCCGTCGCCTGCACCGGCTGCCAGTCTTCCGTCCATTTCCCGTTGACGAGCATCGCATCTCTCCCATGGGGTTGTCGTCTCTCCGACCTACGCCGCGCGCGCGAAAACGGCAATTCGCGCGGCGATTGACACAGCGTTCACAAAGCGGCGCAGGGAAGCCACAGTCGCCGGCAAATGCGGCGCGCAAGCCTGAGGTCAGCCGCAATTGCCACAATTAGGGCAGGGTTGTGGACCTAATTCGCCTTTCGTTCGTTTGTTAGTGATTCAGCCTTTTCGTTCATCCTGCCTTTCCGCTCACCGGATACCGACCCTTCCATGACCGATACCGCGCTTTCCCGCCGCCGTTTCCTCCAGTTCTCCGGCCTCGCCATGGCAAGCGGCCTTGCCGGCTGCACGTCGTCGATGGACACGGACCGCTTCCGCTACGAAACGCGGCCCTATTTCCGCAATCCCGCGCTGGAGGGACGGCCGGAATATATCGACAACAGGCAGCCGATCGGCCTCTACGGCCAGACGCCGCCCTCGGGCCTTTTGCCGGAATCCTCGGAATATGCCGCCATGTACGGCCCGGTCAGCGACGGCGGCTTCCGGGTGCCGGCGGTGCCCTACCAGCAGATCGACGCGCGCTTCTACCGGCAGGAGGTCGAGAGCCCCTTTGCCGAAAAGCCGGGCACGATCATCGTCGATACGGGCAACCGCTTCCTCTATCTCATCCTGCCGAACGGCCGCGCCATGCGCTACGGCGTCGGCATCGGCCGGCAGGGCTTCGCCTGGTCGGGCCGCGGCGTCATCCAGTGGAAGCAGACCTGGCCGAAATGGACGCCGCCGGACGAAATGGTCCAGCGCCAGCCGGAACTGGTGAAATATTCCTCCGCCAATGGCGGCATGCCCGGCGGCCTCAACAACCCGCTCGGCGCCCGCGCGCTCTACATCTTCCAGAACGGTCAGGACACGCTCTACCGCCTGCACGGCTCGCCGGAATGGAAATCCATCGGCAAGGCCGTCTCCTCGGGCTGCGTGCGCATGCTGAACCAGGATGTGATGGATCTCTACGACCGTGTGAAGGGCAAGGCGCCGATCCTGGTCATCTGACGGGCGCCTGCGTCTTCGTCGTTTTCCGCCCGGGCAAACGTCTCGATTTCGGGCAACCTCTTCTCCGTCATCCCTAGGGCTCGCCCCGAGGATGACGTCGGTGGTTGGGTGAGGGGGAGGGGCAAGGCACGCCGGGCCGCTCGTTCGGCCCGTTTGCCCTACAAGCAGCCTGTCCGGCCTTACGCCGCCGGCGAAATGAGATGCGCGCCGTCCAGCACCGGCAGGTCGCCGGACGTTACGGCCTTGCCGTCCTCCATGCGCACCTTGCCCTCGGCGACGAGCCGAAGCGCCAGCGGATAGCTCCGGTGCTCGACGGTGAGCACGCGGGCGGCCAGCGCGTCGGCGGTGTCGCCGGGCAGGACCGGCACGGCCGCCTGCACGATGACCGGACCCTCGTCCATGCCTTCCGTCACGAAATGCACCGTGCAGCCGGCAAGGCGCATGCCCGCGTCGATGGCGCGCTGGTGCGTGTGGAGGCCGGGGAAGAGCGGCAGCAGGGACGGGTGGATGTTGAGGATGCGGCCCTCGTGGCGGCCGATGAAGGCGCCGGAGAGCAGGCGCATATAGCCCGCCAGGCAGATGAGATCGGGCGACAACGCGTCGAGCGCGTCGAGGATCGCCGCCTCATGCGCGTCCTTGCTGGCATAGTCCTTGCGCAGGAAGGTGCGGGTCGGGATGCCGAGCGCCTCGGCTTTCGCCAGGCCCCCGGCCTCGGCCTTGTCGGAGAAGACTGCGACGATCTCGGCCGGAAAATCCGGCGCCGCGGCGGCCTTCGCCAGAGCCAGCATGTTGGAGCCGCCGCCGGAAACGAAGGCGACGACACGCTTGCGGGAGGACGTCATAGGGCGAGCGTGCCCTTGTAGATCGTGCCGGCCGCGCCCTCTTCACGGGCGACCATGCGGCCGAGGCGGAAGGCGGTCTCGCCTTCGGCGGAAAGCGCGGCGGCGACCGTATCGGCCTTGTCGGCGGGAACGACGACGATCATGCCGACGCCGCAGTTGAAGGTGCGCAGCATTTCCCTGGCTTCCACGCCGCCGGTCTTGGCCAGCCAGGAGAAGACGGCCGGGGCCTTGACGGCATCGAGGTCGATTTCGGCGGCAAGGTGCTTCGGCAGCACGCGCGGAATGTTTTCCGGGAAGCCGCCGCCGGTGATATGGGCCAGCGCCTTGATGGCGCCCGTCTCGCCGATCGCCTTGAGGAGCGGCTTCACATAGATCTTCGTCGGCGTCAGCAGCGCCTCGCCGAGGCTCTTCGCGGCGTCGAACGGCGCCGGCGCATCCCAGGCAAGGCCGGAGAGCGTGACGATCTTGCGCACCAGCGAATAGCCGTTGGAGTGAACGCCGGAGGAGGCGAGGCCGAGGATGACGTCGCCCTCGGCGATGTCGCCGGCCGGCAGCAGCTGGCCGCGTTCGGCCGCGCCCACGGCAAAGCCTGCAAGGTCGTAGTCGCCATGGGAATACATGCCGGGCATTTCGGCCGTCTCGCCGCCGATCAGCGCGCAGCCGGCCTGGCGGCAGCCCTCGGCGATGCCCTCGACGATGGCCGCGCCCTGGTCGGGATCGAGCTTGCCGGTGGCGAAATAGTCGAGGAAGAAGAGCGGTTCGGCGCCCTGCACCACGAGATCGTTGACGCACATGGCGACGAGGTCGATGCCGACCGTGTCGTGGCGGTTCGCGTCGATGGCGATCTTCAGCTTGGTGCCGACGCCGTCATTGGCCGCCACGAGCACCGGATCCTTGAAGCCTGCGGCCTTGAGGTCGAAGAGGCCGCCGAAGCCGCCGATCTCGCCATCGGCGCCCGGGCGGCGGGTGGAGCGCACCGCCGGCTTGATCTTCTCGACCATCAGGTTGCCCGCGTCGATGTCGACGCCCGCATCGCTATAGGTCAGACCGTTCTTTTCCGACTGGCTCATGCTCTCGTCTCCGGCGCTGGAGCATTTTGCAGGCAGGCGGTCGCGCCTGCCGTCGCACAAATGCGGCAAAACAAATAGGCAGGACAGAGGACGCGAACATGGGGGAGCCCGGCTGCTCTGCACTGTTCGCGCCCGATTGGCATGGCGGGGGCATAAGTGCAAGCGCGATGCCGGGAAAACCGGGATTTTTTCACCGATTTACCCAGTGATGCGCGTGCGGACGCGCCCGGCGCACGCATGGGCAGCATGTGGAAATGGGGGAAAACGATGCGGCAGGTTTCCCCCGTTCCACCGGGAAGAAGAAGGGCGGGCCGGCCGGGTGAGGGGTCTGTCGAACGCAAAACCATGCCGCCTGCTTTTCCGCCGAGCCTTGACCTTTCTCGGCCGCGCATCCTATCTCCTCTGCAAACAGCGGCGAAACACGGGGAAAAACGCGATGGCAGCGCATATCAGCGGCGCGGGGTTGAAGCGACAGGTGATCTTCTGGGTCATCGCGCTCGTCTCCTTCGTGCTCTTCCTGCTCGTCTTCTCCGATATCCTGCTACCGTTCATCGCCGGCATGGCGCTCGCCTATTTCCTCGATCCGGTCGCCGACCGGCTGGAGCGCGTCGGCCTGTCGCGCATGATGGCGACGGTGGTGATCCTCGTCACCTTCGTCGTGCTCTTCGCCCTGTCGCTGATGATCGTCATCCCGCTGCTGGCGACCCAGGCGGCCGATTTCCTCGAAAAGCTGCCGGGCTACGTCACCCAGCTTCAGGAACTGGTCGCCAACTTCAATCCCAATCTCCTGCCCGGCTGGATCAGCAGCCAGATGGGCACGATCAAGCAGAGCTTCTCCTCCATCCTCGCCGAAGGCGCGGGTTTCCTCGGCACGGTGTTCAAGCAGCTCTGGAACTCCGGCATGGCGCTGGTGAACATCGTCTCGCTGCTGGTCGTCACCCCCGTCGTCGCGTTCTACCTCCTGCTCGACTGGGACCGCATGATCGCCAAGGTGGATAGCTGGGTGCCGCGCGACCACGTGGCGAATGTGCGCCAGATCGCCTCCGAGATCGACGCCGCCATTGCCGGCTTCGTGCGCGGGCAGGGCTCCATCTGCATCATTCTCGGCCTGTTCTACGGCATCGCGCTTTCCTTCGCGGGGCTCAATTTCGGCCTGCTGATCGGCCTCTTCGCCGGCATCATCGGCTTCATTCCCTATGTCGGCTCGCTGGTCGGCCTCGTCCTGTCGATCGGCGTCGCCATCGTGCAGTTCTGGCCGGAATACTGGATGATCGCGCTCATCGCCGCGATCTTCTTCGCCGGCCAGTTCGTCGAGGGCAACATCCTGCAGCCGAAGCTCGTCGGCAAGCGCGTCGGCCTGCACCCCGTCTGGCTGATGTTCGCGCTCGTCGCCTTCGGCGCGCTGTTCGGCTTCGTCGGCCTGATGATCGCGGTGCCGGCCGCCGCCGCGGTGGGCGTGCTTGTCCGCTTCGGCCTCAGCCGTTACCTTGACAGCGACCTCTACTATGGCCGCAGCAAGCCCGTTCTCCTGGAAGAGAACGCGCCGGACGGCGAGTGAGACAAGCGTATCCGAGTAGACCGATGACTTCGCGCAAGACCGCCGAACAGTTGCCGCTGGCCTTCGGGCACGACCCCGCGACGGGGCGCGACGATCTTCTGATCGCCGAACCCGTCGACGCGGCCGTGGCGATGATCGACGCCTGGCCACACTGGCCGTCGCCCGTGGTCGTCATCGCCGGCCCCGTCGGTTCGGGCAAGTCGCACCTCGCCGCCATCTGGCGCGAGAAGGTGGGCGCTGATCTTATCGAGGCGAAGGCGGAGAACGGCGCGGAAGAGGCGGCCGAGCGCGGCCCCGTGCTCATCGAGGATGCCGACCGCGCCGGCTTCGACGACCGCACGCTGTTCCACATCATCAACAATGTGCGCCAGCACGGCCACACGCTGCTTATCACCTCGAGACTCTGGCCGATGTCCTGGCCGGTCGAACTGCCGGATCTGCGCTCGCGCCTCAAGGCCGCCACCGTGGTGGAGATCGGCGAGCCCGACGACGAACTGCTCTCGCAGGTCATCGTCAAGCTCTTCGCCGACCGCCAGCTCTTCGTCGACGACAAGCTCGTCGCCTATATCGTCGCGCGCATGGAGCGCTCGCTGGAGGCCGCGCAGACGCTGGTGGAACGGCTCGACCGGCTGGCGCTCGCGCGCGGCAGCCGCATCACCCGCGCGCTGGCGCAGGAAGTGCTGGGCGAAATGGTCGGTGGCGGGGATTTCGCGGACTAGAGTTTGTCGGGCAAAAGTGGGAACCGGTTTTCCCGAAAAGACGAATGTCTGGTTCAATCCGAACCTGACATGCTCTCGGAACGGGCCTTTCCGCGCCGATTTCCACCCGCCCGGATTGACTGTCACAGTTCTGTCGTCAAACTGCGCTAAGCGCTTCGCGGATAAGCAGAAATCGAGCGCGGCAAGCTGGGGCGGAACTTCAATGGATACAGTGACATCCGACATGTCTCAGGAAAAGCCGGTCGAAGCCGTCGTGCCGGAAGGCGCATCCGTCGATGTCGAGGCGCTGATGGCCAGCCCCACGCGCTTCATCAACCGCGAATTCTCCTGGCTCCAGTTCAATCGCCGCGTCCTCGAGGAAACGCTGAACACGGCTCATCCGCTGCTTGAGCGCATCCGCTTCCTGTCGATTTCGGCGGCCAATCTCGACGAGTTCTTCATGGTGCGCGTCGCCGGCCTCGAGGGTCAGGTGCGCCAGGGCGTCGGCATTCGCAGCCCCGACGGCAAGACCTCGGCCGAACAGCTCGACGACATCCTCAAGGAGATCGACAATCTCCAGATGGAGCAGCAGGCCTCGCTCGCCGTGCTCCAGCAGTATCTCGCCAAGGAAGACATCCTCATCGTCCGCCCGACGGCGCTTTCCAGCGACGACAAGGTCTGGCTGCAGCAGGAGTTCATCCAGTCGATCTTCCCGGTGCTGACGCCGCTGTCCATCGACCCGGCCCACCCGTTCCCCTTCATCCCCAATCTCGGCTTCTCCATCGGCCTCCAACTCGAAAGCACGATGGGCAAGGAGCCGATGACGGCGCTCCTGCGCCTGCCGGTCGCGCTCGACCGCTTCATCCGCCTGCCGGACGCCAAGGGCGCCATCCGCTACATCACGCTGGAGGACGCCGTCGGCCTCTTCATCGGAAAGCTCTTCCCCGGCTATATCGTGCGCGGCTCGGGCACGTTCCGCATCATCAGAGACAGCGATATCGAAGTGGAGGAAGAGGCCGAAGACCTCGTGCGCTTCTTCGAGACGGCGCTGAAGCGCCGTCGCCGCGGCTCGGTGATCCGCATCGAGACCGACTCGGAAATGCCGGAATCGCTGCGCCGCTTCGTCGTCGGCGAACTCGGCGTGCCGGACAACCGCGTCGCCGTCCTGCCGGGCCTGCTCGCCCTCAACACGCTGTCGGAGATCGCCAAGGCGCCGCGCGACGACCTGCGATTCGAGCCCTACAATGCCCGATTTCCCGAGCGCGTCCGCGAACACGCCGGAGACTGCCTCGCCGCCATCCGCGAAAAGGACATGGTCGTCCACCACCCTTACGAAAGCTTCGACGTGGTGGTCCAGTTCCTTCTCCAGGCTGCGCGCGATCCTGACGTTCTGGCGATAAAGCAGACGCTCTACCGCACCTCCAACGACAGCCCCATCGTGCGCGCGCTGATCGACGCGGCCGAGGCCGGCAAGTCGGTGACGGCGCTGGTCGAGCTGAAGGCCCGCTTCGACGAGGAAGCCAACATCCGCTGGGCGCGCGACCTCGAACGGGCCGGCGTGCAGGTCGTCTTCGGCTTCATCGAACTGAAGACCCACGCCAAGATGTCGATGGTGGTGCGCCGCGAGGAGGGCAAGCTTCGCACCTATTGCCACCTCGGCACGGGCAACTACCACCCGATCACGGCGAAGATCTACACCGACCTTTCCTTCTTCACCTGCAATCCGACCATCGCCAGCGACATGGCGAACATCTTCAACTTCATCACCGGCTATGGCGAGCCGGAGGCCGGCATGAAGCTCGCCTTCTCGCCCTATACGCTGCGCCCGCGCATCCTGCGTCACATCGACGAGGAGATCGCGCATGCGAAGAACGGCGCGCCGGCGGCGATCTGGATGAAGATGAACTCTCTGGTCGACCCCGACATCATCGACGCGCTCTATAGGGCGAGCCAGGCGGGGGTGGAGGTCGATCTCGTGGTGCGCGGCATCTGCTGCCTGCGCCCGCAGGTGCCGGGACTGTCGGAAAACATCCGCGTCAAATCCATCGTCGGCCGCTTCCTCGAGCATTCCCGCATCTTCTGCTTCGGCAATGGCCACGGTCTTCCCTCGGACAAGGCGCTGGTCTATATAGGCTCCGCGGACATGATGCCGCGCAATCTGGACCGGCGAGTCGAGACACTTGTGCCTCTGATCAACCGGACGGTGCATGAGCAGGTTCTTTCGCAGATCATGCTGGGCAATCTCATCGATAACCAGCAGAGCTACGAGATTCTTGCGGACGGGACGTCGCGGCGCATGGAAGTGCAGGCCGGCGCCGAGCCGTTCAACGCTCAGCACTACTTCATGACCAATCCCAGCCTGTCCGGCCGGGGCGAGGCCCTGAAGTCCAGCACACCGAAGGCGATCGCGGGCTGGCAAGGCCGCCGGAAGAAGTAAACTGGATATTCATGGTCGAATCTGAAGCCCAGGGGCGTTTGCCTGGAATTGCCCCGGTGTCGGTCGTGGATATCGGTTCCAACTCGATTCGCCTCGTCATCTACGAGGGCATGAGCCGGTCGCCCGCCATGCTGTTCAACGAGAAGGTCATGTGCGGCCTCGGCAAGGGGCTTGCCAAGACCGGCCGCATGGACGAGGCGAGCGTCGACCGCGCGCTGGCCGCCCTTCACCGTTTCAAGGCCCTTTCCGTGCAGGCCCGCGCCTCCACCATGTTCGCGCTGGCGACCGCCGCCGCGCGCGAGGCGGAGAACGGCCCCGATTTCATCCACCGCGCCGAGATGATCCTCGGCCAGAAGGTGCGCGTGCTGACGGGCGAGGAGGAAGCCTATTTCTCCGCCCTCGGCATCGTCAGCGGCTTTGCCGATACCGACGGCATCGTCGGTGACCTCGGCGGCGGCTCGCTGGAACTGATCGATGTCGCCGGCGTCCATGTCGGCAAGGGCATCACCCTGCCGCTCGGTGGCATCCGCCTGTCGGAAGCCTCAGGCGGTTCGACCGCCCAGGCCCGCATCGTGGCGCGGAAGTACCTGCGCACCGCCAATCTCCTGAAGAACGGCACGGGCCGCGCCTTCTACGCGGTCGGCGGCACCTGGCGCGCCATCGGCGCCCTGCACATGGAGGTGCAGAACTACCCGCTGCACATGATCCAGGGCTACGAGCTCGGCTTCTCCGACGCCATGGATTTCCTGACGGACATCGTCACGGCCAAGGACCAGAAGGACCCGGCCTATGGCGCGATTTCCAAGAGCCGGCGCAATCTCTTGCCCTTCGGCGCGGTGGCGCTGCAGGAAACCATCGCCATCATGAAGCCCTCGCGGGTCTTCTTCTCCGCCCAGGGCGTGCGCGAAGGCTATCTCTATTCGCTGCTGCCCGATCGGGAGAAGGCGCGCGACCCGCTGCTCGCCGCCGCCGGGGAACTGGCCATCCTGCGCGCCCGCTCGCCCGAACATGCCCGCGAGCTTGCCGAATGGACCGGCCGCATGATGCCGCTTTTCGGCGTGACCGAAACGCCGGAGGAGGCCCGCTACCGCGAGACGGCCTGCCTCCTGGCCGACATTTCCTGGCGCGCCCATCCCGATTACCGCGGCCTGCAGGCGTTGAACCTCATCGCGCACGGCACCTTCATCGGCATCACCCATCCCGGCCGCGCCTTCATCGCGCTTGCCAATTACTACCGTTTCGAGGGTCTCAACGACGACGCGGTCAGCAGTTCGCTCGCCGGCATCGCCCCGCCGCGCATGCGCGAACTGGCAAAGCTGCTCGGCGGGCTGCTGCGCGTCGCCTATCTCTTCTCGGCCTCCATGCCGGGCGTCGTGCCGCATGTCGCCTTCCGCAAGTCGTCGCAGCCGGATGTCGATCTCGAACTGGTCGTGCCCGCCGACTATGCCGAGCTTGGCGGCGAACGGCTCGACGGCCGCCTGCAGCAGCTTGCCAAGCTGACCGGCAAGAAGCTCGCCTTCAAGTATCTGTGAGGCGCGCCATGCGGACCGCTGCCCTTTTCGCCGGCCTTCTCCTTTCTGCTATCCTCATGGATAAGGGCGCATATGCGCAGGACTGGCAGGCCGTCGAGCGGGTGGAGCCCTATGCGGTTACGGGATCGACCGGCCTTGAAATCTACCAGTCGATCGGCGAGCACGGCCCGAAACTCGGCGTCGCCCGCGTCATCGCCCATACCGGCTTCAAGCTGACCTGGACGCGCAAATACGAGCGCATCGGCAATGCCTGCGTCATCACGGTCAACAGGCCGAAGCTCGTCATCACCTACACCTTGCCCAGGCTGAAATCCAAGCTCTCCGGTCCGCTGAAGGGCCGCTGGGACACCTTCATCGCCGGCGTTACCGCCCATGAGAAGGTGCATGGCGATTTCATCAAGGATATGGTGAAGCAGATCGAGGCGATGAGCGTCGGCATGCGGGTCGAGAACGATCCGAAATGCCAGAAGATCCGCCCGCAGCTCCAGACCCGCCTCGGCGAACTCTCGGACGCCCAGCGCGCCCGCAGCCGCGATTTCGACCAGACCGAACTCAGCGACGGCGGCAACGTGCACCAACTCATCCTGCAACTGGTCGATCCGCGATAGAGCGCTCCGCCTTGCCGCACCGTCTTCGCGCCGGCGAAAAAGGGCGGGGCAAGTCTCGCTTTCGTGACGGCGGGGATCAGGCCGCCTGGCCGCCGGCCAGCGCCGCAAAGCGCCCCGGCGTCATGCCGAGCGCCTTCTTGAAGTGACGGTTGAGATGCGCCTGGTCGGCAAAGCCGCTGGCGAAGGCGGCCTCGGCGATGCTGTCGCCGGCCGCGATCAGCGCCTTTGCCCGCTCCAGCCGGCGCATGACGAGGTAGCGGTGCGGGCTCGTGCCGAGCAACTGGCGGAACTGCCGGGCGAGCGCGAAACGGTCGAGGCCCGTCACCGCCTCAAGCTCCGCCGAGCCGACCTGCCGGGAGAGATTTTCCCGCAGGAAATCGCAGGCCCGCAGAACCTCGGGGCGGGCGAGCCGTCCGGGCCGGGCCTTCGGCGCACCGGCATGGTCGATGAGGGCGGCGGCGATCTCGGCCATCGTCTCGTCGAGCTTCAGCGGCTCGATCGTCTCGTCCATGCTGCCGATGGCCTCGAGCAGAAGGCCGGCAAGCCGCGGATCCTCGATGACCGGGGCGACGAAGGGCAGCGTCCGCCCCCGCTCGGCCGTTGCCGGCAGGAAGCGTTCCGGCGGAATATAGATCATCCGGTAGGTGAGGCCGGCGTCGGTGCCCGCGCCGCCGTCGTGCAATTCGTCGGGATGCAGTGCGATGACGTTGCCGGGCAGGCTGAAGCGGGCCGCGCCCCGGTAGCGGAAGGTCTGGATGCCGGCCATCGTGACGCCCAGCGCATAGGTGTCGTGCCGGTGCGGCTCGAAGCCCTTGCCACGGAAGCGCGCCTCGATGCGCTCGATGCCGGCCAGCTCCGGCGCGACGACAATGCGGTCCTTCTGTTCGCACGAACGTTCAAGCGGCCCTTCGAGCGCGCCTGCTATCGCATTGGCCGCGGAATGGTCCGCGGCCTTTTCCCGGGAGAGTACCTGCATGTTCGATACCAAGTTCGCCGTCGTGCTGCGCGAGGATCTGGAGGTCTGGCAGAAGCTCAACGTCACCGCCTTCCTGTCGGGCGGGGTCATCGGCCGCAAGCCCGAGCTGATCGGCGAAGATTACCGCGATGCGAGCGGCAATGTCTACAATGCCCTCAGCGTCCAGCCCGTCATCGTGCTGGCGGCGGATGGAGCGACCCTGTCGAAGATCCATGGCCGCGCGCTGGAGCGCGCCGTGCCCGCCTCCGTCTATATCGAGGAAATGTTCGCCACCGGCCACGACGCGGCCAACCGCGCGGTCTTCGCGCAGTTCGGCCCCGAGGACGCGAAGATCGTCGGCATCGCCCTCCACGCCGACAAGAAGACCGTCGACCGCATCACCAAGGGTGCGAAGCTGCACGCATAGTTCAAGGCGCGACCGCCGCGGGCCGCGTGGCCGGCGCCGTCCTATGCCGGCCCGGCCGGATCGTGCCCCAGCCTGCGGCGGATTTCCGCGAGGAAGAGCTGCAGCGCCGGTACCGGATCGTGGTGGTGGTAGATGATGTAGACCCCCGATACCGGCGGATTGGGCCGGATCGGCAGGAAGGTGAGGGGGCCGGAGGTCAGCTTGGCGATGCCGGCGGGCACGATGCTGACCCCGAACCCGGCGACGATCAGGCTCGGGATCGACTGCGCGTCGATCACCTGCTGCGAGACGCGCGGCCGGTAGCCCGACGCGACGATGCACGCCATGACATAGGCGGCGAAGTCCGAGCTGTCCGGCCGCAGCACCACGTGCTGGTCGTCCCGCAGGTCCGTGATCGAGACGCTGTCGCGCCCGGCGAGCCGGTGGTCGGCGCGCACCAGCGCCACCATTTCCTCCTGCCAACCATATTCGTGGGCAAGTTCCTCGTCGCGCGGGATCGATCGGTTGAAGCTGACATCCGTGCGGCGGCTGCGCACCTCGTTGATCTGCGCGGAGGGCGATTGCTCATGCACGCGCAGCGTGATGCGCGGATAGGCGGCGGCAAAGCCCGCCAGGAGTTCGGACAGGCCGCCGCGCAGGATGGAGCCGGTCGTGCCGATCTCGATCATGCCGTCCTGGCCCTGCTGGACCTCGCGGATTTCCTGCAGGCTGCGCTCGTACTGGTCGAGCATGTTGATCGCCCGTTGCAGGAAGAGTTCGCCCGCCCGGGTCAGCATCACCTTGCGGCTGGTGCGGTTGATGAGGTCCGCCCCCAGTTCCCGCTCCAGGGTCTGGATCTGTGTGCTGAGCGGGGGCTGCGACATGTTCAGCCGCTGGGCCGCGCGAGTGAAGTTCAGCTCTTCGGCCAGAACCACGAAACACTGGAGCTGGCGCATTCTCATAGCGCGACCCTATAGATTGGCGACAAATCGATATTAGACAAGGATAAGATATTGGACAAGTATCAAGCCATGAGGGGGAGCCGCGACGGGCGCCGCGATGGAAGGACACGGTGGAGGCCGTGCGACCGCCCATCGGGCCGTGGATAACCCCTCCTTGCCATAGGGAGGAATGCAAACATGCCGAATTGGTCGAAGTCCTTGTTTGGACAGGTCTGCCTGGCGCTCGTGCTGGGTATCGCCGCCGGTTTCTTCGTGCCGGATCTCGCCGCCAGGATGAAACCGCTCGGGGACGGCTTCATCAAGCTCATCAAGATGCTGGTTCCGGTCATCGTCTTCTGCGTCGTGGTGCACGGCATCGCGGGGGCGGGGGATTTGCGCAAGGTCGGCCGCGTCGGCTTCAGGGCGCTCGTCTATTTCGAGATCGTCACGACCATCGCGCTCGCCCTCGGCATCGCCATCGCCTATCTGTTCGGGCCGGGCCACGGCATGAACATCGACGTCAGCACGCTCGACGCCTCGGCGCTCTCCACCTATGTGGAAAAGGCCCATGAGGTCAGCAGCGGTGGCACCGTCGAGTTTCTGATGAAACTCATCCCGACCACCATGATCAGCGGCTTTGCCCAGGGCGACGTGCTGCAGGTGCTGCTGGTGGCCATCCTGTTCGGCTGCGCCCTGGCGCAGGTCGGCGAACGCGGCAAGCCGCTTCTCCACATGATCGAACTGGCCGGCGACGTGACCTTCAAGATCATGTCCTTCATCGTCCGCCTTGCCCCGCTCGGCGTCTTCGGCGCCATCGCCTTCACGGTCGGAAAATACGGCGTCGGCTCGCTGGCGCAGCTCGGCTATCTCGTCGGCCTGTTCTATCTGACCATCGCGCTCTTCGTCTTCGTCGTGCTCGGCTTCATCCTGAAGATGGCTGGGTTCAGCATCGTCAAGCTGCTGCGCTACCTGCGCACCGAGGTCAGCATCGTCGCCGGCACCGCCTCCAGCGACGCCGTGCTGCCGCAGACCATGCGCAAGCTGGAGCATCTGGGCATCAAGGACTCAACGGTGGGCCTCGTCATCCCGACCGGCTATTCCTTCAACCTGGACGCCTTCTCGATCTACCTGACGCTGGCCGCCGTCTTCATCGCCCAGGCGACGAACACGCCGCTCGCCTTCACGGATCTGCTCGCCATCCTCGGCGTGGCGCTCGTCACCTCCAAGGGCGCCCATGGCGTGCCGGGTTCGGCGATCGTCATCCTCGCCGCGACGCTGGCGGCCATCCCCAGCATCCCCGCCATCGGCCTCGTTCTCGTGCTCTCGGTCGACTGGTTCATGGGCATCGCCCGCGCGCTCGGCAACTATCTCGGCAATTGCGTGGCGACGGTGGCGATCGCGTCCTGGGTCGGCGATATCGACAAGGAGCGGGCGCGCCGGGTGCTCGACGGCGAGAGTCTGCCGGCACCGACCTTCACGGAAGGCGCCGTCGCCCGCAATGCCCGCTGAAAGGGCTGTCTGACAGCACGCATTCAAGACAAAGGCCTGTGGTGATACAGGCCTTTTTCGTTTGCGCTAGAGAAAGAGCTTAAAGCTCGACCGCCTCGATCTTGCGGTCGACGAAGCGTAGCGCGACCTTGCCGCCGATGAGGTTGAGGGCGGTTTCGCCGAAGAGATCGCGGCGCCAGCCGGTGAGGGCCGGCACGTCGGCGGCTTCCCCCTCGACGGCGATCTTTTCGAGATCGTCGCTGTTGGCGATGATCTTGGCGGCGACGCCCTGCTTTTCCGCGACGATCTTCAGGAGAACCTTCAGCATTTCGCTGGCGGCGGCCGCACCCTCCGGCACGTGGTTCTGGCGCGGCAGGCGCGGCAGGTCGGCCTTCGGGATTTCAAGCGCTTCCTTGATGGCGTCGAGCAGCGCGGTGCCGGACTGCGAGCGCTCCCAGCCCTTGGGAATGGTGCGCAGACGCCCCAGCGCCTCGGCATCGGCCGGCTGCTGCTGGGCGATTTCGTAGATCGTATCGTCCTTCAGGATGCGCGAGCGCGGCACGTTGCGGCCGCGCGCCTCCCGTTCGCGCCAGGCGGCCACCTTCTGCAGCACGGCCAGTTCCATCGGCTTCTTGACGCGCATCTTCAGCCGCTTCCAGGCGTCGTCCGGATGCAGGTCGTAGGTGTCGCGCGATTCGAGGACGGACATTTCCTCGGTCAGCCACAGCGAGCGGCCGGCCTCGTCGAGCTTGGCCTTCAGCGCCAGATAGACGTCGCGCAGATGCGTCACGTCGGCGAGCGCATATTCGAGCTGCTTTTCGGTCAGCGGTCGGCGGCTCCAGTCGGTGAAGCGCGAGGACTTGTCGATGTGCACGCCCTTGATCTTCTGCACGAGCTGGTCGTAGGAGACGCTGTCGCCGAAGCCGCAGACCATGGCGGCGACCTGGGTGTCGAAGATCGGGTGCGGGATGAGATCGCCGCGGTTGACGATGATTTCGATGTCCTGCCGCGCGGCGTGGAACACCTTCAGCACGGCCGGATTGCCCATCAGCTCGAAGAAGGGGGCAAGGTCGAGGCCCTTGGCGAGCGGATCGACGATCACCTCGATCTCGGGGCCGGCGAGCTGGATGAGGCACAGTTCCGGCCAGAAGGTCGTCTCCCGCAGGAACTCCGTATCGACGGTCAGATACTCGGAACGGGCGAGCGTCTCACAGGCGTCGCGAAGGGCTGCGGTGGTCTCGATGATCTGCATGACGGTCTCGGGCGGGCTTTTCTCTGAAATTTTTGATCGGGCAGCTTTAGACGCTCCACGGTTTTGCCACAATCGAAAACTTGCCGGCGCGCGATTTGGGATCGCGCCGTGCCCGAGGGGCCACCCGCATGGCAGGGCCGTTCACGTCACCCGCACATAGCTCGTCATGCCGGTCTTCTGGTGCTCGATGATGTGGCAATGGAAGACCCAGTCGCCGGGATTGTCGGCGACGAGGGCGAGCTGCACCTTCTCGTCCGGCAGGATGAGGTAGGTGTCGGAGAAATGCGGGCGGATGGCCTGCTTGTTGGAATTCATCGGCTTGAAGACGAGGCCGTGCAGGTGGAGGGGATGCACCTGCGGCGTCGGGTTCTCGACGTTGAAGATATAGGTCTTGCCCGCCTTCATCTCGGCCAGCGGTGCGGTCGGGTCGCCCGTATCGTCCGCCCACGGCACCTTGTTGATGGCCCAGAAATTGTAGCCGAGCGAGCCGCAGATGCCGTCCTTCGGCCGTTCCTCCGCCGAGGCGCTGAGGATGAAGGGCAGTTCCGTGGCGGCGGAAAGGTCGGGCTCGGGCAGGGGATTGGCGGCGAGCGCCGGCAGGTCGGCGATGTTGCGCTTCAGCGACGCGCCGACCGCGCGGAAGGTGGCGAGCGTGGCGGGCCTGGTGCCGCGCAGGTCCTTCAGCGCGGCGACCGCGCCTTCCGTGTCGGGCATGCGCAGGACGAGGTCGAGCCGTTGGCCGGGGCCGATCATCAGGTGGTCGGGCGCAAAGCGTTCGGCGGCCGGGTTGCCGTCGGCAGCGATGACCAGCGCGTCGGCCCCCTCGACGGAAAGCGCGAGGATGCGCGTGACGTCGGTCGCGGCAAGGCGCAGGCGTACAAGGCCGCCGGCCGGGGCGTCATATTGCGGCGATTGCCGCCAGTTGGCGGTGCGCACGGTGCCGAAGGTGCCGGCGCGGGCGGCGTCGCGTGGCTTGAACTGGGCGATGAACTGCCCGTCGCCGCCGAGCCGCCAGTCGCGCAGGTTCAGCACGATCTCGGCGTCGAAGACGGGATCGGCCGGGTCCTCGACGACGATCAGCCCGGCAAGGCCGCGGCCCATCTGCTCCAGCGTGTTGCAATGGGGGTGATACCAGAACGTGCCGGCGTCGGGCGGGGTGAAGGCATAATCGAAGCCGTCGCCCTCATAGACATAGGGCTGGGTGAGGAAGGGCACCCCGTCCATCCGGTTGTCGATGCGCAGGCCATGCCAGTGAATGGTCGTCGGTTCGTCCAGCCTGTTGTCGAGGCGCAGGTTGAAGAGTTCGCCGCGCCGCATGCGCAGCACCGGCGGGATCTCGGCATCGCCATAGGTCATGACGCCCCTGGTCGGCCCCTTGTCGGTGATCAGCGCCTCGGAGCGGCGGGCGACGAGCGGCATGGCCGCCCGGGCGTTCGCGATGCCGCCGAACCGGCCCGCAAGGCCGCCGCCGGCAAAGGCTCCGGCGACGAGTGCGCCCTTCATCAGCGTGCGGCGTGTCAGCATGGCGGTCCCTCCGGTGCGTCGACCGTTTTTTAAACCTGAGGGCATCGCTCAGCAATAAGCCCGCGCCGACCAGATTGCCGCAGCCTTACGGGCGGCCGTTGCGGTCCTTGTCGCCGGCGGCGAGCTTGTTGAAGAAAAACGATGTGCGCAGGAGATTGCGGAAGCGGCTGCGCCTTTCGCCGGCCGGCACGGCGGGCCGCGCGCTCATGCGCAGCGCCGTATAACCCATGAAGGCGACGAGAATGACGGCCGTATAGAGGAACAGCGCCTGCGGCCCGAAGAACTGCAGGAGCACCGAGGCGAAGAGCGGGCCGATGATCGCCCCGCAGGACCAGAAGAACAGCATGCCGGCCGAGACCAGCGCATGTTCGCCTTCGCCCGCATGGTCGTTGGCATGGGCCGAGCAGAGCGAATAGAGCGGCATGGCGAAAGCGCCGAAGATGAAGATGCCGACGAGGTTCTTCCATTCGTCGCCGCCGGCGAAGACGGCGAGATAGAGCGCGGCGAGCGCCGAACCGAGCGTCGCGACGAGGATGACGAGGCGGCGGTCGAGCCGGTCGGAATAGATGCCGAGCGGATATTGCAGCACCACGCCGCCGACGATGCCGGCGCTCATGAAGCTGGCGATGGCGGTGACCGACAGCCCGATATCGTGCGCATAGATCGGCCCGAGATTGCGGAAGGCCGCATTGGTGAGACCGACGACGATGCAGCCGACGGTGGCGAGCGGCGAAATGTTCCAGAGCTTCTTGACGTCGAAGCGGATCGCCTCCGGCACGGTCGGGCTGGAGCGGTCGGCCAGCGAGATCGGCACCAGCGACAGCGACAGCGCCATGGCGACGATGGCGAAAAGCTCGAATCCGCCGATGCCGATGCCGGGAATGAGATATTGCGCCGCCGTCACCGAGCCGAGATCGACGAGGCGGTAGACGGACAGCGTGCGCGCCCGGTTGGCATTGGTGACGGAGGCGTTCAGCCAGCTTTCGACAGTGGCGAAGAGGCTGGCGAAACAGATGCCGGCGACGAGGCGCATGACGAACCAGATGAGTGGATCGATGACCAGCAGCATGGCGATGGCCGAGGCCGACGCGATGGCCGCCATGGCCGAGAAGGTGCGGATATGGCCGATGGCCCGCAGCACGCGCGTCACATAGATGCAGCCGATGGCAAAGCCGATGCTGTAGCCCGCGCCCAACAGGCCGATGAGCGTGGTGGAGAAGCCCTCCTGCGAGGCGCGCAGCGCGATGAAGGTGCCTTGCAGCCCGTTGCCCCCGATGAGGATGCCGGCGGTGACGAGAAGGGGAATCAGGGGGCGAATCGTGGACATGCCGGCACTATGGCGAAGCTTTTGCGGAAGAGGAGGGGGAAAGCGCCAGGGACGCGGAAATTGTATGCAATGGCGATGGGGTGGCGGCCCGGAAGGCCGCCGTCCGGCAGGCAGCGGCGTAACCGGTTCCTCAGCCGCCCAGCAGTTCCGCCATGAGGCGCAGGTGATCGGCCTGCAGGGGCTTTTCGAAATAGCTCTTCACGAAACTGTACTGCATCGCCCGCTCGCGGTCCTTGCCGAGATGGGAGGAGGTGAGCATGGCGACGACGGGGGCGTGCACCTCGAATTCCTCGGCATAGCGGTCGAGGAATTCGAAGCCGTTCATCACGGGCATGTTGATGTCGAGGATGATGGCGTCGGGCGTTTCCTGGTGCAGGATGTCGAGCGCTTCCGTGCCGTCGAAGGCCTTGAGCACGCGGATCGACGGATCGAACTTGCGGATCGTGTAGTCGCAGATGAACTGGTCGTTCTCGTCGTCATCGACGACCAGGATCGAGGTGATTTTCATGATGGTCCCCGTCGGGCAGCTCTATTATGAACCGGCTGCCCTTATCTCTTGCTTCATATAGCGCAGCTCCCCCCAGGGATTCCGCGCTCTTTCTTAAAATGTAGAGGCCGAGCCCGCTGCCGAAGGACCGGTTCGGGTGCAGCCGTTTGAACA
The DNA here is from genome assembly GCF_050172695.1 of Shinella sp. G-2. NCBI lineage: Bacteria > Pseudomonadati > Pseudomonadota > Alphaproteobacteria > Hyphomicrobiales > Rhizobiaceae > Shinella > Shinella sp. G-2. The sequence goes on along the minus strand of NZ_JBBEYH010000005.1, from coordinate 22,150 downwards.
TCTTGAACAACAAATGGCGGCTCTTGAGCGGAACGCCCAGGCCGTTGTCTTCCACCGACAGCCGCAGCTTGCCGGCATAGCGGAAGGCGCGGACATCGATCCTCGGCTCCGCCTCCTTCGGGTCATGATATTTGACCGCATTGGACAGCATGTTGCCGACGATGACGTGGAATTTCGACGGCTTGCTGTCAATTGTCAATTCCGCGGGGACGTGATTTTCGATGCGGATGCGCTTGACGTCGTCGAGATGGGAGAGCGCGTCGATGGCTTCGGAAACGAGGTCGTGCAGCGGAATCCGCCGGCTCTCCTCCTCCATCAGCCGGTTGCGCGTGATGGTGATGATGTTCTGGATGAGATGGTCGAGGCGGCGGAAATTGTGCTCCATGCGCTGGAGCATCTGGCCGAGCGCGTCGGTATCGCCCTCCGCCAGCATTTCGCGCGAAATGCCGAGCAGGCCCATGGAGGAGGCGATGGGCGAACGCAGGTCGTGCGAGGTGCGGTAGGCGAATTCCTCCAGTTCGGCATTCGCCTCGATCAGCGCCTGCTCGCTCGCCTTGCGCTCGGAAATGTCGCGCACGATGCCGCTGTATATCGTCGTGCCGTTGAGCTCGATCTTCGCCACGGCGAGGTCGAGCGGGAAGATGTCGCCGCTCTTGCGCCGTCCCTCCACCTCGCGGCCGATGCCGATGATGCGCGCCTCGCCGCTGCGGTGGTAGTTGCCGAGATAACTGTCATGGGCGCTGTGATAGGGCTCGGGCATCAGCATCTTGACGTTGCGGCCGATCATCTCGCCGGGCTCGTAGCCGAAGATGCGGGTGCAGGCGGCGTTGACGGTGAGGATGGCGCCGCGCTCGTCGATGGTGACGATGCCGTCGACGGCATTGTCGATGATGGCGGCAAGGCGGGCCCGGCTTTCGGCAAGGTCGGCGGCCATGCCGCGGGCGCGGCGCGAGGAGAAATAGAGGTGGGCGATGAGCCCGGCATAGAGCGCGCCGGAGATCAGCACGAGCCAGGAGAGCGTCGAATGCGCGCCGCCGCCGCTGCTGGAGAAGGTGATGCCGAAGGAGCGCTCGTAGCGCGCCAGTTCGTAGTAGGTCATCGCCAGCAGCAGCAGATAGGTCGCAAGGCCCAGCACGCCGGCGAGCGTCAGCCGGTTGTAACGGGACGCCTCCGTGCCGACGAAGACCACGGCGACGCCGAGCGCGACGAAGCAGCTCGCGCTCTGGAAGGACATGCGGGTGAAGCGGACCCAGTCATGCGCGAAATCCAGCGCGATGATGTAGCCGATGAGGGCGGCGGCCGAGACGATGATGAGGACGAAGCCGAGCGCGATCTGCGTCAGGTCGTTTTTCTGCCGCCGCGCCCGCAGGCAGAGCGCGATGCTTGCCAGCATGAAGCAGAAGGCCGTGTTGGGCGCGATGCGGCCCGGCAGGCTGGTGCCGATATCGACGAAGGGCGTGTCGAGCAGCGTGTCGATGCCGGCGTCGATGCCGAAAAGATGCTGGGAAAGCGCCAGCGCGCCGTAGACGAAGACCGGCGCCAGCAGGATCGTGGGCAGGTGCCGGAAGCCGTGCGCGATGAGCAGCAGCGCCGCGCCGGTGATGGCAACGGCGAGCGCCGCGTTGAACTTCATGCCGAAGAGGGACGGGTATCGCGCCGCAAGGCCGGCCGGTTCGGCCAGCCACAGCGTCATCATGACGACGCCCACGGCGATGCACCAAAGGCCCGCCGCGACGTTCGCCTTCTGCCAGGACCACTCCCGATTCACCCTTGCCCCCTTGGCGGTTCCGTTCCGCCTTGGCGCGCACCTTAGCGCGAAGGTTGAATCGCGAACAGGTGCCGTAGGGTGAGGAGATGAAAAATCCTACTTTTACGCCGCGTCGTCCCGCGCCGGGGCGGCTTCGAGCTGCTCGGTCAGGCGTTGCAGGTCACCGGTCAGCGCCTGCAGCGCCGCCAGCGAACAGCCGGTCGCCTGGCCGATCGCCATGCGGATGGCGACGGCCTCGCGCTGCATGGCGCGGCCCTTGTCGGTCAGCGTCACCAGCACCTGCCGCTCGTCGCTCCTGTCGCGGGCGCGGTGGATATAGCCGGCGGCTTCCAGCCGCTTGAGGAGGGGGGAGAGCGTGCCGGAATCGAGCCCCAGCTTGGCGCCGAGCGCCTTCACCGAGCGGCCGTCCTCCTCCCACAGCGTCATCAGCGCGATATATTGCGGATAGGTGAGGCCATAGGGGTCGAGCAGCGGCTTGTAGGTGCGGTTGAGCGCATGGGCGGCGGAATAGACGGCAAAACAAAGCTGCGCGTCGAGCGCCAGCATGTCCGCCGGCACGTCCGCAAATTCGCCCGTCTCAACCTCGTCACGTTTGTCGCTCATGCTGGCCATTCTCGCACAAATGGCCAAAATTGCAATTTGCAAAATCATATTGCGCGCAATTTAATTTTGCGCTACCTATTGCCCATCGACAACGAAACCAGGAAGGAGACATCCATGCCCATTCTCTACAGGACCAAGGCTTTCGCAACCGGTGGCCGCGCCGGTCATGGCGCAACCGAAGACGGCACCGTCGACGTCACGCTGACCGTTCCGAAGGAACTCGGCGGCGACGGCGCAACCGGCGCCAACCCGGAAAAGCTCTTCGCCATCGGTTACTCCGCCTGCTTCCTCGGCGCGCTGAAGTTCGTCGCCGGCCAGGAAAAGGTGAAGATCCCGGAAGACGCCAAGGTGACCGCCACCGTCGGCATCGGCCCGCGTGAAGACGGCGGCGGCTTCGGCCTCGAAGCAGCCCTCGAAGTGTCCGTCCCCGGCGTCGACAAGGCCGTGGTCGAAGACCTCGTCAAGAAGGCGCATGTCGTCTGCCCCTACAGCCACGCCACGCGCGGCAATCTCGACGTCAAGACGACCGTCGCCTGATCCGTCCAAGCGATCGCACACATGAAAAGGCCGCCCGGAGCGTTTCCGGGCGGCCTTTTTTCTATGGCCTTTTGCGTGAGGGGAAGGTCTCAGAATTCTTCCCAGCTCTCCGCCTTCAGCGCCGTGTTGCCGGCAAGGCGCGGCCGGGCCGCCCGGACGACCTGCTGCGGCGCCGACTGCGCCTGGCGAACCGGCTGGCCGAGCGCGAAACGGCCGATCAGCGTGCGCAGCCGGTCGGCCTGCGTGACCAGCGTGGCGGAGGCGGCATTGCTCTCCTCCACCATGGCGGCGTTCTGCTGGGTCATCTGGTCCATCTGGTTGACGGCGGTGTTGATTTCCGAAAGGCCGACGGACTGTTCGCGGGCGGAGACGGCGATCGCCTCCATATGCTGGTTGATCGTCGCGACATGGCCGCCGATGGCCTGCAGCGCCGTGCCGGTCTCGCTGACCAGCGTCACGCCGTTGCGCACCTCCGCCTCCGCATTGCGGATGAGGTCCTTGATCTCCTTGGCCGCCTTGGCGGAACGCTGGGCAAGCTCGCGCACCTCCTGCGCGACGACCGCGAACCCCTTGCCGGCTTCCCCGGCGCGCGCCGCCTCGACGCCGGCATTCAGCGCCAGAAGGTTGGTCTGGAAGGCGATCTCGTCGATGACGCCGATGATGCTGGAAATCTGGCCGGAGGATTGCTCGATGCGCTGCATGGCGTCGACCGCATTGGCAACCACGGTGCCGGAGCGGGCGGCCGAGCCGTTGGCCTCCACCGCCACGGCGCGGGCTTCCTCCGCCCGGCGCGTCGAGTTGGCGACATTGGCGGTGATCTCGTCGAGCGCGGCGGCGGTCTCTTCCAGCGAGGCGGCCTGCTGTTCCGTGCGCTTGGAGAGCGCATCCGAGCCGGTGCTGATTTCCCGCGTGCCGGTATCCATTTCATCGACCGACTGGGCGACGGCGGCAAGCGCCTCGCCGAGCTGGCCGACCGCGGCGTTGAGGTCGCTGCGCAACTGCTCGAAATCGGGCGCGAAGGGTTCGTTCAGCCGGAAGGAGAGATCGCCCGCCGCCAGCCGGCGCAGGCCCCCGGCAAGGCCGGATGTCGCCTCCCGCAGGCGTTTCTGCGCGGCGGCTTCCGCCTCTTCCTGCAGGCGCACCCGGTCGGCCTCGGCCTGAAGGCGCGCGGCCTCGGCCTCCGCTTCCAGCCGCCGCTTGTCGATGGCCGCGCCGCGGAACACTTCCACCGCGCCGGCAATGCTGCCGATCTCGTCCTTGCGGCGGCGGAACGGCACCTCGAAATCCGTGGTGCCGCCGGCCAGCGTCTGCATGATCCGCGTGATGGCATTGAGCGGACGCGAGACGCCGGCGACGATGATCCAGAAGGAGAGGGCGGAGACGACGAGCGCCACCGCGCCGAAGAGCGAAAGCAGGAGCAGGTTCGTCTGCTTGTTCGCGCTGGCGGCGGCGAATTCCTCCTGGCCGACGCGGATCTGCAGGTCGATCAGCGCCGCCACATAGGTGCCGATCGGATCGATGGTCGGGTAGAGCCGGGTTTCGACATAGGCGTCGAGCGCCGCCTTGTCCTTGGCCTTCATGATGGCGAGCAGGTCGTCGATGCTGGCGGCCTGTTTCTGCATTTCGGCCGTCATCTGGCCGGCCAGCGCCCGCTCCTCGTCGGTGAGATAGGTGGCGGCATAGGCGTCCCAGAGCGTCTGGATCGTCGCCACCGCTTCGCTGTTCAGCCGGTAGCCCTCCTCCCAGGCGAGCGCGCCGCTGCGCACCTTGTGGGCGGTGTCGACGATGTTGACCGCGTAGAGATCGCCGACCTTCTTGAGGCTGGCGGCGGGCACCAGCCGGTCGACGACGATGGTGCTCATCGACGCCGACATGGCGTTGAGCACCAGATAGGTGGACAGAATGGCGCCGGCGAGCAGCAGCGTCAGGAAGAGCGTCACTGCACCGAGTTTTGTCGATATTTTCATGGGAAGGCCCTGCCGTTCGGGACTCTGGGATGGGCAAGGGTAGAGTGATTTTATTTAAGCATTAATTAAATTTAGAATGTGCTTATTCTTGGTTGCGCCGGCGTCCGGCTGGTCGCTCAAGCGCTGTAGTTTTGGCGTTGTGGTTCTGGCGCTGTAGTTTTGGCGCCGTGGTTTTTGCCATGTTCCCTGCGGAACAGCGGTGGAAGGGGCGATGTGAGACCTTCTGATCACCGGATGAGAGAGGCTCATCCTTAACCGATCAGGAGAGACCCCATGCGCAAGATCATCGTTTCCGCCACCATCGCCCTCGTCGCCGCCGTTTCCTTCGCCGCCCCCTCGCAGGCCGGCTACTACAGCTACGGCTACAAGCCGCATTGCTTCATCAAGAAGGTGAAGTCCTACGACTACTACGGCAACGTCATCATCAAGAAGATCAAGGTCTGCAAGTAAGCGTTACGCCGACTGACCTCCCCGAAGGCCCGGATGTCCCCTGCATCCGGGTCTTTCGCTTGCGCCCTCTACGCCATGGTCGCCCTTGACATGCAATAATTCTATTGCATATTCTCCCGCATGACCGACGACGACCTCGACCGCGTCTTCAAGGCGCTCGGCGATCCCACGCGCCGCAGGATCATCGATCGCCTGCGCGCCCGCCCGCGCCAGTCGCTGTTCGAGATCTGCGCCCAGTCCTTCGCCGAGGACGGCGCGACGCTGTCGCGGCAGGCCGTGACGCAGCATCTCGACATGCTGGAAAAGGCGGGCATCGTGTGCATCGAATGGTCGGGGCGCACAAAGTTCCACACGCTGGATGCCGGCCCGCTGCGCGCCGCCGTCGAGGCGTGGCTTGGCAACCATCTGTAGGAGGAGAAGACCATGCGCATCTACATCACCAGCGTCCCCGTGGACGACCAGGAGAAGGCCGAGGACTTCTATACCCGCGTGCTGGGCTTCCGGGTGAAGCATGACGTGCCCATCGGCGAGGACCGCTGGCTCACCGTCGTCTCGCCCGAAAACCCCGAGGGCACCGAACTGCTGCTCGAGCCGAGCGGCCATCCGGCCGTCGGGCCCTACAAGAGCGCACTCGTGGCGGATGGCATTCCCATTACCTCCTTCATGGTCGATGACGTCGATGGCGAACACCAGCGGCTGCTGTCGCTCGGCGTCTCCTTCACCCAGGCGCCGATGGATGCCGGGCCGGTGCGCATGGCGGTCTTCGACGATACCTGCGGCAATCTCATCCAGATCATCGAGATGAAAGCCGCTGCCTGATCGCGCATCTTGTCATGGGAAAAATAGAGACTATATTCTTTCCCATGAAAGGAGATCGCGTCATGCAGCGCAAACCCGTCCCGCAGGCCAATGCCGAAGGCATCGTGCTCACCAAGGCGGCCGTCAATGCGGCGGACCGGCTGGGCCTGACGGCGCGTCTGCTCTCCGCGGTCATCGGCGTTTCCGAGGCCACCGTCTCGCGGCTGAAGCGACAGGACGTGCTGCTGGAGCGCGGCACGAAGCCCTTCGAGCTCGCCGTGCTGCTGGTGCGCCTGTTCCGCTCGCTGGACGCCATCACCGGCGGCGACGAGACCGTCGCCCGCGCCTGGATGACGGCCGACAACACCGTGCTGCGCGCGCGCCCCGTCGATTGCATCGTTTCCGTTACCGGCCTTGTCGATGTCCTTGCCTATCTGGACGCCCGCCGCGCTCTCGTCTGAGGCGCGGCCCTTCGCGGGGCCCGTCTGGCGGTTCGTCGAGGCGCAGCACCGCGTCTCGACCCTGAAGCTCGTCGACACCCTGGACGAACAGGCCCTGCTGGAAGACCTGCTGGAAGAGAGCAAACCGGTGCTGCCGGCCGAATGCGCCGGGCTCGACTATCTGCTGGCGACACCCTTCCGCTATGGCGCGGTCTATCCCTACGGCTCGCGCTTCCGCAGGGCGGGGCGCACGCTGGGTGTCTATTACGCGGCGCTCTCGGTGGAGACGGCGCTTGCCGAAATGGCCTTCTACCGGCTGCTCTTCTTCGCCGAATCGCCCGCGACCCCGCTGCCGGGCAATGCCGCCGACTACACCGCCTTTTCCGCCGCCATCGCGACGGAAAGGAGCATCGACCTCACGCTTCCCCCGCTTTCCCGCGACGCCGCGCACTGGACGCATCCGACCGACTATGCCGCCTGCCAGGCGCTGGCGGACGGGGCAAGGACGGCGGATATCGCCGCCATCCTTTACCGCTCGGTGCGCGATCCCGCCGCCGGCACCAACATGGCGCTGCTGACGGCCACCGGCTTTGCCGCTCCGAGGCCCGTGGAGCGCCAGACCTGGCGCATCCGGCTTTCGGGCCTCGGCGTGCAGGCGCTCTGCGACCACCCGCCAAGGCGCATCGGCTTTTCGCGCGACGATTTTCGCGCCGACCCGCGCATCGCCGCGTCAGGTTAGAGCATTTCCAGTCGGAGCGGCATCGCTTCGGCGCCAGACAATGCGCAAAACAAGAGGTGATGCCCTTCCGGTGGACTACAGCGCCGCTTCGGCGAAGAAGTTCTCCGGCCCGTCCACCTCGACGAGCCGCCGCTTCTCGATCAGCCAGAACCGGTTCGCCACCGCCCGCACGAAGGCGCGGTCGTGCGAGACGATGAGGCAGCTTGCCTGCTGGTCCGTCAGTTCACGTTCCAGCGCTTCCTGCCCCTCGATGTCGAGATGGTTGGTCGGCTCGTCCAGCAGGTAGAAATTCGGGTCGGTGAGCCGGAGCACCAGCATGCCGAGCCGCGCCTTCTGCCCGCCGGAGAGCTGGCCGACCGGCCGCCCCTGCATCTCGATGGACAGCCCCGCGCCGGCCAGCAGGCTGCGCGCCCGCTGGTCGCCGATGTCGAAGCGGTGGATGATGGTGCCGTGCGGCGTCTCCTCGTCCGCAAGGTCCGACAGCGCCTGGTCGCCATAGCCGAGCACCAGCGAGGGCGTCGGCTTGACGCCGGGCGCGCCAGCCCCCTCGATCGCTTGCCGCAGCAGGCGCACCAGCCGCGTCTTGCCGGTGCCGTTGAGGCCGAGCAGCACGATGCGGTCGCCCTGGCAGATGAACTTCGGGCCGGTGCGGAAGAGGAGGGCGCCATCCGGCGTTTCCACCGCCGCATCCTCCAGCGTCACCAGCACCTTGGCATGGGTGCCGCGATTGGCGAGACGGATGGCGCCGGCCGAGCGCTCCAGATGGGCGGGCCTTGCCGCATCCTCGATGCGCTCGGCCCGTTCCTTCAGTTGCTTGGTCTTCACCACCAGGAGGTCGCTGCCCGAGTTGATGCCGATATTGTTGAGCTTGGCCGCCTGCTGGCGAAGCTGCTGCGCCGCCTTCATGTCCTTCTCGAAGCGCCGCTCCTCCGCCGCGTCCGCCTCGTCCAGCGCCGCGCGGGCGCGGGAATAGGGCAGGGCGAAGAGCTGCGAGCGCTCGGGGCGCAGGAAGAGGGTGCGGTTCGTCACGGCATCGAGGAAGGCGCGGTCGTGGCTGGAGATGAGGACCGGCATGTCGCGGGGCAGCGTGGCGAGCCAGCCTTCCAGCCGGGCGATCTTTTCGAGATCCAGATGGTTGGTCGGCTCGTCGAGCAGCAGCACGTCCGGCTCGCCGACGCGCACGCGGGCAATGAGCGCGATGCGCTGCCAGCCGCCGCTGAGCGCGTCGAGCCGGCGCTCGCGCAGGGCCTCCGGCACCTCCAGCTCCTCGAGCGTCACATCGGCGCGCCAGCTCTCGTTTTCCTGCTGGTCGGGCGTGAGGGCGCCCAGCACCGCCTCGCGAAACGTCTGGGTCTCGAGACCGGCGGGCAGGTTCTGCTCCATGTGCCCGACGGTAAGGCCGCGGGCCCGGGTGATCTCGCCCGTCGTCGGCTCGAAATCGCCGGTGATGCATTTGAGCAGCGTGGACTTGCCGCGCCCGTTGGCGGCCACGAGCCCGATCCGGTCGCCGGCGGCCACCGAAAGGTTGAGATTGGCAAAGAGCGGGGTGGACAGCGTGACGCCGAGCGCACGGATATTGATGAGCGACATGAAAAATCTCTGGTCCTGTCAGCCCCGCGGCGCGGCATCGGCCGTCGATCACGCGAAGGGCAAGAAAATTCGACGCGGCAGGCCGCATCGCCGGACAAGGCAGACCAGAAGAGTAAGGTTCGTTCCGATCAGCCCTGCAAACGCATTTGCAGGGCAGAATCAGGACCATGCGTGCGATTTGGCAGGAAGTCGAGCTTCACGGCACAGTCCTCTCTTACGGGGTTGCGAACGAGGGAGAGATAACACCGGCCGGGCGGATTGGCAACGGGGGCGGATACGGGCACGAAATGTCTGGCCGCGTCGGGGAACGTTGCAACGGATAGGGGACGTTCTCTCCCCGCGTGGACGCGGCGGCGAGATGCCGGATCGGGTCCGGCTTGATGGAGGAGAGGGGCTGACGGGCGGCGCTTCCCGCTGCGAGGCATGCCGCAGCGGGGAAGGCAAATCGTCGGGGCGGTTCCTACCGCCGCAGGCTTCCCAGGATGCCGCGCACCAGCGCGCGGCCGAGGGAGGAGGCCACGGTGCGGGCGACGGACTTCATGGCCGCTTCCGCCACCGTCTCGCGCTGGTAGCCGGCGCGGGGCTTGGCCTGCTTGGGGGCGGAGGGCGCGGCCGGCTCTTCGTCGCCGAAGCCGGGCAGGGTCCAGCGGCTGCCGCCGGAGGCGGGCTGGTTGGCTTCTTCCGCTGCCGCCTGTTCCTGCGCGGCGGCGGCATCGGCGGCCTTCTTGGCGCGGGCGGTGAGGATTTCGTAGGCGGATTCGCGGTCGAAGTCCTCGTCATAGAGGCCGGCGACGGGGCTGACCTTCATGATGTCCTGACGTTCGGCATCCGTGACCGGGCCGAGGCGCGAGGCCGGCGGGCGGATGAGGGTGCGCTCCACCATGGAGGGCGCGCCCTTGCCTTCGAGCGTGGAGACCAGCGCCTCGCCGGTGCCCAGATTGGTGATGACGGTGGCGCAGTCGAAATCCGGGTTGGGGCGGAAGGTGTCGGCGGCGGTCTTCACCGCCTTCTGCTCGCGCGGCGTATAGGCGCGCAGCGCATGCTGCACGCGGTTGCCGAGCTGGGCGAGCACGGTTTCCGGCACGTCGAGCGGGTTCTGCGTGACGAAATAGACGCCGACGCCCTTGGAACGGATGAGGCGCACGACCTGCTCGACGCGCTCGACCAGCACCTTCGGCGCATCGTTGAAGAGAAGATGCGCCTCGTCGAAGAAGAAGACGAGCTTGGGCTTGTCCGGGTCGCCCACTTCCGGCAGCACCTCGAACAGCTCCGAGAGCATCCACAGCAGGAAGGTGCCGTAGAGGCGCGGGTTCATCATCAGCTTGTCGGCGGCGAGCACCGAGATCGCGCCGCGCCCGTCATTGGTGGTGCGCATGATGTCGGAGATCTTCAGCGCCGGCTCGCCGAAGAACTGCTCGGCGCCCTGCTGTTCGAGGATCAGAAGCTCGCGCTGGATCGAGCCGACCGAGGCCTTGGAGATGAAGCCGAACTGGTTGGAGAGCGCCGAGGCGTTCTCGCCCATATAGTTCAGCAGCGCCTGCAGATCCTTCAGGTCGAGCAGCGGCAGGCCGCCCTGGTCGGCGATCTTGAAGGCGATGTTGATGACGCCTTCCTGCGCGTCCGTCGCGTTCATCAGGCGCGAGAGCAGGAGCGGACCCATCTCGGAGATGGTGGTGCGCACCCGGTGGCCCTTCACGCCGTAGAGGTCCCAGAAGATGACCGGGAATTCCTGGAACTCGTAAGGGGTGAGGCCGATCTGGTCGGCGCGCTTCTGCAGGAAGTCCTTCGCCTCGCCCATCGCGCCGATGCCCGAAAGGTCGCCCTTCACGTCGGCGCAGAAGACCGGCACGCCGGCATTGGAAAAGCCCTCGGCGAGGATCTGCAGCGTCACGGTCTTGCCCGTACCGGTGGCGCCGGTGACGAGGCCGTGGCGATTGCCGAACTTCAGCTCCAGATATTCGGGCTTGTTGTTCGTATCGTCCGGCTTGCGGCTGGTGCCGATATAGAGTTTTCCGTCCTGAAGAATGGAATCCGCCACGTTGAAACTCCCTGGCTGCCGGTCCTGGCGATTCGCGGCCAAGCGTCGCTTCGGCCATGTTTTCATTGAATCGTCTCACGCAGGTTATAAGGATAGTCCGGCACGGGAACAACACGCTTTCAGGGCCCGGCCCTTCCTCGATATGCGCGACGTGCCGGCTTGAGTTTGCCGAAGAATTCATTTACCTTGACGTCAACGTCAATTCCATCGGAGGATTTTCCATGAACGATCTCGTCTCCCGCGTTTCCGAAGCTGTCGGCATCGACGCGGCTCTGGCTGAAAAGGCCATCGGCATGATGCTCGGCTTCCTGCAGCGCGAAGCCGCCGACGGCCCGGTCGCCCGGATGATCGAGGCCATTCCGGGTGCTTCCGATCTCGTCGCCCAGTACAATGGCGAAGGCGAAGGCAAGGGCGGCCTGCTCGGCAGCCTGATGAGCGCCATCGGCGGTGGCGGCGGCGTCATGGCCCTCGCCCAGCAGCTGATGAGCCAGGGCCTCGGCATGGGCGAAATCACCGGCCTTGCCAAGGAAACCATCGCGGTCGCCCGCGAACATGCCGGCAACGACGTGGTCGACGAAGTCGTCGCCTCGGTTCCGGGCCTCAGCCAGTTCGTCTGATCCCTGCTTTCGCCATCCCGCGTCCGCGCGGGATGGCTCCCGCCCCGAGCCTTTGCGGCTCACCGGTGCGATGCCGCTTTGCCGCGCTACGTGCGGGCTTTCAGCCACTTGCGCAGGCGGCCACGCGCATTGGCATAGGGCGATGACGTGTTGAACTGGATCATCCTGCCCATCGTCCATTTCCCGTACCAGGGCCGGCCATAGAGCGCCGCGTCATCCGTGCTTTCAAGGAAGGCGACGATCCTGCCGCTCGCGGCCTGCAGCCGCGCGGCGAGTTGCGGATAGGCGATCCTCTCGTAATCGGCGTAGAACTTGCCGGCGAGCCTGCCGAGTTCATTCCACTTGAAGCCGGTTTCCGGAAAATCGATATCCTTGCCGGCGGCGTCCCGCTCCAGCCATTTCAGCACCAGTTCGTTCCAGCCGGTGAGATAGGCGACGAGATCGAAGGGGCTCATCGTCGTGCCCCTGGCATGCCCCTCCATGCTGCGCTCGTGGAGGCGGTCGGGCGGAACCTCCGCCAGCACCGCCGTCAGCTTGCCGAATTCGAGGCGGATGGCGGCAAGCAGCGCGTCCCTGTCCTGCGGAACCGCCACGGCCGTTACCGCCGCCGCGCGAAGATCAGCGCGGCGGTGAAGGCGGACAGGCCGAGGCCGACGGAGATCGGCCCGGCCTGCGGCCCGCCCGCATCCATGATGGCGCCCGTCAGGCCCGAGCCCGCGCCGCTGCCGACCGAATAGGCGAGCGCGAAGGCCGCGCTGCCGGCCACCAGCATGGAGCCGCTGTGCCGCTCCCCGAGCATGGTGAGGGCGCAGGTATAGAGCGAGAAGGCGGCCCCGCCCATGATGGCGAAGACCGTGAGGATGGCGATTTCCGACTGCACCAGCGGCAGGATGAGGTAGCTGGCCGCCGCGACGCTGACGGCGGCCAGCGCCACGCGCTCGCGCGGCAGCTTGTCGAGCAGCACGCCGATGAAGGGCTGTGCGATGGCCGTGGGCAGGGCCAGCACCGTCACGCTGACGGCGGCGAAGGACTGGCTGTAGCCCATCTTCACGAAATAGACCGGCATGGCCGAGATCGCCGCGATATCGGCGAAGCCGAAGACGAAGACCATGCCCACCAGCAGCGGCGCGGCCTTGAAGAAGCGGAGGAGTTCGCCGTTGGACGAAGGCTCCGGCACCGTCTTCGTGGAGAACATCAGCATGCCCGTCGCGAAGGCGACGATGGCGAGATAGACGGCCGTCAGCGCGAAGCCGAGCCCGCCCTCGCTGCCGAGCAGCGGAATGGCGAGCGGCCCGGCGGCAAAGCCCGCGCAGATGCCGGCGCCGTAGAGGCCGGAGACGCGGCCGCGCAGCCGGTCCGGACAGGCGGCGTTGAGCCAGGCCTCGCCCAGCATGAAGATGACGCTGGCGAAAAAGCCGAGCAGGAAGCGGGCGACGAGCCACACCGTGAAGGACGAGGAGGCGGCGAAGGTGGCAAGGCACATCGAGCAGACGATGAGGCTTGCGATGATCAGCCGGTCCGCACGCCAGCGCGTGGTGAGGCTGCCGATGAGCAGCGTCGAGGCGCCCATGCCGGCGGCATAGGCGATGGCGTTGAAGCCGATCATCGAGGGGGAGAAGCCGCGCGCCTCCAGCGTCAGCGAGACGAGCGGATAGGTGAGCCCCTGCGCCACCGAAAAGGCGGTCGCGCCGAGGACAACGGCGACGATAGCCGGCCAGTCCGGCGAGAAGACGGCTGAAGACGAGGACTGCATTAGGGGCTCCCTGCCGCATGCGAGGCGGCGCATCACCCATATCCGGCCGGCCGGCTTTTGGAAAGCCGGCTACACCCTTGATAGAGACCGGCGGGGCGGCAGCCCCGCCGGCCGGCTTTTGAAAAGCCGGGCACCTTTTTTGAGAGAGACCGGCGGGCGGCAGACCCGCCGGTCCGGCTTTTGAAAAGCCGGCCATACCTTTGAGAGAGATCGGCTTTTGAAAAGCCGGCTACACCCTTGATAGAGACCGGCGGGGCGACAGCCCCGCCGAGAACATCAGGCGGCGACGTCCCAGGCCGGGGCAAGGCCGTCCGGGCTGACGATGCGGCCGTTCGGGCCGGCAAGGCGGTGGATGCGCGTCATCTCGTCCTGCGTCAGCGTGAAATCGAACAGCGCGAGGTTCTCGGCAAGCCGGCTTTCCGTCGCGGTCTTGGTGAGCGCCACCACGTCCGGCTGCTGGATCAGCCAGCGAAGGCCGACCTGCGCGGCCGACTTGCCATGCGCCGCGCCGATCTCGCGCAGCACGGGGTCGTTCGGCACCCTGCCGTCGGCCATGGCGTAATAGGCGGTCAGCGCCATGCCATAGGTCTCGGCGGCCTCCAGAACCTTCATCTGATCGAGATAGGGATGATACTCGACCTGGTTGGTGGCGAGCGGCGCGGTGCTGAGGCGCACGGCCTCGGCCATCTGCGCGGTGTTGAAGTTGCTGATGCCGATATGCCGGGCAAGGCCGCGCTCGCGCGCGGCGTTGAGTTCGCCGATCTGCACCTCCAGCGGCACGGTCTCGTTCGGCCAGTGCAGCAGCAGAAGGTCGACATGGTCGGTCTTCAGCCTGGAAAGGCTCTCCTCCACGGAGGCGGCGAAGCGGTCCCGGCCGTAATTGGCGACCCAGACCTTGGTGGTGAGGAAGATATTTTCCCGCGCGATGCCGGACTGCTGGATGGCCGTGCCGACCGCCGCCTCGTTGTCGTAGATCTGCGCGGTGTCGACATGGGTGAAGCCGCCCTGAAGGGCCTTGGGCAGGATGGCGAGCACCTCGGCGTCCGGCATGCGGAAGGTGCCGAAGCCGAGCTGGGGAATATGGGCGCCATTGGCGTTGACGGTTTTCATGGGAGTCTCCTTTCGATGGGCGCCGGAGCTTCGGGAGGAACGCTCCGGCAGGGGGAAGGGTTTCAGGCCAGCTGGCAGGCGGCGTCCGGCTGGCTGCGCTCGCGCCGGTCGAGCGCGCCGCTGGCCAGCGTCAGGCCGAGCGCGCCCGCAACGAGGATGGCGCCGATCCAGGGCGTTGCGCCGAGGCCGAGCGGCGAGGCGACGACCAGACCGCCGATCCATGCGCCGGCCGCGATGCCGAGGTTGAAGGCGGCGATGTTGAGCGCCGAGGCGACGTCCACGGCGGCCGGGCGGTGACGCCTGGCCATGTCGACGACATAGAGCTGCAGGCCCGGCACATTGGCGAAGGACAGGAAGCCGAGCGCGGCCAGCGTGACGAGCGCGAGGAACGGCGAGGGCGCGGTGAAGGTCAGGATGACCAGCACGGCGGCCTGCAGGGCGAAGAGCACGACGAGCGCCCTGACGGGATCGCGGTCGGCCACCTTGCCGCCGATGACGTTGCCGAGGGCGATGGCCGCGCCATAGAGCACCAGCACGAGGCTGACGGTGTTGGCGGAAAGGCCGGTGACCTCCTGCAGGAGCGGCGAAAGGAAGGTGAAGGTGACGAAGGTGCCGCCATAGCCGAGCGCCGTCATGGCGAAGACGATCAGCAGGCGGCCGGAGCCGAGCACGCGCACCTGCTCCATCAGGCTGGCGGGCGTTTCGCGGCGCAGGTTCGCCGGCAGCAGGAAGGCGATGGCGGCGAGGGCCACGACGCCGAGCCCGGCGACGGCCCAGAAGGTGGCGCGCCAGCCGAAAGTCTGGCCGATGAAGGTGCCGAGCGGCACGCCGGTGACGATGGCGACCGTCAGGCCCATGAACATCATGGCGATGGCGGAGGCGCGCTTGTCGGGTGCGACGAGATCGGCCGCGATGGTGGCACCGACGGAGAAGAAGACGCCATGCGCGAAGGCCGAAAGCACGCGGCCGGCCAGCAGCATGCCGTAGCTCGGCGCGAGCGCGGCCAGCGCATTGCCGGCGATGAAAAGGGCCATGAGGCCAAGAAGCAGCGGTTTGCGGCCGAGCTTTCCGGTGAGGGCCGTCAGCACGGGCGCGCCGAAGGTGACGCCGAGTGCATAGACGGAAACGATGAGGCCGGCGAGCGGCAGGGTGATGTGGAGGTCGGAGGCGACGGTCGGCAGGAGGCCGACGATCACGAATTCCGTGGTGCCGATGGCATAGGCCGCGACGGTGAGGGCAAAGAGGGCAAGTGGCATGGTCGAAATCCCCGCGCCCGGTGCCGGGCGTCCTGTTGGGTGGTGTTGAGGTTCGGGGCGGAATATGGGGCGAGGCGACTTGCGCGTTAATCGGGAGAAGTGGATAAGCATATGTGAAGTCAATTCACAGGTGATCCCATGGACAACCGGGCCGGCGAAATGGAGGTCTTCGTGCTGGCGGCGGAGCTGAAGAGCTTTTCCGCCGCGGGGCGCAAGCTGGGCCTGTCGCCCTCGGCCGTCAGCAAGCTCGTCACCCGCATCGAGGACCGGCTCGGCGCGCGCCTCCTCGTGCGCACCACGCGCCGGCTGGAACTGACGCCGGAAGGCGAGGTCTATCTTGCAAGGGCGCGGCGCATCCTGGCGGAGATCGCCGAGACGGAGCGCATCGTTGCGGAAGGGGCGAAGGTGGTGCCGCGCGGGCCGCTGAGGGTCAATGCCTCGGTCGGCTTCGGCGAGCGCTACATCCTGCCGCTGCTGCCGGATTTCCTGGCGCTCTATCCGGAAATCGAGCTGGACCTGACGCTGACGGACGGCGTGATCGACGTGATCGGCGAGCGCGCCGACGTCGCCATCCGCTCCGGCCCGCTGCGCGATTCATCGCTGAAGGCGCGCAAGCTGCTGGACAGCCGCAAGGTCGTCATCGCTGCGCCCGCCTATCTTGCCTGCCACGGCACGCCGCGGCACCCGGCCGAGCTTGCCGCGCACAATTGCCTGCGCTTCAATTTCCGCCGCGCCATGGACGACTGGCCCTTCCTCTCCGAGGACGGCCAATCCGTCGAAACTGTCGAGGCGACGGGCAACATGCTGGTTTCCAGCGGCGCGATCCTGCGCCAGCTCTGCCTCGACGGTCTCGGCCTCGGCCGCATCGGCCGTTTCCATGTCGAGCCCGACATCGCCGCCGGCACGCTGGTCCCGGTGCTGGAGGCGCGCAACCCCGGCGACATCGAAACCGTCCACGCCGTCTTTGCCGGCCACGAGCATCTCGCCGCCCGCATCCGGGCGTTCATCGATTTTCTGGTGGAGAAGATTTGAGGGACGGCACGCGGCGGCCCCCGGCAACCCCGCGCGCCGCCGAAACGATCAGGCCTTCACCGCCACGATGAAGATCCGCGGGAAGCGCAGCAGCCGCCGTCCGTCCGCCATCGGCGCATAGGCCTTGGCGAGGCGGGCCTCGTAGTCGGCGAGGAAGGCGGC
Organism: Shinella sp. G-2; assembly: GCF_050172695.1. Taxonomy (NCBI): domain Bacteria; kingdom Pseudomonadati; phylum Pseudomonadota; class Alphaproteobacteria; order Hyphomicrobiales; family Rhizobiaceae; genus Shinella; species Shinella sp. G-2. The sequence continues at coordinate 5,290 of NZ_JBBEYH010000005.1, read as the reverse complement.
CTGGTGTTCGGCGGGAATGCGGTCGAGATAGGGGCGAAGGCCCGTGCCCTTGACCCATTCGACGATGGCGGCCGCATCCGCCATCGGGTGGTAGTAGACGCTGTGCCAGACGTCGACGCGGGCGGCGCCGGGGCCGAGGGCGTCGAAATAGGCGGCGAGGGCGGGCAGGGCGTTGCGGCGCGGCGTGCCGTTCGCGAAGGCCGCGCGCCAGGGGCCGGAAAGCGCGCTTTCCTCCATCAGCAGATGGGAGGGTTCGGTGATGTTGTCGGGCATCTGCACGGCGAGCACGCCGCCCGGGCGCAGCCCCTCCATGGCCTTTGCCAGCAGCGCCACATGGTCCGGCAGCCACTGGAAGACGGCATTGGCGAAGAGCAGGGCGGCCGGTTCGTGCGGCTTCCATGCGGCAAGGTCGCATTCGACGAAATCGACGCCCGGCAGGCGCTCTCGCGCGGCCTTCAGCATGTCGGCGGCATTGTCGACGCCGCGCACGCCCCGGCCGGGAAAACGCCTGACCAGCAGCTCCGTCGAATTGCCCGGGCCGCAGCCGAGATCGTAGACCGTGCCGGCGACGAGATCGGCCGGCACCTGGGCGATGAGGTCGCGGGCCGGACGGGTGCGTTCGTCCTCGAACTTCAGATATTGCGCGGCTGACCAGGCCATTACAGGCTCTCCAGCGTCGGCAGGATGAGCGCCGGGCCGAGATCGAAATATTCGTCCGGCATGTCGGAGCGGTTGATCCAGACGGTGCGGAAGCCGAATTTCGTCGCGCCCGCAATGTCCCAGCGGTTGGAGGACTGGAAGGAGACCGCCTCGGGATAGAGCCGGTAGTTCGTCGTCACGAGATCGTAGACGGCGGGGGCGGTCTTGTAGGTCTTCAGCGCGTCCACCGAGAAGATGTCGTCGATGACGGTGTCGAGCGCGGCGTTCTTGACCGCCGAGGCGAGCATGGCGGGCGAGCCGTTGGAGAGGATGGCGATATGCGCGCCGCGCTGCTTGAGCGCCTTCAGCACTGCCGGCACTTCCGGATAGCAGTCGAGCTTCCAGTAGGCGTCGAGCAGCTTCTGGCGCAGCCCCGGATCGACGCCGCCGATGCGCTTGAAGGTATAGTCGAGCGCCTGTTCGGTGAGCTGCCAGAAATCGGCATAGGCGCCCATCAGCGCCCGCGTCCAGGAATATTCGAGCTGCTTGGCGCGCCAGATCTCGGAGAAGATCTGGTAGTTCGGCCCCACATCCCCCGCATGGCGGCGCACCGCCGCATGCACGTCGAACAGCGTGCCATAGGCGTCGAAGACATAGGCGGCATGGGACATGATCTGCGATTCCTCCTGGCATTGTCACGGTCGATTGGCGGGTATCGGACGGGGAATGTCAATCGATTGGTGCGCCCTCAGAACCGCGTGATCACGCTGATTCCGAGATCCGTCGCCCTGTCCATCGCCATCAGCGCCGGCACGGCCTCCTCCAGCCCGATATGCCGGCCGATCAGCTTCTGCGGGGCGAGCTTGCCGCTTTCGATCATCGCCAGCATGGCATCGTAGCGCCAGGCCTGCATGCCGTGGCTGCCGTAGATCTCCAACTCGTGGCCGATGACCTGCGCCATGGGGATCTGCGGCGTGGCGTGATCGGCCAGCATCAGGCCGACCTGCACATGCCGCCCGCGCCGGCGCAGGTTCTTGATGGAGTTGAAGCAGGTGACGGGCGAGCCGAGCGCGTCGACCGAGGCATGCGCCCCGCCGCCGGTGATCTCGCGCACCGCCTCGGCGACATCGGCGACCGCGCGGGCGTCGATCGTTGCCACCGCGCCCATCTTCCGGGCGAAATCCAGTTTTTCCGCCGAAATGTCGATGGCGATGGGGTTCGCGCCGAGGGCGGCGGCGATCATGATGGCGGAAAGGCCGACGCCGCCGCAACCGTGCACCGCCACCCATTCGCCGCCCGTCACCCGCGCCTGGTCGACCACGGCGCGGAAGGAGGTGGCGAAGCGGCAGCCGAGGCTGGCGGCGGTGGCATAGTCGATCGCCTCGGGCAGGTGCACGAGATTGTGGTCGGCATGGTCGATGGCGACATATTCGGCAAAGGAGCCCCAATGGGTGAAGCCGGGCTGGAACTGCTCCTCGCAGACCTGCTGGTTACCCAAGCGGCACTCGCCGCAATGGCCGCAGCCGGAAACGAAGGGCACCGTCACCCGCTCGCCCTCGCGGAAGCGCCGCACGGCCTTGCCGACGGCCACCACTTTGCCGGCCAGTTCGTGGCCCGGCACGTGCGGCAGCCTTATGTCCGGGTCGTGCCCCATCCAGCCGTGCCAGTCGCTGCGGCACAGGCCTGTCGCCTCCACCTTGATCACCACGCCGCCCGGCGCCGGCGTCGGATCGGGTAGAACGCGGATCTCCGGTGTCGCCTCGAAGGCTTCGTAATACATGGCGCGCATGGTGGTCCTCCCGCTGTCAGGTGATGCGGCGCATCATCAGGATTTCGTCGATCTCGCGGCCTTCGTGCAGGAAGCCCGCCGGAATGCGTCCCACTTCGGCAAAGCCCTGCCGGCGGTAGAAGGCGAGCGCCGGCGCGTTCTCGACGGCCACGGCAAGTTCGAGCTGGCGCAGGCCCATGCCGCGGGCATGCTCGGTGACGGTGGCCAGCAGCGCATCCGCCAGCGCGCGGCCGCGCTCGTCGGCGCGCACATAGACCATGATGACGGTGGCGCGGTGGGCCATCTTGCTGGAGCCGTTGCGCATCAGGCCCATCAGGCCGACCGGCTCGCCGTTGCGGAAGGCGCCAAAGAGGATGAGTTCGGCGAGCGTCACGCGCAGCGCCGCGTCGGAACGCAGCGCGAAATCCGCCGCCGTGCTGGCGAAGGCGGCCGGCGCCTCGGTCAGCGCTTCCAGGCGGATGGCGCGGTAGGCCGCGACGTCGTCGACGGTGAGGCGGCGGATGTGCGGCATGGCGGGCTCTGCGATCATGCCTCTTCTATGGCATGACCGTTTGCGCGCTGCCAGAATGGCACCCATGATAAGACCTGATACACCCATTCAACATCTTGAATGGACAAGCGGCGCGCATTGGCCGAAGGCAACGACACGCTTGACCGGCCGCGCCGGCCCGGCCTTGATGGGCCCCTGATGGGCGAAAAGGAGTTGAGAAATGCCAGTCGATACCGCACCGCGCTCCGCCACCTGGACCTTCGTGGATGGCGAATGGATATCCGGCAACCCGCCGCTGATCGGCCCCACCTCGCACGCCATGTGGCTCGGCTCGACCGTCTTCGACGGCGCCCGCTGGTTCGACGGCATCGCGCCGGACCTCGACCTGCATTGCCAGCGCGTAAACCGCTCCGCCGAGGCGCTCGGCCTCAAGGCGACGGTCGATGCGGCGGAAATCGAGCGGCTCGCCTGGGAAGGCGTCAAGAAGTTCGACGGCAAGACGGCGATCTACATCAAGCCGATGTACTGGGCCGAGCACGGCTCCTTCAGCGTCGTCGCGCCGGATGCCGAATCGACCCGCTTCGCGCTCTGCCTCTTCGAGGCGCCGATGGGCTCGCCCTCGGCCGGTTCGTCGCTGACCGTCTCGCCCTTCCGCCGCCCGACGGTGGAATGCATGCCGACCGACGCCAAGGCCGGCTGCCTCTATCCCAACAATGCCCGCATGCTGGTGGAAGCCAGGAAGCGCGGCTTCGACAATGCGCTGGTGCGCGACATGCTGGGCAATGTCGCCGAAACGGCCTCGTCCAACATCTTCATGGTCAAGGACGGCGTCGTCTTCACGCCGGCCGCCAACCGCACCTTCCTTGCCGGCATCACCCGCTCGCGTGTCATCGGCCTTTTGAAGGAGGCGGGCTTCGAAGTGGTCGAGACCACGCTGACCGTGGCCGATTTCCAGGCCGCCGACGAGATCTTCACTTCGGGCAACTATTCCAAGGTCGTGCCGGTCACGCGCCTCGAGGATCGCGACCTCCAGCCCGGCCCCGTCACCGCCAAGGCCCGCGACCTCTATTTCGACTGGGCGCATTCCAACAACGACGCCTGATCCGGCCTCGCAAGCTGCCCGCCGCCGGTTTTCAGACCCGCGGCGGGAACCCCCGGTCCTCGGATGGCTGCCGGGACATTGCAGGCCCTGGTTCGGCGTGGCGTTGCATTCGCCATAGTTTCGTCCGGAATTGGCGGTTGCCATAGGCTTTCGATCCGCCAAGCGAGAGCCCGATGCCGCACCGCCATTCCCCCTTCCTGGCCGCTTGTCTCGCGGCAACTAGCCTCCTTGTGGTCGCGTCCGCGGCAAGGGCGGACGTGCCGCCCACCGTCGCGCAAGGCGCGGTGCTCGATCGGGCGACGATTCAGAAGACCATCGGCGGCATCGCCGCGGAAATGCGCGAAGCCTACGTGTTCCCGGACAAGGGAGCGATAGCGGCGGACATGCTGGAAAAGGCGCTGGCGGAAAACGCCTATGCCGGCGCGACCGATCCGGCCCGGTTTGCATTGCTACTGACCGAGCAGCTCCGGGCGGTCACGAAGGACAGTCATGTGCGGGTGATCTTCGGCTCGCCCTTCGGCAAACAGCCCACGCCCGCCGGATCAGAGGATGCCGGTTTCGAGGCAAGGCGGCTGGGCGGCGATATCGGCTACATCCGTCTGGAGCGGTTCGTTCCCCCCGACATCTTCAATCCGGCGGCCGATGCGGCCATGCGCAGCCTGTCGGACACGCGCGCCCTCATAATCGACATGCGGGAAAACGGCGGCGGGCACCCGGCCTCCGTCGCCTATCTCGTCAGCTTCTTTCTCGACCCGGGCGTGCGCGTCCATGTCAACGACCTCGTCTGGCGCAATCGCGGAACCACGACCTTTCGGACGGAATCGTTCTGGAGTTCGCCGACGCCGGTGCGCTATGCCGGCAAACCCGTCTATGTGCTTGTCGGTCCGCAGACCTATTCGGCAGGGGAGGAGTTTGCCTATGACCTGCAAGCCCTGCAGCGGGCGAACGTGGTGGGCACGGTCACGCGCGGCGGCGCCAATCCGGGCGGGCTCAACGATCTCGGTTCCGACCTCTTCGTCGTCGTGCCGACGGGCCGGGCGGAAAATCCCGTGACCCGCGGCAACTGGGAAGGTGTCGGCGTCCGCCCGGATGTCGAGACAGGGCTTGAGGATGCCATGGAAACGGCCATCGCCATGGCGAAGCGCGGCAGCAGGACCTAGGCTCAGGACTCATTGATTAGATCCAGAAGATGATGGTGGCTGCGATGCAGATTGCCGAGAAGAAGGTATGCGCGCAACGGTCGTAGCGGGTTGCGATGCGCCGCCAGTCC